>DASUKC010000128.1:0-20377 GCA_036278975.1 Gaiellaceae bacterium
GCGACCTCGCCGTGTCCGTAGAACATGGCGTCGTAGTCGCAGAACCCGGGAGTACCGCGCCACGCACCGTCGCCGCCGAAGAAGAAGACGTCGCGCCGCGAGAGCGTCAGCTCGACCTGCTCGGGGAAAAGGGTGGGCAGCCACGCGCCACAGGCCCAGACGACGACGTCGGCTTCCGGCGCGTTGCGCGGCGTCGCGCGCGTCGCGTCGAGCGTCACGCCGCGGCGCTCTGCGTCTTCCACGAGTGCCTGCGTTGCGCGGCGCGCATGCAGGACGCCGGCGTCGGGCTCGAAGAGCACGGCCTCGAGATCGTCGGTGTGCAGCGCGGGGAAGAGGCCGCGCGCGTCGTCGGGGCGGAGCCATTCATGGCGGATGCCGAGTCGCTCGAGCGCGTCGCGGCTCGCCGCCTCGAAGCCGTCGGAGCGTTGCGCGAACCAGGCGACGCCGACGGGCTCCCAGATGTGCGCACCGGTTTCTTCTTGCAGCGCGATCCACTGCTCGCGCGCGCGCATCGCGAGTTGCGCGTACCAGTCGACGTTGCCGTGAGCGGCGCGCAGCAGCCGCGTGTCGCCTCCCGACGCGGAACGGACGGTGCCGGGGGTGTACTGCTCGAGCAGCGTGACGTCCCAGCCGCGCAGCGCGAGTGCGCGTGCGGTTGACGCGCCGAAGACGCCGGCGCCGACGACGACTGCTTTCACAGGACCGATTTAAGCGAACTGACCAGCTCGACGAGCTGTTTCGTCCCCTGCTCCGCTGCGGCGACTGCCGCGGAGCCGACGACAACTCCGTCGACCAGCTCGGCGGCGGCGCGCGCGTGGTCCGGCGTCGAGATGCCGAAGCCGGCGTAGAGCGGACCGTCGGTGACGGCGCGAGCCCGGGCTGCGAGCGGCGCGAGCGTGGGGGCGAGCTCGGCTCGCGTGCCGGTGGTACCGGTGACGGTGACGAGGTACAGCCAGCCGTCGGTCGTGTTCGCGGCAAGCTCGAGCCGAGTGTCGCTCGATGTCGGCGCGGCCAGCTGGATGCGCTTCAGCTCCGGGTGCACGTCGGCCGGCAGGTCGGGAACGATCAGCGACGTCGCGCCGGCGGCATGTGCGTCGGCGGCGAGCTTCTCCCAGCCGTAGGCGTCGAAGATCGACGCGTACGTCATCGGGATCAGCGGCACGGCGACGCGCTCGCGCGTCGCGGCGAGCACCTCGAGGCATTGCTTCGTGCGCATGCCGGCTGCGAGTGCACGCTCACCGGCCCTACGGATCAGCGGGCCGTCGGCGAGCGGATCCGAGAACGGAAACCCGAGCTCGATGATGTCCGCGCCCGCGTCGACCGCAGCCTCCACCAACGCCGGCGTCTCCGGCATCGCCATTAGGTAGACGACGAGTTTCTTCACGTGCCGAGGACCTCGGCGAGGTCTTTGTCGCCGCGGCCGGAGAGACAGACGAGCACGAGCTCTGCGTCGAGGTCGAGTGCGCGGGCGAGCGCGTGAGACGACTCGAGTGCGGGGACGATTCCCTCCGTCTCGCACAGGCGATGGAACGCAGCGAGCGCATCCTCGTCCGTCGCCGTGACGTACTGCGCGCGGCCGGTGTCGCGCAGGCACGCATGCTCCGGGCCGACGCCGGGGTAGTCGAGACCCGCGGAGATCGAGTGCGCGTCGAGGATCTGGCCGTCTTCGTCGGCGAGCAGCGACGAGCGCGCGCCGTGCAAGACACCTGCGCGACCGGCGCCGAGCGAAGCGGCGCCGGCAGCTTCGACGCCGATCAGCCGGACGGCTTCGTCCGGGATGAAGTCGTAGAACGCGCCGATCGCGTTCGAGCCGCCTCCGACGCACGCGACAACCGCTTCCGGAAGCCGCCCCTCCGTCTCGAGCATCTGTGCACGCGCCTCACGCCCGATCACGCGCTGCAGCTCGCGCACCAGCTCGGGATACGGCGCCGGGCCGACGCACGAGCCGATCAAGTAATACGTCGTCTCGACGTTCGCGATCCAGTCGCGGATCGCTTCGCTCGTTGCCTCTTTCAGCGTGCGCGTTCCGAACTCGACCGGCACGACCTCCGCTCCGAGCAGCTGCATGCGCGCGACGTTCGGCGCCTGGCGGCGCATGTCTTCGCTCCCCATGTAGACGACGCACTCGAGACCGAACCGCGCGCAAACCGTGGCCGCCGCAACCCCGTGCTGCCCTGCGCCGGTCTCGGCGACGATGCGCCGCTTGCCGAGCCGCTGCGCGACGACCGCCTGGCCGAGCGCGTTGTTCAGCTTGTGTGCGCCGGTGTGCAGCAGGTCTTCGCGCTTGAGGTAGATGCGCCTGTCGGGCGCGAACCGCGCTGCGAGCGTGAGCGGTGTCGGCCGCCCTGCGTACGTGGCGAGCAGCTCGTCGAGCTCGCTGCGGAACGACGTGTCGTCTTGCAGTTGCGTCCACGCAGCGGCCAGCTCGTCCAGCGCGGGGATCAGCGTCTCGGGCACATAGCGGCCGCCGTACTCGCCGAACTGCGTCATGCGATCAACTCCTTCAGCTTGGCTCCGGGGTCGTCTGCGCGCATGAGGATCGACCCGATGAGTACGGCGCTCGCGCCGGCTGCTCGCGCCTCGAGCACGTCCTCGCGCGCCGCGATTCCCGACTCGGCGACGACGATTCGGCCCGTGACGGTGCGCACGAGCTCGAGCTGTGCATCGCGGTTCACGTCGAACGTCGAGAGGTCGCGGGCATTGATGCCGACGATCGGAGCGTCGAGAGCGATAGCGCGCTGTACTTCCGCTGCATCGTGAGCCTCGACGAGCGCGTCTCCTTCACGCATGAGCTCACGACACGTTTTGTCGTCGAGATCCCGAAGCAGGAGCAACACGGCGTCGGCTCCTGCCTCGCGGGCGGTGCGCAGTTGCTCGCTCGTCGTGAAGAACCCCTTGGCGAGCAGTGGTAGCGACGTTGCGTCACGCGCCGCGCGGAGGTCATCCCACGTTCCGTCGAAGCGTGCGTCGACGAGCACCGACATCGCGCGCGCCCCGGCTGCTTCATAGGCGCGCGCGACCTCTGCGGGATCGCCGCCGGGACGCAGAGCGCCGGCCGACGGTGAACGCCGCTTGAACTCGGCGATCGCGCCGAACTCGCCGAACGCGTCCGCGAAGCTCATGCCGGCGCCTTCGAGAACGCGATCAGCTGCTCGAGCCTTTCGCCTGCGGCGCCGGAGTCGAGTGCGTCACGCGCGATCGCTAGGCCTTCCTTCAGGTCGGCTGCATGACCGCCGGCAGCGATCGCGCCGGCGGCATTCAGCAGGATCGCCGAGCGGCGGCCGCCGTTGCCGCCCGCGAACACGTCGCGAATCTTCGCCGCGTTCTCCACCGCATCGCCGCCGCGCAGCTCCTCGGGCGCGCAGCGCGGCACGCCGAGGTCGAGCGGGTCGATCTCGCGGCGGCGCACGAAGCCGTCGACGACCTCGCACACCAGGTTCGGCCCGGCGGGCGAGAGCTCGTCGATGCCGCCCGCGCCGTGCACGACGAACGCGCGGCGCGCACCGAGTTGCGCGAGCACGTCTGCAATCACGGGCACGAGCAACGGCGAGTAGACGCCGACGACCTGAGCACGCGCGCCCGCCGGGTTCGTTAGCGGGCCGAGAACGTTGAAGACCGTGCGCGCTGCAAGCTCGCGCCGGACCGGCGCGGCGTGACGCATCGCGGGATGGTGCGTCGGCGCGAACATGAAGCCGAAGCCGAGCTCGTCGATCGACTCCGCAATCCGGCTTGGCGTGAGCTCCAACTGAAACCCGAGCTGCTCGAGCACGTCGGCGCTCCCGGAGCTCGACGACACCGAGCGGTTGCCGTGCTTTGCGACACCCGCGCCCGCGGCCGCGGCAACGAGCGCCGCTGCCGTCGAGATGTTGAATGTCTTGCCGCCGTCCCCGCCCGTGCCAGCGGTGTCGACGAGATCCTGCCGCTTCGCCTTCACCGGCACGACGTGTGCGCGCATCGCTTCGGCGGCGCCGGCGATCTCGTCTGCAGTCTCGCCCTTCAGGCGCAGCGCCACGAGGAAGCCGCCGATCTGCGCGGGCGTCGCGTCGCCCGACATGATTGCGTGCATCGCGTCGCGCGACTCCATGCGCGTGAGATCGCGGCCGTCGAGCAGCTGCGCGAGTGCGTCCTGGATCACGCTGCCTCCAGGAAGTTGCGCGCGATGTCGACGCCGAGCGGTGTCAGTACCGACTCTGGATGGAACTGCACGCCGTCGACGCGCAACTCGCGGTGGCGCACCGCCATTACCTCGCCGTCGGCCGCGGTGGCGGAGACTTCGAACGAATCCGGCACGCGCGTCGCAGCGAGCGAGTGATAGCGGCCCGCCAGGAAGTCCTCGGGCAGGCCGCCGAAGATGCCGCGGCCGTCGTGCGTGACGAGCGTTGCCTTGCCGTGCACCAGCGACTGCGCTGGGCCGACCTCACCACCAAACACCGACACGATCGCCTGGTGGCCGAGGCACACGCCGAGCGTTGGGGTCGTCGTGGCGAGGCGCCCGACGATCGCGATCGTCGCGCCTGACTCTTCGGGCCGGCCGGGGCCGGGGGAGACGACGAGATGCGACGGCGCGAGACGCTCTGCCTCGTCGGCGTCGATCGCGTCGTTGCGGCGCACGACCACGTCGGCGCCGAGCGCGCCGAACAGATGGGCGAGGTTGTAGGTGAACGAGTCGTAGTTGTCGATCAGCAAGATCATTCGCCGCGCTCCGCTAGCTGGATTGCCGTCTCGAGAGCGGCGAGCTTGCGCAGGCACTCCTCGTGCTCGGCTGCGGGGTCGCTGTCGGCGACGATGCCGGCGCCTGCCTGCAGGTACGCGCGGCCGCCGTGCATGACGACCGTGCGAATCGCGATGCACGCGTCGAGCGTGCCGTCGGGCAGGGCGTAGAGAACCGCGCCTGCATACGGGCCGCGGCGCACGCCTTCGAGCTCCGAGATGATCTGCATCGCTCGCACCTTTGGCGCGCCCGACACCGTGCCGGCAGGGAAGCACGCGCGCAGCAGGTCGAACGACGCGACGCCGGGCTGCAGTTCGCCGGCAACTTCCGACACGAGATGCGTGATGTGCGAGAAGCGCTCCGCCTCGAGGAAGCGCTCGACCTTCACGCTTCCCGGCACGCAGACCCGCGAGAGGTCGTTGCGCCCGAGGTCGACGAGCATCACGTGCTCGGCGCGATCCTTCTCCGACGAGAGGAGCCGCGCTTCGTCTCCGTCACCCGGCTGCGTCGAGCCTGCGATCGGGTTCACCGAGGCGCGACTCCCTTCGCGCTTGACGAGCGTCTCCGGTGACGAGCCGACGAGGGCAACGCCGTCGAGCTCGAGCAGGAAGAGATACGGAGATGGGTTGACGCGCCTAAGTGCGCGATACACCGCAAGCGGCTCGACATCGGTCTCACGCACCGCACGCTGCGAGAGGACGATCTGGAACGCGTCGCCGCGGCGAATGTGCTCCTGACATGCGCGCACCCCCGCCTCGTAGTCTGCGCGCGACGGCAAACGTTGTGTCTCGCCGGCGGTTGCCGTCGTGCGGGCAGGTGCGGGCGTGGGTGCGGCAAGCAGCGCGGCGATCTCGTCGGGGTCGCCCGCGAGCACCTCCGCCTGGCCTCGTGCGTGGTCGAAGCGCACCAGCACGTCGGCGACGACGAAGCGGCTCTCAGGCAGTTCATCACCGGGCGGCAGCGGCACTGTCGGCTCGAGTGTCGCGACGTGGTCGTAGGCGAGATAGCCGACGATCGGTTCGCCGATCGTCTCCGCCTCGGGAAAGTCGACGATGCGCGAGCCGCAGCCGACGAGCGAGTGACGACCGAGGCGTCCTTTCTCTACGGACTCGAGCAGGAACGACGCGCGGCCGCGCTCGCGCAGCAGCAAGTACGCCGCGAGCGGGGTGAGGAGGTCGGTGTCGAGAACGGTTGCGGTCATGGGAAAACGAAAACGACCCTTGCGGGTCGTCAGGTCGAGCGGTGCGGGCTGTGCGGACGCGCGTTACGCGGCCGGGCTCCCGCCCCGCTCATAGCGCCAGGTCCACCAGCTCGTCGGGGTCGAGAACATTGCCTTCAGCCTATAGCAAGGTTGCTACCGTCGTCCCCAGTGGCCAGGTCGGTGATCGTGAGTGCGGTGCGCACGCCGTTCGGCAAGATGGGCGGCGGGCTCGCGTCGTACGACGCGACACAGCTCGGGTCGATAGTTATTCGCGCGGCCCTCGAGAGAGCAGCGCTCGAGCCGAACGAGCCGGAGTACGTGATCATGGGTCAGGTGCTGCAGGCCGGAGCGGGCCAGGCGCCTGCGCGCCAGGCGGCGATCGCCGCGGGTTTGCCGAAGGAGACGCCCGCCGACACGATCAACAAGGTGTGCGCGTCGTCGATCCGTGCGATCGAGATTGCCGATTCGATGGTGCGCGCCGGCGACGTCGAGCTCGTCGTCACCGGCGGCATGGAGTCGATGTCGAACGCGCCGTACTTGCTCAAGAAGGCGCGCTTTGGTTACCGCCTCGGGAACGGCGAGCTGATCGACTCGATGATCTACGACGGGTTGACGTCGACCTTCGACGGGCTGCATATGGTCGCGCAGAACTCGCTCGTCGCCCGCGAGCTTGGAATCTCGCGCGAGTCGCAGGACGCATGGGCCGCGCGTTCGCACGAACGGGCTGCGGCGGCGCAGGATGCGAAGCGGTTCGACGACGAGATCGTCGCGGTCGGCGATGTCACCGACGATGAGGGCATTCGCCGCGACACGACGATCGAGAGGCTCGCGGCGCTGAAGCCGGTCTTCGATCCCGAGGGCACGACGACGGCGGGTAACGCGCCGGGCGTGAACGACGGCGCGAGCTGCGTGATCGTCTGCAGCGAGGAGTTTGCGAAGCGCCGCGGCCTGGAAGTGCTCGCGACGATCGTGTCGCAGGGTTACGTTGCCGACGATTTTGCGTATCTCGCCCGCACGCCGGCGAACGCAGGCGCGATGGCGCTCGAGCGGGCCGGGAAGAGCATCGGCGATGTGAAGCGCGTCGAGATCAACGAAGCGTTTGCGTCGGTCGCTTCCAACTCCACGACGCTGTTGGGCGCCGACGAGGCGATCGTGAACGTCAACGGCGGCGCGGTTGCCCTCGGTCATCCGATCGGCGCGAGTGGCGGGCGCATCGTCGGGACGATGGTGCACGAGTTGCGCCGTAACGGCGGCGGGCTCGGGCTGGCTGCGATCTGCTCCGGCGGCGGCCAGGGCGACGCGCTGCTCATCGAAGCGTGATTCGCGCCGCCGGCGGCATCGTCGTCCGCGACGGTGAGATCTTGATCGTGCACCGCGAGCGCTACGACGACTGGTCGCTGCCGAAGGGGCACGTCGAGCCTGACGAGACGTGGGAGGACGCCGCGCTTCGCGAGGTGTGGGAGGAGACGGGCTTGCGTTGCGAGCTCGGCGACTACGTCGGCGCGAGCGAGTACGACGTGCGCGGCGAGCCGAAGGAAGTTCGCTACTGGCTGATGACGTCCGACGACGAGGCGGGTCCGTCGAATGAAGTCGACGCGGTGCGTTGGGTGAATCTCGACGACGCGCGCAGCGCACTTTCGTACGCACGCGAACGCGCTTTGCTCGACCTCCTCGCCCTCTGAGACGGGGTCAGGCCCGGGCCAGACCCCCAAACGGAAGTGCGACGTCGCGTTTTCCCTGCACGTCCGCTCGTTTTCGTTGCATGAACCGCTGAAGTTCCTCCGACGATCCGCTGGGGTGGGGGTCAGACCCGGGCCAGACCCCGATACCCTCACGCGCTGATGAAGTTCGAACACGTTCTCGTCGTTGGTGCGGGGCAGATGGGCGGCGGCATTGCGCAAGTCGTTGCTGCATCGGGCCGGCGCGTATCGCTGCACGATCCGTATCCCGGTGCGGTGGAGAAGGGCATCGCGGCGATGGAGAAGAGCCTTGGCAAGCTCGGCGCGAACGTGGAGGAGACGCTCGCGCGCGTGTCGCCCGTCGACGATCTCGTCGCCGCCGACCTGATGATCGAGGCGATCACCGAAGACGCGACCGCGAAGGAAGAGCTCTTCCGCCGCGCGGATGCCGTGCTGCCCGCTCAAGCGATCCTCGCGTCGAACACGAGCTCGATCCCGATCACATCCCTTGCCGCTGTGACCAGCCGGCCCGACAAGGTGATCGGGATGCACTTCTTCAACCCGGTGCCGGTGCTGAAGCTCGTCGAAGTGATCCGCGCGGTGCAGACATCGGATGAAACAGCGGCGGCGATCGGGAACCTCGCGCGCGAGCTCGGCAAAGAACCGGCCGAGGCGAACGACTACCCAGGCTTCGTCTCGAACCGCATCCTGATGCCGTTCATCAACGAAGCGGTCTACGCACTGATGGAAGGCGTCGCGGAGCCCGAGGCGATCGACACGATCGCGAAACTCGGCTTCGCGCACCCGATGGGACCGCTCGCACTCGCCGACCTGATCGGGCTCGACACGTGCGTCGCGATCATGGAAGTCCTGCACCGCGGTCTCGGCGACTCGAAGTACGCACCGTGCCCGCTGCTGCGCCAATACGTGCAGGCGGGACGCCTCGGCCGTAAGAGCGGCCGCGGCTTCTACGACTACACGCGCTAGGCCAGCCTCCGAGATAAGTAGTCTCCCGCCGTGGACTGGCGCGTCTACCACGCGATCAACACATTCGTCTCGCACCATTCGTGGGTCGGGAGCCTCTTTCGGTTTATTGAGACGTACGGCACGTATGCGATCGCCATCGCGGCAGTGGCGCTCTGGTTGCTCGCCCGTCCTGGCGGCGACCGGAAGTGGAAGGTGGCCGCGGGCTCCGCGCTCGGCGCCGCCCTGCTCGCGCTGATCGTCAACCGCGTCATCTCGTCGATCTGGCACCGCGACCGGCCGTTCCAGACGCATCACGTCGCTCATATCTGGGGCCCACGAAAGACCGATGCGTCGTTCCCGAGTGACCACTCGAGCGCCGCGTTTGCGATCGCGATCGCCGTCCTGCTGCTCGACTCGTTTGCGGGCGTTCTTTTCCTCTCGCTCGCCGTGCTCATTGCGGTCGGCCGGGTCATCGTCGGTGAGCACTTTCCGGGCGACGTGCTGGCCGGCGCCGTGATCGGAACCGTTTCGGCATATGTCGTAGTGACGTTCGCGCGTCCCTTGATCCGCTTCCTCGTTCGCCTCGTCGAGCGCGTTACCGATCCGATCCTTCGGCCGCTGTGGAGGCGCGGCAGGAGCCTTGCGTCTTAAGCCGCAGAAGCGCGAGTTCTTCGATCTCTTCAGCAGGGCGTCCGAGAACGTTTGCGACATCGCTGCTGTGCTCGTCCGGCTGCTCGAGGACTGGCCCGAGTCGCGTGCGCTGCTGCGTGATATCCGCGAGCTCGAGCACGAAGGCGACCGTCTCACCCGCGAGGTGATCAACCTCCTCAACCGCACGTTCGTCACGCCGCTCGACCGGGACGACATGTACCGGCTGGCGAGCGCGATCGACGACATTTGCGATTACGTCGACGAAGCCGCCGACAACATCGACCTGTACGAGGTGCGGGAAGTGCCTGCGAAAGCGCAGCAGCAGGCCGATGTCATCCTCCGCGCGGCTACACGACTCCATGAGGCGGTGGGCAGACTCGAAGGCTTCAAGGACAGCCAGCGCCAGCTCGTTGCGCTGCGTGAGCTCGAGGACGAAGGCGATCGCCTGTCGCGCGAGGCTGTCGCCGATCTCTTCAGGTCGGGTCAGGACCCGCTCACGATCATCCGCTGGAAGGACATCCACGAGCAACTCGAAGAGGCCGTCGACGCGTGCGAGAACGCCGCCGATGTCCTCGAGGCGATCCTCGTCAAGAATCGGTGAGCGGCGGGACCATCCTGCTGGTCGTGATCGTCGTGGTCGCGATCGGCTTCGATTTCACGAACGGTTTCCAGGACACCGCGAACGCGGTGGCGCTGACCGTCTCGACGCGTGCCCTCCCGCCACGGTTCGCGGTCCTTGTTGCCGCGGTGGCGAATCTCGCCGGTGCCTTCACGACCGTCGCGGTCGCGAAGACCGTCGGGAAGGGCATCATCGACACCGGACTGGCGAACGAGCACACCGTGCTCGCCGCGCTGATCGGGGCGATCCTTTGGAACCTGATCGTCTGGCGGCTGGGTTTGCCGTCGTCGTCGTCACACGCGCTGATCGGTGGCCTCATCGGCGCCGCGCTCATGCAGTCGGGCTCGAAAGGCGTGCTCTGGCACGGCCTCACGCACAAGGTCCTGATTCCCGCGGTGTTCTCGCCGATGTTCGGCTTCGCGGTCGCCTTCGCCCTGCTGATCGCGATCTACTGGTTCTTCGCGCGTGCGACGCCGCGCCACGTGAATCGCGGTTTCCGTCTCGGCCAGATCGCGTCCGGCACGTGGGTTGCCTATGTGCACGGCGCCAACGACGCGCAGAAGACAATGGGCGTGATTGCGCTCGCGCTCTACGAGCACGGCTCGATCTCGCATTTCTACATCCCGACGTGGGTGAAGATCGCGGCCGGGCTCTCGATCGGCGCAGGCACGTACGCAGGCGGATGGCGCGTCATGCGCACCCTCGGCCAGCGCGTGTTCAAGATCGACCCGCCGAGCGGGTTCGCCGCGCAGGCGGCGGGTGGCACGATCCTGTACATCGCGACGCGCCTGGGGTATCCGGTGTCGACCACGCACACGCTTTCAGGCGCCGTGATGGGCGCGGGTGCCACGAAGCGCTTCTCCGCCGTGCGCTGGGGTGTCGCCGGCAACATCATCCGCGCCTGGCTGCTCACGATTCCGGCGACCGCGCTCATGGCGGCCGCCGTCTACTGGCCGGTGCAGGGGATTTTCTAATCGTGGTCGGACCGAAAACAGCAGAGATCTACGCGCTGCTTGGACAGGCCGGCGAGAACGCCCGCAATATCGCGGAGGTCGTCCAGCGCAGATTCTTCGAATGGCCGGCCGGCCCGTCGCAAGAAGAGGTGAAAGAGCTCGAGCACGAGGGCGACCGCATCCTCGCCGAGCTGCTCAGCCGAACAAATTCGATGTTCGGCATGATGCTCGACCGCGACGATCTCGTCGATCTCGCGCATGCGGTCGACGACGTCGCAGACGCGATCGAGAACGCCTCGGAGCTACTCGGGCTCTACGGCGTCGAATCGCCGACGAAACAGTCGTTTGTGCTCTGCGAGTTGCTGGTGGGTGCGACGAGCCGACTTGCCACGTTGCTCGTCAACGTTCGCAATCTCGACGGAGCGTCCGACGACATTCGCGCGATCAAAGAGATCGAAGACGAAGCGGACGGGGTTGCGCGCGCGGCACGCGCAAGCCTGTTCAAGGACGACCGAATAGACCCGGTCGTCGTGATCCGCTGGAAAGACATCTACGAAGCGCTCGAAGACGCGGTCGATGCCTGCGACACGGCTGCGTCCCGTGTCGGCAACATCCTCGTGAAGAACGCGTAGCCGTCCCGATCCGCCGTCCGGGGTAGGGGAATTCCCCGCGACACCGCGGAAAACCGCCAATGTGCGTGACAGGCTCCCTGGTGAGGCTGCGGTAATGGCGACGCAGACCTTTGCGGCTGTCCCCATCCCCCTTCGACGGCCGACGGCACTCGCGCTGTTTCTGACAGCCGGGCTGGTGCTCTGCGTCGCCTATCTCTTCGTCCCGTCCGCCGATGCCCGGGAGGGCATCTACCACGTGCTCGGCATTGCACCGTCGATCGCGCTCGTGCTCCGCGCGCGCCGGCATCGACCCGCCTCTGCGACGGCGTTGTACGCGCTTGCCGCCGGCTCGGCCTGCGGCGCACTCGGCGACTTCCTGTACTTCGGTTACGGCTGGTTTGGCGCAACGACACCGTTTCCCGGGCCCGCGGACTACATGTACATCGTCGGCGTGTTGTTGATCGTGGCGGGCCTCGGAGCGATCAGCCTCCGCTCCATCGGCGGTCGACCCCGAAACATGATCGACCCGGCGATCGTCTCGCTGGCAGCCGTGCTTTTGATCTTCACGATCGTCATCGGCCCGCAGCTCGACCGGCACAGTTCTGCCTGGAGTGCGGGCGTCGCTGCGCTGGTGCCGTTCTGCGATTCGCTGCTGATCGTCGCGTTGATGCCACTCATCCTCGGGCGCCCGCGCAATGCCGCGCTCCGGTTTCTCGCCGCCTACGCCGTGTTCAATGTGCTCGGCGACACCGTGTACGCGCTCCAGTCGCTGCACGGGACGTATGTCTTCGGCGACTCTCTCGACCTCAGCTGGCTGTTGGGTTTCGTCTCGCTCGGCGCCGCAGCGTTGTCGTCGTCGCTGTGGACACTCGCCGAACCGCGCCCGCGACGTCGTTTCGACGAATGGGGACGGCTCGTGGCTCTCGGCTCGTCGACGCTGATCGTGTTCGGTGTCCTAGCGACGAGAGCGCCGAGATGGGATGACGACTACCTGGTGATTTCTCTCGGTTCGGCCCTCCTGATCAGCCTCATCTTCATCCGAACCACGCTGTTGAACATCGAGCGGCGTGCGACCGAAGGGCGGTTGACGCTTGACGCTCGGAGGCTCGCCACGATCGAAGCCGTACAGCGTGACCTGAGCGAAGGAAGGGAGTTGTCGGAGTTCCTGCAGTCGGTCTGCGACCGGCTGCACGAGCTTGTCGACTGCAGCGTGACGATCTCGGTGCGCGTGGGCGGCGAGCTGATCGTGCGCGCCAGCAACGGTGTCGAGGATTTCGTGGTCGGCCAGTTGCTCTCCCGCCAAAGTCTCGCGGCGTGTGCCATCGCGCAGGACGCGGTCTTGATCAGCGGGAACCCAGCCGAAGACCCGCGTGTCGACCGATGCGTGGCTGCCCATACGGGTGCACGCGCGCTGATCGCGGCACCGCTCCACTTCGGCGGCGAGGCGGTCGGCGTCATCACGGTCATGTCGACACGCGAAAACGCCCTTGCGCCGCGCGACGTTCGGACGACGAGTTTGATGGCGAGTCTCATCTCCGTCGCGGTCGGCCGCGACAGCGAGGTCGCCGCCAGCCGCGCGCTCGAAGAGCAGTTTCAACAGGCGCAGAAGATGGCGGCGGTTGGTCGGCTCACCAGTGGGATCGCCCACGATTTCAACAACATGCTGACCGCGATCCAGGGTTACGGATCGTTCCTGCTCGATCTCGACGATCCAACGCAACGTCAGTATGCGGAACACGTCGTCGAGGCTGCAAAGCGCTCGGCCGAGCTCACCCAACAGCTGCTCGCGTACAGCCGCAAGCGGGTCAACCAGCCCAAGGTCGTAGACCCGAACCACGTCGTCGACGAAATCGAGCGAATGCTCAGGAGGCTGCTGGGCGAAGACGTCGAGCTCGAATGTGCGCTTGCGCCGGACGTCGACGACGTCCTGATCGACAGCGGGCGCCTCGCCCAGGTGCTCATGAACCTCGCGGTCAACGCACGTGATGCCATGCCGCGGGGTGGACGCCTCACGATCTCCACGGCGCCGGCCGAGCTCACCGGCCTCGAAGGCTCGGCGGCCGGCGGAGCGCCGGCCGGCCGCTACGCGCGAATCGCCGTGACCGATACGGGAGTCGGTATGGACGACAGCACCGTCGAGCACATCTTCGAGCCCTTCTTCACGACCAAGGGAGAGAAAGGCACAGGCCTCGGGCTCGCGACCGTGTACGAGACAGTGAGACAGTCGGGCGGGTATGTGGGCATCCGCACCGCGCCGGGTGTGGGCACGAGCTTCTCTGTCTATCTCCCAGTCTGCGAGTCGAGCGAACGAATCGTGACCGCGGCGTGACGATCTCGCAGGGAGGCTCGCGGTCTCGGTTAGGCCGGGTGTGAGGCGTCCGAGAACTCGCGGAACTCGCCGGTCACCAGGTAGACGACCTGCTCGCCGATATCGACGGCGTGGTCGCCGATGCGCTCGACGCAGCGTGAGACGACAAGCATCCGCAAGCCGTATTCGCGTTCGTCCGGAGAATCGCCGAGCGAGAGGATGTCCTCGGATGCGTTGCGATTCGCGCGGTCGATCAGCTCGTCGAGCTCGAGCAGCGAGTGCGCTTTCTGCGTGTCGCGGTTCGAGAATGCGTCCATCGCGACGCGAATCATCTGCTCGGCGCGCTGGCCCATGTCCTCGATCGAGTTCTGAAGCCGCGGTTCGCCGACGTTGAGGTCGCCCATCAGCTTCGTCAGCTTCGCGACCGTGACGCAGTAGTCGGCCATGCGCTCGAGGTGCAGGTTGATGCGCAGGATCGCGAGCGTCAGACGCAGGTCGGTTGCGACGGGCGTCTGGCGTGCAAGCAGCGATTGCACGCCCTCTTCAATTCGCGCATAGCGATCGTCGACTTCGTCGTCGAAGGCGATGACTTCGTCTGCGAGCTCTTCGTCGGCGCGCGCGAGTGCATTCAACGCGGAGCGGAGAGCGCGCAGGACGAGTTCGCCCTCGTCTTGCAGCGACGCCTCGAGCGCAGAGAGCTCTTCCTGGAACGTGGCGCGCATCAGCCGAACCGCCCCGTGACGTAACCCTCGGTGCGTTCGTCTGAGGGCTGCGTGAAGATCTTCTCGGTCGAGTCGTACTCGACGAGTACGCCGTGGCGCGAACCGTCGTCACGAACTTCGAGGCTGAAGAACGCCGTCATCTCGGCGACGCGTGCGGCCTGCTGCATGTTGTGCGTGACGATCACGAGCGTGTACCTGCGCTTCAGCTCGTGCATCAAGTCTTCGATGGCGGAGGTCGAGATCGGGTCGAGTGCCGACGCCGGCTCGTCGAGCAGGATCACGTCGGGCTCGACGGCAATCGCGCGCGCGATGCAGAGGCGCTGCTGCTGACCCCCCGAGAGACCGAGTGCCGATTTCTTGAGCCGGTTCTTGACTTCGTCCCAAAGCGCGGCGCCGCGAAGGGCGCGCTCGACGCGATCGTCGAGGTTGTCCTTGAGCCCGAGGATGCGCAGGCCGTACGCGACGTTGTCGTAGATCGACTTCGGGAACGGATTCGGCCGCTGGAACACCATGCCGATGCGGCGGCGCACCTCGATCGGGTCGACGTGCGCGCCGTAGAGGTCGACGCCGTGGTAGAGGACGCTGCCGTTTACCTTCGCGCTCGGCACGAGATCGTTCATGCGGTTCAGGCAACGCAGCACCGTCGACTTGCCGCAACCGGACGGCCCGATCAGCGCGGTGATTGCATGGCGGCTGATGTCGAGGCTGACGTCCTTGACGGCGGTCGTCGAGCCGTAGTCGACGCGGAGATTCCGGATCTCGAAGATCGGCGGACCGGGCGGAGCCAGCGCCGGTTCCAGAGACACCGCAAGCTTGGCGAGCGACTCCATCGACGTCACGATGCGAGTGTCCCCGCTCCGGTGCGAACCAGGGGTACACACCGTGTGAACGTCGTGTGTCGGAGTGGTGACGACGTCCACGGCGCGGCGTTGCGGCTGGAATGCTGGCCGCGTGGAAGCCGTGGCGATCAACCCGCTCAAGCGGACGCGCAAGCGCCACGACCGCATCGGCGACGGCCTGCTCTACGGACTGACTGCGCTCGCAGCGCTCATAGGGATCCTTGTCGTCTTCGCGATCATCTGGCGCGTCGCGTACGGCGCGTGGCCCGCGATCAAGGAGTTCAACGTCGGGTTCCTCTGGCACAACCAGTGGAACGCCACGCTGGGTGAGTTCGGCGCGCGCGACCTGATCATCGGGACCGTCGTGACGTCGTTCGGCGCGGTGCTGATCGGTGGTCCGCTCTCGATCGCGATCGGCCTCTTCTTGAGCGAGCTCGCGCCGCCGTCGGTGCGGCTGGTCGTCGGCACGCTGATCGAAATGCTTGCAGCGGTGCCGAGCGTGGTCATCGGCCTCTGGGGAATCTTCGTGCTCGCCCCGTTCGACGCGCAGCATCTGCAGCCGATTCTGGGGCGAACACTTGGCTGGATCCCGATCTTCGCGCACGGCCAGGACAGGGTGGAGTCGACAGTCTTCACGGCGATCATCGTGTTGACGATCATGGTGATCCCGATCACGTCGTCGATCTGCCGCGAGCTCTTCATCGGCGTGCCGACGGAGCTCGAAGAAGGTTCGGTGGGCCTTGGCGCGACGCGCTGGGAGATGGTGCGCACCGTCGTCGTCCCGAGCGTGCGCGGCGGCGTCGTCGCGGCGATCATCCTCGGTCTCGGCCGTGCGCTCGGCGAGGCGATTGCCGTCACGCAGGTGATCGGGAACTTCATCCCGCTCAAGACGTCGCTCCTCGAACCGGGCGACACGCTTGCCAGCCGCGTCGCCAACCAGTACCAGGGCGCGATCACGAACATCCAAGTCTCGTCGCTGATCTATCTCGGCCTCATCCTGCTCGTGATCACATTCGTCTCGAACTTTCTCGCGCAGCGCGTCGTGAAGCGGTTCGAGTTACAGCGCGGAGGCTGATGGCGACACCCGAGTCACTTGGCATCTTGCTGCGGGCCCAAGGGCGCACGCGCCGCCGGCTGATCGTCAACCGCATCTTCGAAGGCTCGGTGGTCGTCGCCGCGATCTTCGCGATCGCACTGCTCGGGCTCATGGTGTGGTCGGTCGGGTCGCGCGGTAGCTCGGCGCTCAACTGGGACTTCTTCACGAAAGGCCCGGCGGTCTTCGGCCAGGCCGGCGGCGGGATCGCACCCTCGTTCGTCGGCTCGTTCATCCTCGTCGCGATCGCGACGCTCTTCGCGCTGCCGACGGGCGTGCTGGCCGCGCTCTACGTGAGCGAGTTCGCGCCGCCGCGCATCGCGAACCAAGTGCGGCTGTGGCTCGACGTCTTGAACGGTTTTCCGTCGATCGTGATCGGCATTTTCGTGTTCGCGCTGATGGTGAAGGTCAAGATCCCGGTAATCGGCATCGGCCGCCACCAGAGCGCGTGGGCGGGAGGGTTCGCGCTCTCGATCATCATGCTGCCGCTCGTTGCGCGCTCGACGATGGAGGTGCTGAAGGTCGTGCCGAGCCATCTTCGCGAGGCGAGCTACGCGCTCGGCGTGTCGAAGTGGCAGACGGTGCTGCGCGTCGTCCTTCCGACGTCGCTCGGCGGCATCCTCACGGGTACGACGCTCGCGATCTCGCGTGCGGCCGGCGAGACGGCACCGTTGCTCTTCACATGCGCGATCGCCGGCAACTTCGTCGACTGGAATCCTGCGCGCTCGATGCTGTCGATCCCGCTGACGATCTTCGAATACTCGGAGTCGCCGGACGACAACCTGCACGCGCAGGCGTGGGCGGCTGCGTTCGTCCTGATCGTTGTCGTGCTCGTGACAAGCCTGACCGCGCGACTGTTGCTCGAGCGCTCGCGGCGCAAGCTCGGCGCAGCCAGATAGCGCGTCACCACTCCGACACCTTGCAGTAACACCACGTCAGCCCACGCCGCCGTCTACCCGCGGCACGCTGCATTCATCAGCAACCAAACCCCAAGGGCTAAGGAGACATTCGCAATGAAGAGAGGGCTCGCCCTCATCGCCGCAGCACTGATTGCACTCACCGCGGTCGCCGCTGCCGGCGCAAAAGGAACTGACACGACGATTTCGGGCGCCGGCAGCACGTTCGTCGCTCCGCTGGTGTCGACCTGGACGCCGGCCCTCGGCCATGCGTTCGGTTACACCGTGCAGTACTCGGCCGTCGGCTCAGGCGCCGGCATCGCGGCCATCACCAACAAGCAGGTCGACTTCGGCGCGTCCGACGCACCGCTCACGCCGGCGCAGGCGCAGGCTTGCGGCGACTGCGTCCAGATCCCGTGGGCGCTCGCCGCGACCACCGTCGCCTACAACGTGCCGGGTGCACCGGTGCACGTGAAGCTCGACGGTCCGGCGATCGCGAACATCTTTCTCGGCAAGATCACCAACTGGAACGACCCCGCGATCGCGAAGCTGAACCCGGGCGCGAACATGCCGAATCTGAAAATCACGCCGGTCTTCCGGTCTGACGGCTCCGGCACGTCCTACAACTTCACCGACTACCTGGCCAGCGTCAGCGCAGCGTGGCGCGCGAAGGTCGGTCCGGCCAGCACACAGCCTGCTTTCCCGGCCGGTGTCGGCGCCAAGGGCTCAGGCGGTGTCGCCGGTGTCGTGAAGCAGACCCCGGGCGGTGTGACGTACGTCGACACGGCGTACGCGCTCACGAACCACATCAAGTTCGCGGCGGTGAAGAACGCAGCGGGCAAGTACATCTATCCGTCGCTCGTGAACATCATCGCGGCGGCCAACTCGCTGAAGACAGTGCCGTCGAACAACGAAGTGCACATCGTCAACCCGTCGAAGGCAAATCCGGCGGCGTACCCGATCTGCACCTACACGTACGTCGTCATGCACAAGTCGACGCCGCACGCGGTTGAGCTACGCAAGCTGGTCTACTGGGCGTTGACGCAGGGGCAGCAGGGGCAGTACACCGCGAAGCTCCTCTTCGCGTCGATGGCGAAGACGAAGTCAAAGGCCGTGCTCGTCGCAGCCGAGAAGACGCTCAAGCAGATCCACAGGTAGTTCTCACCGAGTGAGTGGGCGGCCAAGCCGCCCGCTCACCGGATGGGCCAGATCAAGAGCAACTTTTTATCCCGGGAACGTGGCGCGGATGCGAAGACCACGGCCGCGCGCGCCGTCGGCGGCGACTTCGCCGCCGGCCGCGGTGACGAGGTGCTTCACGATCGCGAGGCCTAGACCGGTGCCGCGCGTCGTACGCGCGGCGTCACCGCGGTAGAAGCGCTCGAAGATGCGTGACATCGCCTGCGTCGTGACGCCGACGCCGTCGTCCTCTGCGGTGAGCACGGCGAGGTCGCCCACGCGTTGCACCGACAGCGTGAAGTGCGCACCGTGACCCGCGTAGCGGATCGCGTTCTCGGCGAGGTTCTCGACGAGCATGCGCAGCATGCGCGGGCGGAGCGGCAGGTCGACCGACCCGTCGCCCTCCGCGCGTAGCTCGATGCCTGCCCGGGTTGCTGAAGGTTCAAGAGATTGCACGACCTGCTCGAGAACCGGCAGTGCGGTCGTGCGGCCGAGCGACACGACCTCTTTGCCACTCTCGAGCTCGGAGAGGAAGAGAATCTCGTCGATCAGTGCGCCGGCGTTCTCGACCTCGGCGCGCGCCTGGTCGAGCAGCCTCGGCACATCCGCGCCTGGAAGCTCCGCTGACTCGAGCAGTGCCAGGATGCGCGCCAGCGGCGTGCGCAGCTCGTGCGAGACCGAAGCGGTGAACCCCGTGCGGAGCTTGTCGAAGCTTGGGTCATAGGTCGTGTGCTCCACGGGCTCTGGATTGTGGTCCCTGGCTGGGGTGTTTTCGGGTCGTTTCACCAGATCGTCACCAGTCTGACACCCGACGCGTACCGAAAATGCAACCGGACGGCTCTATGCTCAAAGCGTGGCTCGTGTCCTGATCGTGGAGGACGATGCCGTCATCGCGGACGGGATGGCGCGCCATCTCGGCGCCGCCGGTTTCGATCCTGTCGTGGTCGGCCGCGGCGAGCTGGGCTTGGCGCGTCTTCGCTTCGAGAATCCCGACGTATGCGTGCTCGACCTGATGCTTCCGGAGCTCGACGGCTGGAAGTTGATCGAGACGGCACGGGCGGAAGGAATCGGCACACCGATCGTTGTCGTCTCCGCGCGTGGGACGGAACACGATCGAGTGCACGCGCTGGAGATCGGCGCAGACGACTACCTCGTGAAACCGTTCTCGATGCGCGAGCTGGTCGCGCGCGTCGGTGCAGCCGCGCGCCGCGGCGTTCGCCCGGCGGAAGAGAAGCGCGGCGACCCGATCGAGATCGAGGAATTGCGCATCGACCCGCGCGAGGTGCAGGCTTTCATCGATGGCAAAAGCGCAGGTCTCACGCCGACCGAGTTCAAGCTGCTGTACGCACTCGCGCTCGACCGCGGCCGCGTCGTGACGCGCGACGAGCTGCTGCAGAAGGTGTGGGGCCGCCGCGAGACGCACCGCGATAGAACGGTCGACGTCTTCGTCCGCCGGCTGCGCCAAAAGGTCGATGGCGCAGCCCCGCGCCATTCCTTTATCCAGACGCGTTTCGGCGTCGGCTACAAGCTCGAACCAGAACCGAAATAGACCGCTCTATAGTGGGGTCCGTGGACCTCGCCTTGACGGCCGAGCAGCGCGAGATCCAGGCGCTGGCACGGGATTTCGCGCGCGACCGGATCGAGCCGAACGCTTCGGCGTGGGATCGCGACCACGGGTTTCCCCGTGAGCTGCTCGCCGAGCTCGGTGCGCTCGGGCTGATGGGCGTATGCGTGCCCGAGGACTTCGGCGGCGCGGGGGCCGACTTTCTGTCGTACATCCTTGTGCTCGAGGAGCTCTCGCGTGCGGATGCAGGCGTCGGCGTGACGGTCGCGGTGCACACGTCAGCCTGCACGCTGCCGCTGCTTCAGTTCGGAACCGACGAGCAGAAGGCGCAGTTCGTGCCGCCGCTTGCGCACGGTGAAGCGATCGGCTGCTTCGCACTCACCGAACC
>DASUKC010000129.1:0-3370 GCA_036278975.1 Gaiellaceae bacterium
ATCGACGCGCAGCCCGTAGCGAACGCCGTCGTAACGCGCGAGGTTCGCGGAAGCCTCCGCCGGCGCGACGAGGTAATAACACGCGACGCCGTAGTCGACCGAGCGCGGCAGGGAGCACTCCTCCACTGATGCGCCCAACGACTCCGCGAGTTGCAATGCGTGAGACACCGCTGCGGTGACACCGGGCTCGATGCCGGCGACGCCGTTCATCTCCTTCGGCACGCCTATGCGCAGGCCCTTCAGATCTTCGGCGGAAGGCAACTCGACGGCCGGAACGTCGACGGTCGTCGAATCGTTCGCGTCACGTCCTGAGATGATCGAGTAGAGGTACGCGCAGTCGCGCACGTTCTTCGCGACGGGCCCAACCTGGTCGAGCGACGACGCGAACGAGACGACGCCGTAGCGCGACACCGTGCCGTACGTCGGACGCAAGCCGACGTGCCCGCACAGCGCAGCCGGCTGCTTGATCGACCCGCCGGTGTCGGAACCGAGCGCCCACGGCGCAAGCCCGCCGGACACCGCAGCAGCGGAACCGCCACCGGAGCCACCCGGAACGCGCGAGAGGTCCCACGGATTGCGCGCGGGACCGTACGCAGAGTTCTCCGTCGACGAGCCCATCGCAAACTCGTCGGTGTTCGTCTTGCCGAGGATGCGCAGGCCGTGCGCTTTGCAGTTCGCGATCACCGTCGCGTCGTACACCGGCACGTAGTTCTCGAGGATCTTCGAACCGGCCGTTGTCGGGATGCCTTTCGTCCCGATGATGTCTTTGATCGCGATCGGGATGCCGTCGCCACCAGGATCGTCGCAACGATGCAGGAACGCGTTGTATTCGTCCTCGCGCCCGGCGTACGCCGCGAACAACTCGGCGCCGGAAATCTCCTTCTTGTCGAGGAGCTCCTTCGCGCCTTCCGCGGTCAGACGAAGTGTGTCGATCATGCGGGCGGCGTCCTGAAGTAGTCGTCGGAGCGGTCGGGGGCGTTCGCGAACACCTCGTCCTCCGACAGGCACGGGCGCGGCACGTCCTCGGCCCACGCGTTTTCGATCTCCAGTGGATGGGCGGTCGGCGGGACGTCCGAGAGATCGAGCTCCGACACCTTGGAAATGGCGACGAGGATGTCCGACAGCTGCCGTTGAAATTTTTCCACCTCGGCGTCGGTCAGCTGGAGGCGCGCGAGCCGCGCCACATGGAGCACCTCTTCTTTAGTGATCCTCGCCAACCCGACCTCCGCTTCAAATCCGGTGCCTGGCACTGATGGTGCCAGGCACTTGACCATGCCTCGCCAACCGGAAAACCCGGTGCCTGGCACTGATGGTGCCAGGCACTTGACTGTGCTTCGCCGTCCTCAACAAACGACTGAGGGCTCCTTCCGGAGCCCTCAGTACACCATTGGTTCCGAAAGACGCTAGAGCGCCGTGACGTTCGCGGCCTGCAGGCCCTTGTCGCCCTGCACGACGTCGAACGAGACGCGCTGACCCTCGGTCAACGACTTGTAGCCCTCACCGTTGATCGCGGAGAAATGGACGAAGACGTCTGCCTCCCCATTGCCGCGCTCGATGAAGCCATAGCCCTTCTCGTTCGAAAACCATTTGACCGTACCTTCAGCCAAAACACCTACTCCTTGCGTTGATGACTACAAGCCCCGACCGACTTTGTGGCGGAGCGCGCGTACCCTAGCACCAGATCAGCCCGGATATGCAAGGGCTCCGTGCCGATATCGGGCGCAGCGAACGGCGTTCTGGAGCAGGCACGCGATGGTCATCGGCCCCACCCCACCCGGGACAGGAGTTATCGCGCGGGCGACCTCCTTCGCACCGGGGTCGACGTCGCCCACGAGCCCCGCTTCCGTGCGGTTCATGCCGACGTCGACGACCACGCCGCCGAGCTTCACCATGTCCGGCGAGACAAGCGCCGGCACGCCGACCGCGACCACGAGGACGTCCGCCTCGAGCGTGTGCTGCGCGAGATCCTTCGTGTGCGAGTGGCAGATGGTGACCGTGGCGTTCGCCTGCAGCAGCAGGTGTGCCATCGGCTTGCCGACGATGTCGCTGCGCCCGATCACGCAGGCGCGCGCACCGTCGAGCTCGACGTGGTGCTCTCGCAGGAGCGCCATCACGCCGACCGGCGTCGCCCCGACAAGCGTCGGCCGGCCGAGATAGAGCTGCCCGGCGTTGAACGGATGCAGCCCGTCGACGTCCTTCAGCGGCGCGATCGCCCTGATGACCCGCGCTTCGTCGATGTGGTCCGGCAGCGGCAGTTGCACGAGTAGCGCGTCGACGGCGTCGTCCTCCGACAGCCGCTCGACGGTGGCGACGAGCTCGTCTTCCGAGATATCAGCCGGGAGCCGCAGGTCGTCGGCGCGCATGCCCGCCTCGGTCGCCGCCTTGTGTTTCAGCCCGATGTAGATCTGCGACGCCGGATCGTCGCCCACGAGCACGGTCGTGATGCCGATGCCGCCGAGCGCCCCCACCTCGGCGGCCACCTCGCTGCGAATCCGCTCCGCAAGCGGCTTTCCCTTCATCAGCGTCGCTGCCATAGGCTCCCATTATGCGGTGGCCCCGGAAGAACGACGCGGCATCCGTCAGCGCGCGCCGCGAGGTGATGGGCGTGACGGACGGAATGGTGACCTCGATCGACCTCGAGCCGTTCGCGGCTGCGGCCGAGTCGCTGGTCGGCGTCGCGGTCATTCCGGTGTCGGCGGTGCCGATCGAGATCGAGCTCGGCAGCTACGACGACGACCTGAACGAGACAGGCCGCACCACCGAGACCGTGCACGTGCCGCTCGCGCACACCGAGGGCGGCCTGACCGCGTCGATGACCCGCGGCGCGCTTGCCGCCGGGACGCTGCGCACATACGTGCTCGCCGACCGAATTACGCGCGCGTCGTGCTTCGTCTGTGCCAATGCGGCGGATGCGATTGGACTCGCGAAGTGGGTCGAAGCAGAGCTGCCGGCAATGCGCACGTGGCTCGAGTCGTCAGACGATCCGTCGCTCTCACGCTTCGCGAAACTGCGCGGAGTGAAGACGCACGTCGTCGGTCCGATGTGCCACGTGCTCTGGCAGTGGACGACGGGCGACGCAATCGGCGCGAACATGATGACGCGCAACTCGTATGCGCTGAACATGGGCTACGTCATGCAGCGCGCACCGGTGAAGCCGGAGCGTTCGATCCTCGAGGCGAACATGGGCGGCGACAAGAAGCCGTCGCACGAGTACTTCCAGTCCGGTCATGGCAAGACCGTGCTCGCGGAAGCGTTTCTCTCGGACGAGCAGATCCGCCGCGTGCTGCGCACGTCCTCCGACGATCTCGAAGCGTTGTCGTGGGCAGGCACGCACGGCGCTGTCGCGAGCGGGATGCAGTCCGTCGCGTTC
>DASUKC010000130.1:0-3819 GCA_036278975.1 Gaiellaceae bacterium
AGCTCGTCCCAGTAGAACTTCTTCTCGAAGAGCTGCAGCGACCGCGGCACCCGAAGCCGCTTCGCGCCGTAGATCGCCCACGCGACCGCGATCCCGGCGAGGCCGACCAGGATCGCGATCCCCGACGTCACCCATTCCTGCGTGCTCGTCGGCTCGACGAGTGGCGCGTCGACCGGGTCGAGCCAGGTCGACAGCAGGTGCCAGATCGGCGCGAACTGGAGCAGGCCGCCGACGACCGAGAGCACGCCGAGCGTGCCGACCGTCCACAGCATCGAGATCGGGGCTTCCCGGCCGTGGTGGCGGTGGAAGTGCTCGCGCGCGAACGCCGACGGCTCGCCCGTGAAGACGATGAAGAAGAGCCGGAACGCGTAGACACCGGTGAGGAACGCGCCGGCGAGGCAGGCGACGTAGATCACGTCCCCGTACCAGCCGTGATCGAGTGCCGACGCGATGATCGAGTCCTTGGAGAAGAACCCCGCGAACGGGAAGATGCCGACGAGCGCGAGCGAGCCGATCAGGAACACCCACTTCGTGAACGGCATCAGCTTCCCGATGCCTGCGAGCTTGCGAATGTCCTGCTCGCCGACGATCGCGTGGATCGCGATGCCGGCGGCGAGGAAGAGCAGCGCCTTGAAGAAGGCGTGCGTCATCAGGTGGAACATCGCGTTCGGGTACGCGCCGAGCCCCGCCCCGACGAACATGTAGCCGATCTGCGACATCGTCGAGTACGCGATCACGCGCTTGATGTCGGTCTGCACGAGCGCGATCAGCCCGGCCATCAGGAGCGTCGCCGCGCCGAGCCCGGCCGCGAGGTCCTCGATCACGTACGCGTTCTCGAACAGGGGATGGCAGCGGACGATCAGGTAGACGCCCGCGGTCACCATCGTGGCCGCGTGGATGAGCGCGCTGACCGGCGTCGGGCCTTCCATCGCATCGGGCAGCCAGGTGTGCAGCGGTATCTGCGCCGACTTCGCGACCGCGCCGCCGAGCAGGCCGAGCGCGATCAGGTTCGCGACGGTGCCGCCGTGGGGCGACGCCGCGAACACGCCTGCGTAGTCGAGCCGCCCGGTGTGCTGGACGAGCAGGAAGAGCGCGAGCGCCATCGTCGCGTCGCCGAACGCATTCATCACGAACGCCTTCTTCGCGGCCTGGATCGCCGACTCGCGGTCCTGGTAGTAGCCGATCAGCAGGTAGCTCGAGAGGCCGACCATCCCCCAGCCGGCGAGCAGCAGCAGCAGGTTGCCGCCCTGGACGAGCAGCAGCATCGAGAACACGAACAACGACATGTACGCGAAGAACCGGCGCTCTTCGTCCTCGCCGTCCATGTAGCCGACGGAGTACGCGATGATCAGCGAGCCCACGCCGGAGACGATCAGCATCATCACGATCGAGAGCTGGTCGGTGAGGAGCGTGAGGCCGAAGTTGTACGGGCCGGCGCTCAACCACGTCCAGCTCGTCGTGGTGGCCCCGCGATGCGAGGCGCTCTTCCCGGCCATGTCGGCGAACGCGACGACGGCCGCGACGAAGGCGCCCATCGTCGTGAGCGTCGACACGTAACCCGCGACGCGCCGCGGCAACCATGTGCCGCCTGTGCTGATCGCGACCGTCGACGCGAGCGGGAGGAGCAGGCAGATCCAGGACGCGGCGGCCATCTCGCTATCCCCTCAGCGTCCGCAGCTTGTCGACGTCGAGCTCGATGTTGCGCCGGCCCATGGCGACGATCAGTCCGAGCCCGACGACGACCTCGGACGCGGCGACCGCCATCACGGAGATGGCGAAGATCTGGCCGTCCTCGCCGCCGTGCAGCCGCGACATCGCGATCAGGAGCAGGTTCGCCGAGTTGAGCATGATCTCGACGGAGAGCAGGATGATCAAGGGGTTCCGGCGCAGCATCACGCCGAGCGCGCCGGTAGCGAAGAGCAGCGCCGAGAGCACGACGTACCACTGGATGTCAGGCCCGTGCATCGGTGCCCTCCACGCGTGCGTGCGAGCCGAGCACGACGCCGCCGACGGCGGCGACGAGCAGGACGATCGAGGTGACCTCGAACGCGAGCAGGTGGTCGGTCAGGAACGCTCGGCCGAGCGCCTCCGGCGAGCCGAACGAACGGCCGATGTGCTGCGGCTTCGAGAGGAACCCGCCTGCCTTCAGCCCGACGACGACACAGACCTCCGCGAGGATCGCGCCGCCGGCGAGGATCGCCCCGACGACCTGCCAGGACGGTCCGCCCGACCACGGCGATTCGTCGGTGCGGTCGCCGAGGTAGGCGATCACGAACAGGAACATCACCATCACCGCTCCGCCGTAGACGAGCACCTGGCCCGCAGCGACGAACTCGCCCGAGAGCAAGAGGTAGAGCACCGCGAGTGAGGCGAGGTTCCCGATCAGCGCCAGCGCCGAGTAGAAGGGGTTGGAGAAGCTCACCACGGCAAGAGCGCTGGCCAGGCAGCAGAAGGCTGCAAAGAACCACACGCACCAGACGAGGAAATTAGCCACGCATTTTCTCCCTTCGGGAGAAACCGCTAGTAAGAGCTAGCGATTCGTGGCCGAAGGCCGCGAATTGCGTGATCAAGAGTGCTCCTTGTAGTACGGAATCGGGGTGTCGTAGAGGTCGCGGTCTGCGACGGGTACGCGCTTCGCGGGCGGCGCGAGCAGCATGTCCTTCGTGTAGATCAGGTCGTCGCGGTTGTACTCGGAGATCTCGAACTCGTTGCCGAGCGTGATCGCGTCGAACGGGCACGCGAGCTCGCAGTAGCCGCAGAAGATGCAGCGCGACATGTTGATCTCGTAGATCCGCGCGTACCGCTCGCCGGGCGAGACGCGGTTGTCGGCGGTGTTCTCGGCTGCGACGACGCGGATGCAGTCCGCGGGACACGCGGCCGCGCAGAGTGAGCAGCCGACGCACTTCTCCAGGCCGTTCTCGTGCTTGTGCAGCCGATGGCGGCCGCGGTAGCGCGGGTACACCGGCCGCTTGTACTCCGGGTACTGCTGCGTGATCGGCTTCTTGAAGACCTGCTTCAGCGTGACGCCGAAGCCCTTGAGCGTGTTCGGGACGACGGGCATTACTTCACCAGCACCACGAGGAACGCGGTCGCGAGGGCGTTCACGGTCGCGACGGGCAGAAGGACCTTCCAGCCGAACCGCATCAGCTGGTCGTAGCGAAGCCGCGGCTGCGTCGCGCGCAGCCAGATGAACGTCGAGACGAGCGCGAACAGCTTCAGCACGAACCAGATCGGGCCGAACTGGTCGAGCCACGGCACCCACGGGAAGTGGTAGCCGTCGAAGAAGAGCGTCACGCAGAGCCCGGAGAGCGTGATCATGTTGATGTACTCGGCGGCCTGGAAGAGCCCCCAGCGCATGCCTGAATATTCGGTGTGGTAGCCGGCGACGAGCTCGGTGTCGGCCTCGGGAAGATCGAACGGTGGCCGCGACGTCTCGGCGGTGCCGCCGATCAGGAACACGGCGAGGCCGACCGCCTGCGGGATGAAGAACCAGAGCGTCGCCTGTTGCTTCTGCACGACCTCGACGAGGTTGATCGACTGCGCCATCAGCACGACGCCGAGGACGGAGAGCGCGAGCGACACCTCGTACGAGACGAGCTGCGCGCAGGTGCGCATCGAGCCAAGCATCGAGTACTTCGAGTCCGACGCCCACCCGCCGACGATGAAGCCGTAGATCCCGACGGAGCCGAGGGCGAAGATCAGGATCAGCGAGATCGGGACGTTCACTACCTGGCCCTCGATGTGGTGCCCCCACACGGTCCAGCCGTTCCCCCACGGGATCACGCTGAACGCTGCGAGAGCGGTGAACATCGAGACGAC
>DASUKC010000131.1:0-12705 GCA_036278975.1 Gaiellaceae bacterium
GCAAGTACGCGTACTCGTGGGCCGACGACTCGGCGACCGAAGGCGCAGCGACGTCCGACGAAGATCCCGCCGGCGTCACCTCGCACTTCTAATCGGTTCCGCTGACCTCGCCGGGCATCTCGACATGTGCCTGCGTGCGCAACGTCTCTTCCCGCAGCAGCAGTGAGGCGAGCACAGCGCCGACGAGCAGCGGCAGCGTGGCGATGAACACCCATTCGAGCGCGCCCGAGAGCGCGGCGTGGACACCGTGCACAACGCTTGGCGAGAGCCGTTTGGCGGTGTCGGGCGAACGGAGCAGCTCCTGCGGGCTCACTCCGTGGACGGAGCGTTTCGCCAGCTCGACGTGTAGACGTGAGACGAGCAGCGTTCCGTAAGCCGCGACCGCGAGCGCGCCGCCAATCTGACGGAAGAACTGATTCGCGGCGGTCGCCACGCCGAGGTCGCGGCGGTCGACGGAGTTCTGCAGCGCGACGATGTACGTCTGCACCGTCAAGCCCATGCCGAGACCCATGACGACGGTGCCGACGATGATCGCGAGCCCGCTGCTCGACGGCGAGAGCCGCGAGATGAGAAACACGCCGGCGAGCGCCAGCGGTGAGCCGATGACCGGGAACATCCGGTAGCGACCTGTCCGTGTCACGTAGCGGCCGCTGAGCGCGCTCGCCGTGATCCACGCGAAGTTGAGCGGTATCAACAGCACACCGGAAAGCGTCGCCGAGTCGCCGAGCACACCTTGTGCGAACAGCGGCAGGTAGATGATCACGGAGAAGAGCGCGGCGCCGAGGAAGAACGCTGCGATGTTCGCGACGTTGATCGTGTGTAACCGGAACAGCCGGAACGGCAGCACTGGCTCGGTCGCATGTCGCTCCGAGAGCACGAACAGCACGAAGAAGATCACCGCTCCGGCCGCGGCGCCGACTACCTCCGACGATCCCCACGCGTATGTCGTGCCGCCCCACGCCGCGACGAGGAGGACGCACGTGACTGTCGCGGTCAGCGTTGCCGCGCCGGGATAGTCGATGCGGTGCGGCCGCCGCTCGAACGGGACGTGCCACTGCGTCCACACGACAAAGAGCGCGAGCGCGCCGATCGGGATGTTGATCCAGAAGATCCAGCGCCACGAGACGTCGTCGGTGAAGACGCCTCCGAGCAGGGGGCCCGCAATCGACGCGATCGCCCACACCGAGCCCATGTAGCCCTGGTACTTGCCGCGCTCGCGTGGGGTGAAGAGGTCGCCGATCGCCGTCTGCGTGAGCGGGAAGAGCCCCCCGGCGCCGAGACCTTGCAGCGCGCGGAAGGCGGCCAGCTCGCCGATGCTGGTGGCGAGCGCGCAGAGGAACGAGCCGACGAGGAAGATGATGATCGCGACGGCAAACAGGCTGCGCCGGCCGTAGAGGTCGGAGAGCTTGCCGTAGAGCGGCACGGTCGCCGTCGACGTGAGCAGGTACGCGGTGACGATCCACGACAGCGACGAGAAGCCGTGGAGATCGGACGCGATGCGGGGCAGCGCCGTCGAAACGACGGTTTGGTCGAGGGCGGCGAGCAGCAGAGCGAGTAGCGCGCCGATGAACGACGCCATGCGTTGACGGTGCGTCACGCCCCGACTCTAGGCATCGTTGCGGGTGTGACGCTGCTGGCCCTTCCCGAGCCGTTCGACTTCGAGTTGTCGACGGGCCGCTTCCGCGCGTTCGGGACCGACCTCGCGAACCGACTTGTCGACGATGCGCTGCACCGCGCGATCGGCGGTCGCGATGTCACGATTCGCGCGCGGCCGGGCGGCGTCGACGTCGAGCCGTACGACGACGAGATTCGCGCCGTCGTGCTGAAGCTGCTCGGTGCGGAGTTCGACTTGCCCAGCTTTTATGCGTGGGCGAGCGGCCCGATGGCCGAGCTCGTCGCACGGCTGCCAGGGTTCAGGCCGCCGCTGCAGGTCGACCCGTTCGAAGCGCTCGTCACCTCGATCACCGCGCAGCAGGTCTCGCTCTTCGCGGCCGTCGCGATCCGCAACCGCCTCATCGAGCGATTCGGCCACCAGGTCGGCGAGGCGTGGGCCTTTCCGACGCGCGAGCGGATCGCCGGCGCGACCGAAGAAGAGATCGTCGCCGGCGGCTTCTCGCGCCGGAAGGCGGAATACCTCGTCGCGCTCGCCCGCAGCGACTTCGACCTCGCTGCGCTCGCGACGCTCGACGACGACGAGATCCGCGCACGCATCACCGCGGTGCGGGGCCTCGGCCCATGGACGGCCGAATGGTTCCTCGCGCGTCACCTCGCCCGCCCGCGCGCCTGGCCGGCCGGCGACCTCGCGCTGCGCAAGGCCTCGCTCGATCTCTACGGTTTGGATGTGCACGAGCTCGGCCCCCGCCTCGACCCCTTCCAGAACCTGTCGGCCCACTACCTCCTCACCGGGTGGCTGACTCGTCCTTGAAAAGCAGTGCCGTGACGATCCGCCGCGCGACCGAGAGCGACGAGGCGACGCTGCGCGAGCTCTGGGAAGAGTTCGAGCGCGAAGTTCCGGAGCCGGTCGGCGAAAGCGAGACGTGGGACGAGGAGTGGAAAGACACGCTCGACGACATTCGCGGCGGCGGCGTCTTTCTCGCGGAGGACAGCCAGGGGACAGTTGGGGTCGCGCGCATCGAGGCGCCGGAGCACGGCCGCGCGCACGTGCAGTTCGTGCACGTACGCGAGCCTGCGCGCCGCCAGGGGATCGCAAAGGAGCTGTTGCGCGCGTGCGTCGACGACGCAAAAACGCGCGGCGCGCAACATGTAACGCTCGAAGTCCTCACGACGAACGAGGTAGCGCTGATCGCGTGGCGCCGCCTCGGGTTCGAAGAGCGCTCGAAGTACATGGCGACGCCGCTCGACGCGCTCGAGCAGCGGCTCGCGCAGACGGAGCGGGGTGGGTCGCGCGCGTCGACGCACGTGCAGAGCGACGACGAGACGTCGGTCGAGCGCGCGATCGCACAGTTCATGCCGCGCCTCACCGCCCCGCAGGTCTCGGCGAGCGAGAGCTGGATCCGCGTCAGCGATCCGACGCTCGACGCCGACCGCGACGCGCACGGACGCTTCGCCAAAGATCTCGCGGACCGGCTCGGCGCCGTGACCGTCGCGCTCGCAGTCGAGGACGGCGCCGTTGTTCGCTTCCGCCTATACGAGCGCGGCTCGATGGTCGACGAGTACCTGTCGGTGCCGTCGTACTACGGCCCGATCCCGAAGGGCGACGAGCTTGCGCTCGAGGCGAACCCCACGCTGGTCGCGCGACTGACAGGCGCCGACCGCGAGGATGTGCGGCGCATCGCGCGCACCGCGCAGGCTGCGAGCGAGCTTCCGCCCGCCGACGAGTTGTACGAGCAGATCGCGACGCTGATGGGATTGCAGCCGTGAAGTTGTTCGACGCGCCTCGGTGTCCGTACTGTGCGCGGGCTCGAATCGCGCTGGCCGAGAAGGGTGTCGCGTACGAGCAGGTCGCAGTGGATCTCTCGAACCGTCCCGACTGGATCTACGAGCTGAACCCGACCGGTCGTGTGCCGGTGTTGGAGGACGGCTTCGTCCTGCCCGAGTCGGCGGTGATCATGGGCTATCTCGACGAGCGGTATCCGGAGCCGCCGCTGCTGCCCGCCGAACCGAGTAAGCGCGCACGCGCGCATCTTCTTGTGCACCGCTTCGACGACAACCTAGGCAGCGACTACTACGCGTATCGGCGCGGCGACGACAACGAGCTCGCAGCAAAGCTGGACGTCCTCGAAGTGAGGCAGAGCGTCTTCGTCGACATCGCCTACGCACCGTGGGTGATCCGCGCACGCGACATGCTCGGCGTCGAGCTGCCGGCGCGGCTCGAGGAGTGGCTCGAGGGCCTCGCGGAGCGGGCGTCGTTCGCCGCCGAGATCGAACTGGTTCGCGCGCTGTGAGCGACGTGGCAATCGAAGAGCTGGCGGAACGCCTCGGCGACGTGACCGTTCTCGACGTGCGCGCACCCGCGGAGTACGACGGCAGCGGCGGCAAGGCGTGCGACCCGCGGCAGGGACACATCCCCGGAGCGCGCAACCTCGACGTGTATCGCCTGCTGGAGATGTCACCCGACGACGTGAACGCCGAGCTCGGGCTCGAGCCCGGCTCGGAGATAATCGCGTACTGCCACAGCGGTTCGCGCTCGGCGATGGCGGCGCAAGCCTTGCGCGCGCTCGGCTACGACGCACGCAACTACGTCGGCTCGTGGCACGAGTGGTCGCGCACCGATCTCGCTATCGAGACGTGAGCGCTCGACGCGCTCGCGGCTCGATGGTGCCAGGCACGAATTCGGTGCCTGGCACCCACTTCAATTGTTGCTAGCTAGCCGTAAAAACGCGGTCGCAAGCTCGCGGCCGTGCTCTTGCCACTCGGCGATGCCCGCGTCGACGTCATCGGTGATCTGTTCGAGTGGCCGCGGCAGCTCGCGATCGTCGGCGAACCACCGAAGCACCTGGTCGCGCCGCGCCTCGGGGTGAAACTGCACCGCCCAGGCGCGCTCACCGATGCGGTACGCCTGCTCCAGGTCGCCTGATCGCGCGAGCGACACGGCGCGCTCGGGCAGCGCGAACACGTGATACGCGTTTGCGTTGAGCGCAGCGAACTGTCGCGGTAGAACGCCGAGCACCGGATCGTCCGCGCCTGCATCAGAGAGCTCCGCGGGCACGAAGCCGACATACGTCTGCGGAGCCTTCGCGACCTCGCCGCCCGCAGCGTGCGCGAGCGTTTGCGCACCGAGGCACACGGCGAAGAGCGGCGTCCCGCGTTCGAGCCAACGACGAAGCGCTTCGTATTCCTCGTGCAGCCACGGATGCTCCAGCTCTTCACCGACATTCTGCGCGCCGCCGAACACAAGCACTGCGTCTGTGTCTGGAGGACGGCCCTGCGTGAGCATGTTCCACTCGACGACCTCGTGACCGAGCTCGCGCGCGACGTCGCCGAACAGCTCGGGACCGACGTCTGGGCCATGGGTGACTGCGAGAACAATCATGCGACGGGAATCTCCTCCTGTTCGAGCAGCTTGCGCAAGAGTGCCGCTCCGGCGGGTGCCTGCGCAACGCCGTTCGTCTGATTGTTGTTGTTGAAGAAGGCATACGCCTCCTCGGCTTCGTTCGAGAGCTGCCGGAACGGCCCGGCCCACTCCCGCAGTTCCTCGTGCCCGTAGAGATGGTCGAAGCGGTCGGCGGCCGACCCGCCGCGCACGTTCCAGGTGCCGGCGTTGCGGCCGTGGAAGCGCACATACGCGAGCGGAGACGTCACCGCGACGAGTGTCGCCGGCACGTTCGCCGCTTCGACCTTGGGCGCGTCGACGACCACCCACGACATGCGGTTCGACTCGAGCCACTTCAAGAGCTCGCCGCGTATGTCTTCCGCAAACCACGAGCGATGCCGAGGCTCGACAAGCATGCGGTCACCGCCGAGCTGCTCGTTCGCCCACTCGAGGTAGTCGAGCGACGACGGTTTCCAGACGACGTAGGGCGGCAGCTGGAAGAGGATGCCGCCGAGCTTGCCCTGCTCGCGCAGCGGCGTGAGTGCGTCGAGGAACTCGTGGAAGACGAGCGCGCGCAGCTCGCGGGACGGGCGGTCGACGCGGCCGCGGTCGTCGACCGGCAGCCCTTCTCGCAGATCGGGCGGAACCTGGTCGAGCTTCACCGGATGCCGCGTCATCAACCCGAACGACTTCACGTGCATCACGAAGCCGTCGGGCGTGCGATCGGCCCAGCCCTGCACCATCTTCCGGTCGGGCACGCGGTAGTAGGTCGAGTCGACCTCGACTGTCGAGAAGTGCTCGGCGTACCAGCCCAGCCGCTCGCGCGGGGGCAGGCCCGGCGGATACCAGTGCTTCGACAGAGCGTCGTCCGCCCACGAGCACGTCCCGATCCGAATTGGCGCTGCCATCTCCTCCGTAGACTTTGCCCGATGGCGGACTCACGGCCGATAGGCGTGTTCGACTCCGGCGTCGGCGGTCTCACCGTGCTGCACGAATGCCTGGTGACGATGCCGAACGAGGACTTCGTCTACCTCGGCGACCATGCGCGTCTGCCGTACGGCCCGCGCCCGCTCGACGAGGTGCGCCGCTTCGCGCACGAGATCGCGACGTACCTCGAGCGGCATGGCGTGAAGATGGTTGTCGTCGCCTGCAATACCGCAACGTCGGCTGGGATCAGCGAGCTGCAGCAGGAGTTGTCGGTGCCTGTCGTCGGCGTAATCACGCCGGAGGCGCACGCAGCCGTGCAGGCGACGCGCAACCGCCGCATCGGCCTGCTCGCGACCGAAGGCACGGTGAGCGCCGGCCGTTACGAGAGCCTCGTGCGCGCGCTCGACGCGGGCGTTCGCTTCAGTGCCGTCGCCTGCCCGAAACTCGTGCCGCTGATCGAGAGCGACGATCCCTTCGGCGAGCAGACGATCGAAGCAGTGCGCGAGTACGCGGCCCCGCTCAAGGCAGCGGGGTGCGACACGGTCATCCTCGGCTGCACGCACTACCCACTGGTTCGCCCCGTCTTCCAGCGCGCGTTCGGGCGAGACGTGACGCTTGTGTTCTCCGCCGACGAGACCGCGCGCGAAGTTGCCGAGACGCTGTCGCGGAAGGGCATCGACCACGACCGCGACCGCGAAGGCTCATATCGTTTCTTGACCACCGGCGACCCTGCCGCGTTCCGCGAGCTCGGCCAGCGCTTCCTGCAGCTGCCGCTCGGCGACGTCGCACACGTTTCTCTCACCGAGCTCGAGGAGGCTGCATGACTCGTAACGACGGACGTAAACCAGATCAACTCCGTCCGGTCATCACCGATCCCACGTTCCTCGAGCAGCCGCACGGCGTCGTTCTGTGGTCGCAGGGAAAGACGAGGGTCTTGTGCACCGCATCCGTCGACGAAGGCGTTCCGCGCTGGTTGCAACGCTCCGGCCGCGGCTGGATGACCGCTGAGTATTCGCTCCTGCCCGCGTCGACCGGCGAGCGCACCGAGCGCGAAGCTGCGCGCGGCAAGCAGGGCGGCAGGACGGTCGAGATTCAGCGGCTGATCGGTCGTGCGCTGCGCGGCGTCGTCGACTTCCAGGCGCTCGGCGAGCGAACGGTGTGGCTCGACTGCGACGTGCTGCAGGCCGACGGAGGTACGCGGTGCGCCGCGATCTGCGGCGCGTACGTCGCAGCCCAGCGCGCACTCGACCGCTTCGGACTGAGCAAAGCGCTGACGGGATCGATCGCAGCCGTGTCAGTCGGTGTCGTCGACGGCGAGTCACTGCTCGACCTCGACTACTCCGAGGACTCGAACGCCGACGTCGACCTGAATGTCGTGATGACCCAAGACGGAAAGTTGGTCGAGGTGCAGGCGACGGCGGAGAAGGTGCCGTTCGACCGTGCGCGTCTCGACGGTCTGCTCGACCTGGCTGCGTCGGGGATCGACGAGCTGCGGCGCTTCCAGGAGGAGGCCGTTGCTGCTCCTCGCGACTGACGTCGCTCACCTCGGGTGGGGCGGCGCGCTCGCGCGGCTCGTCGTCGCGGGTGCGCTCGGCGCGGTGCTCGGCTTCGAGCGCGAGCTGCACGAGCGTGAAGCCGGCCTGCGCACGCACCTGATGGTCGCGATCGGCGCCGCGCTGTTCACGATCGTCTCGGCCTACGGCTTCGACGACGTCCTCGGCTCAAGCGGACCGAGTGTGCTCGTGCGGCTCGACCCGTCGCGTGTCGCAGCACAGGTCGTCACCGGCATCGGCTTCCTCGGCGCGGGCGCGATCATTCGCCACGGCATCGGCGTGCGCGGCCTGACGACCGCCGCCTCGCTGTGGGTGGCGGCGGCGATCGGCATGGCGGCCGGCGCCGGTTATTGGGCGGGAGCCGTGTTCGCGACTGCGATCGGGCTCGTCGTGCTCTGGCCGCTGCGCCGCGTGACGCGGGCACTCGTCGCGCGTTTCCGCGGAAGCGAGGAGGTTGTCGTCGTCGAGCTCGAGGAGGGACGCCCGGTGAGCACCGTGCTCGACGCGGTGAACGGTCTACGTCGAGTCGAGATCGCTACCGAGGGCGGCCGGATAGTGCTCGAGCTGGAGCTGGCTGAGCCCGATCCCGCCCTGCTTGGTCAGTTGTCCGCGATCGACGGCGTCGTGGGCGTGAGGTGGGAGGCCTGATCGACGTGGTCGTTTGCTCGGCGAATGCGCACAAAGTCGCCGAGCTCCATCCGCTCTTCCCCGACTGGTCGCTCGAGTTGCTCGATGCGAGTCCGCTCCCGCCCGAGGACGGCGAGACGTACGTCGACAACGCGCGCATCAAGGCGCGCTTCGGTTTGGCAGCGACGAGTCAGTGGGTGATCGCCGACGACAGTGGCATCGAAGTCGCCGCGCTCGACGGTGCTCCCGGCGTGCAGACTGCGCGCTGGGCGGAAGGCCGTCACGTCGAGAAGCTGCTCGCGGCGCTCGAGGGTCGCGACAACCGTGCAGCGCGCTACGTCTGCGAGCTCGTGCTGCTCGACCCGGACGGGCGCGAGCACCGCGGCACCGGCGTGCTGCGCGGGTGGATCGCACTCGCGACGGCGGGCAGCGAAGGCTTCGGCTTCGACCCGGTGTTCATCCCGGAAGGCGAGACGCAAACCGTCGCCGAGCTCGGCGACACATGGAAAGAGACGCACTCGCACCGCGCACTCGCGGCGCAGGACTTGCTCAGGAACGTGACCGGTTCCGGCGCGCCCAGTTGACCTCGGCGCCGAACACGATCACGTTCGCCATCACGTAGAGCCACACGAGCAAGACGGCCGGGCCGGACAGCGTCTGCAGCACCGGGTTGTGCTTCGAGAGCTCGACGTACTGCGGCAGCACCTGGAACGTCGCCTCGAGCACCACCGTTGCCGTGAGTGCTCCGGGCAGCACCTCGCGAATCACCAGGTTCTCGTTCGTCAGCACGTAGTACGCGGACGTGAGGAAGACGAACAGCCCGAGCATCGACACGAAGATCGCGATCACGCGCGCGAAGGTCGCGTTGCCGGAAAAGCCGGCGTAGCGCTTGAGGAACTCCTGCCCGACCGAGCCGATGACGAGCGACACGAACAGCGTTGCGAGCGAGCCGACCATCATCAGCGTCGCGAGCGCCTTGCCGTGCAGCCAGCCGCGGTTCGGCCGCCCGTAGACGATGTTGAACGCGCTCTCGAGCACGGAGAAGAACGACAGCGACGACCAGAGCAGGAAGGCGCCGCCGACAATGCCTAGCGCGGTCGCGTTGTCCTGGATTGCGCGCACCGCGGTGAGGATCGAGTGCACGGACGTGCTCGGGAAGATCTTCGACAGTTCGCGCACGAAGAACGAGTTCGGGTTCGCCTCGTGCACCAACCCGAGCAGCGACAGCGCAAGCAGCAGCAGCGGCACGAACGAGAGCAACGCGAAGTAGGCGATCATCGCGGCCAGGTGCGTCCCGCGGTCGGCGAAGAACTTCGAGATGACGGCCCGCACGGAAGGCCAAGTATGCTCGGCGCGATGGATGCCGAACAGGCGATCGCCGATCTCACCGAGATCTCCCCGCAGGTACGCGAGGTCGTGGTTGTCGGCCCGCGAGGCGGTCTCGTCGGCACGAACGCGTCTCCCGAGCGAGCCCAGGCGATCGCCGAGGTCGCCCAGCGGCTGCTCGCAGCGGCCGACGAGCTCCAGGCAGACGGTGAAGTCGCGCAGCTCGAAGCCGCAACCGCTCAGGGCAGCGTCTTTGCCATCCGCGACGGCGGCCGCCTGATCGCAGCGACGACCACGTTCGAGCCGACCGTCGGCCTTGTGTTCTACGACTTGAAGACGTGCCTGCGCTCGATCGGCCGCGCGACGCGCAAGAAAGCGGAAAATGGCGCGGCGTAAGGTCGTCACAGGCGTCCTGCTCGCAGCCGGGTCTGTCGCGGGGTCGCTGGTCGTGCGTCGCCGCGCCGCACGCCGCCGCGAACGCGTCGACGTCTACGCGGGTGACGGGACGATGATGTCGTACGCCGACGGCTCGCCCGAAGCGCTGCGCCTGCTGCCGATCGCCCGCCCGCTCTTCGAATGAGAAAGGAAGAGCTTGCCCGCGGGCTTCGGGATGCGGCGTATCTCGAGGGCGACTTCCTGCTGCGCTCCGGGAAGCGCTCGAAGTACTACCTCGACAAGTTCCGCTTCGAGACGCGGCCCGACTTGCTCGGCCCGCTCGGTGAAGTGATCGCCGAAACGGTGCGCGAGCACGAGCCCGACGCGACGCGCATCGCGGCGCCGGTCCTCGGCGCGGTGCCGCTCGCAGCCGCTGCATCGCTCGCCGGTGGGCTCCCGTTCGTGATCGTGCGCGACAAGGCAAAGGAATACGGCACGGCAAATCGCATCGAAGGCGTCTTCGAGGCAGGCGAATGCGTGTGTCTCGTCGAGGACGTCGTCACCTCCGGCGGCGCCGCAATCGAGGCGATTCACGCCCTGCGTGAAGCCGGATTGCGCGTGCAAAACGCGGTTTGCGTGGTCGACCGCGAGGAGGGCGGGGCAGACGAGCTCGCGCGCCACGCCGTGCGTTTGTGGCCCCTGTTCAAGGCGTCGGAGCTCCTCCAGGCCCCTGAAATACCCGCAAATCCGCATGGTTGAGCGATATCCGACTCCGTTGTTAGCCTTTTCACGGAGGGTCTAAGCGCCTGAACCCCGACTCGCAGGAGGAACTTTGACCAAGCAGGAGTTCATCAACAAAGTCGCGCAGAAGAGCGGTCTCTCCGCTCGGGACGCCGGCAAGGCAGTGGACGCCTTCATGGAGTCCATCACCGAGACGCTGGTGTCCGGCGATTCGGTCAACTTCACCGGTTTCGGGAAGTTCTCGCCGGCCGCGCGCGCAGCGCGCCAGGGCGTCAATCCCCGCACCGGAGAGCGCGTCCAGATCGCGGCCACGACCGTGCCGAAGTTCTCGGCCGGTAGCCAGCTCAAGGCCGCCCTCAAGGGCAGGTAAGCCGCTCAGGTCTTTACGGCGGGCGGCGATGAGTCGCCCGCCGTTGATCTGGCCTTGGGCTAGCGTCCGCACGATGGCAGTCGCCGCCACGCTCACTTTCGCGGACCGGCTTGCCGCCGATGTCGAGCGGAAGCGTTCGCAACTCGTCGTCGGCCTCGATCCTGTCGCCGATCTCATGCCGATCGAGGTGCGCGGCGACGTCGAGCGCTTCTGTTGCGGACTGATCGACGCGATCGCGCCGCATGCGGTCGCGGTGAAGCCGCAGCTTGCGTTCTTCGAGGCGCTCGGTTCGGGCGGCATCGCCGCGTTCGAGGCGGTGTGCGCGTACGCGCGCAGCGCAGGGTTGCTGGTGATCGCCGACGGCAAGCGCGGCGACATCGGCTCGACTGCGCGCGCCTACGCAGCGGCGTATCTCGAGGGCGAGCATCCGCTCGCGGACGCGTTGACCGTGAATCCCTGGCTGGGCCGAGAGTCGGTAGAGCCGTACATCGCGGCGGCGCGGCGTGACGGCGCCGGCATCTTCGTCATCGTCAAGACGTCGAACTTCGGCGCCGACATACAGGACGTCACACTCAGCGACGGACGCCCGATGTGGCAGCACGTCGCCGCGGAAGTCGCGGCGTGGGGAGCCGACGTCGTCGGCGAGGTCGGGCTGTCCTCAGTGTGCGCCGTCGTCGGCGCGACGTATCCGCGTGAGGTGGGAGAGGCGCGCAAGCTGATGCCGCAGACGATCTTGCTGCTGCCGGGTGTCGGCGCGCAGGGCGCCTCGGTCGCCGATCTTGCGCGCGCGTTCACGAGCGGGCCGGCAAGCGCGGTCGTCAACGCGTCACGGTCGATCGACTACGCATTTCGGGAGACCGGCGGTGACTTTCGGTCGGCTGCGGGGGCGGAAGCGGCCAGGCTCAAGCACGAGATCTGGGCCGCATCCGGCTGGTAGTGGCTGAGTACCGCCGTTTCCTCGGCCCGGCTGTACTTCTCGTCGCCGTCACCATCGCCGTCGTCCTGATCCGCGTCTTCGCCGAGCACCATGACACTTCGTCGCCGCCGGCCACGACCACGACGCAAACGGTCGCCACGCGCGCCACCTGGACGGTGAAGGCGGGCGACACCCTCCCGAAGATCGCCGCCTCGTCCGGCATACCACTCGCCACGATTCGTCGTCTCAACCCACACGTGAGCGCGACGACGCTGTTCATCGGCGAGAAGATTCACCTGCGATGAAGCGCGTCGTGCTCCTGCTCGTGCTCGCAGCGCTTGTCTGCGCGTCGGCGGCGCGCGCAACGCCCGTGCCGCCGATCGACGCGAAGGCCTATCTGGTGATCGACGCGCGCACCGGTCAGGTGCTCGCGTCCTCGCATGCAGACGAGGAGCGGCCGATCGCGTCACTGACGAAGCTGATGACGGTGCTGCTCACGCTCGAGCATCACAAGCTGACCGACGTCGTCACCGTCGACAAGCGCGCGGCCTCCGTCGGCGAATCGTCGATCGCGCTCGATCCCGGCCAGAAGATCACCGTGCGCGACCTGCTGGAAGGTGCCCTGATCCAGTCGGCGAACGACGCGGCCGACGCCCTGGCGCTGTCAATGGCGAAGGACTACCCCGCGTTCGCGAAGCTGATGAACGCGAAGGCGCAGGAGCTCGGCCTCGCGCATACGCACTTCGTTCGTCCCGACGGGCTCGACGCGCCCGGCGAGTACTCGACTGCAGCCGACATCACGAAGCTCGCGCAGATCGCGATGCGGAACTCATTCGTGCGTGCGTCTGTGCAGAAAGAGACGGCGACGATCAGCGAC
>DASUKC010000132.1:0-7795 GCA_036278975.1 Gaiellaceae bacterium
AACGCGTCGCCGCGACGGTACAGCTCGACGCCTTCGAGGAACCGGTCGAGCGGGAGCGTCGTCACCTCGGGCAGCACGAGCGTCGGCAGGAGCTCGACGGCCGAGCGGAAGTACGCCAGGCTCGCCGAGCGCGACCCGACGACGCGCAGCTCCTTGCGATAGATCGCGTCGAGCGACGTCGGCACACTCTCCTCGGGCGCCGCGAACACGAGCAGCGTGCCGCCCGGACGGAGCCGGTGCAGCGCGTCGTCGACGCCGCCGTGCGCCGTGAGCACCGCCGCGTCTACGGGGTCCTCATCCACGTCCGCCCCGAGTAGGCGCGCTGCAGCGATCCGGTCGTCGCGTATGTCGAGAACGGCGACCTCGTCGCCGCGCCGGCGCAGCACCTGGATCCACAGCCGGCCGATCGCGCCGCAGCCGACGACGAGCACGCGGCCGCGCGGAACCGACTCGGCCGCACGCAGGACGCACGCGAGCGGCTCCACCCAGACGCCGTCGTGCTCGCCGAGCGTGTCGGGCAACGGGACGCAGTGCGTCGCGCGCAGCTCCTCCGCGAAGCCGCCGGGCGCGATGCGAAGCTCGCGAAACTCACCGCACGTCGACTGGTGGCCTGCGAGGCAGCGCTCGCACGTGCCGCACGGGACACGGTGCATCACCGTCACGCGCGCGCCGTTCTCGAGGACGCCCGCCACCTCGTGGCCGAGCACGGAGCCGGGCGCAGCGCGGCCGAGCTTCTCGACGTCCGAGCCGCAGAGGCCGCAGGCGAGGACACGCACGTGGAGGCCCGGCCCGGTCGGGGCGGGCAGCTCGACGAGCTCGGGCAGCCCGTCCGAGTCGAGGACGACCGCGCGCACCGCCGCAGTGTAGGCGGCGCGCGCGGCGTCCTCGGATGCCGCTAGGCGTGAACCGGGAAGGACACGAGCCGGCGGGCGGCGATGCCCGCGAGGAGCGGCTCGCCGGACTTCCGGGCGCGGACGAAGACCGCCAGGATCTGCTGCCGCGGCGAGGCCGGGAAGAAGCGGTCCTGGTGCATCGTCACGGTCGCCCACCCAGTCGCGTCGGTCGGCACCTCGGCCGGGACGTTGAACTGGGAGAACGGGATCGCCTCGGCGAGAACGAGCGCGTTCTGCACCGAGCGGCCGCCGCACGCGGAGACGTGGAAGCGCAGCGTCAGATCCTGCGTGCTGCGCGTGACCACGGACGGCGACGCCGTCTGGCCGTCGATCACGAGGTGCGCCGGCGACGTGATGCCGGAGACATCGAGCGCCCCGGTGCCCGTCGGGCAACCGTTCACCGACGTGGGCGGCGGCGCGGTCTTCGCCTTCACGACGTCCGTCTGGTTCGAGTTGGCGGACGTCGATCCGTCACTGTTCGTCGCGGTGACGCGGACGCGAATCGTGTTTCCGATGTCGGCATGACGCACGAGGTACGACGACGAATCGGCACCACCGATGTTCGCGCAGCCGTTGCCCTTCGCGTCGCAGCGGCGCCACTGGTACTTGTACGTGATCGGGTTCGAACCGTTCCACGAGCCTGAGTTCGCGGACAGCGTGTTCCCCTCCACCGCCGTGCCCGAGATCTTCGGTTCGGTCTGGAGAGTCGGCTTCGACGAGCTCGCCGCGTTCGAAAGGCCCGCGACGACGAGAACCGTCACGGCACCGGCGGCAAGCAACGCCAGCAGGTTGGTTCTACGGGACATGGATGTCTCCTTTGGCATGGACTGCTCTGAACTGCTCTAGTTCCCCCTCTGAGGGTGGAACGCATGAGCGGCGCATCAGGGTTCGGTAAAGGAGGCTTCGCTAGCGGGGAAGCGGGATTGCGCGCGTCGCACCGAGCTCGTCACGCGACGCGTCGAGCGCGGCGACGGTGAGATAGCCGCGACCGCCGGGCAGGCGAAGGACGGTCTCGAAGCCGGTCCTCGGCACGCGCGTCCGCACGCTGACCGCCCCGGGACGCGGCCCCGTGCGCGCCTCCCAATAGGCGACACCCGTGTCACCGCTCCAGCTCGCGTACGCGTTCAGCCCATCGGTCGTTCGCTCGAGGACGACTGCGGGGCGCGGCACCGGCCGTCCCGCCCAGGGCAGCCGGAAGATCCGGTAGCTGATGCTGCCGTCGTCGAAGCGCCCGTCGAGCCGCGTCGTCCCGTCGGGCGCGAACTCGGTGAAGCCGCCGCCCGTTCCCCAGCCGACGAACGCGCCGCCGTCCTCGAGCATCTGCAGGTTTCCCATCGCCGTCGCGAGGCGTGGACGCTGCGGCACGAACACCTGCAATACGTCGACGGTCATCGCGGACTGATCGACCCGAAGGCGGAGCGGTCGTGTGAACGGTTCGACGTCCGCCGCGCCGGGACCGGTCGCGCCGTTGTCGAAGAGGGTGACCGTGCCGTCGGCGTGCATGCGCGCGTCGTGCTGGAACGAGAAGGCGGCGCCGTCGCCGAGCGTGAAGTCACTGCGCTTGCCGCCGAGGCGCCAGCGCACCGCGCCGGTCCGGCGGTCGAGCTTGTAGATCGTCGAGGTGTGCCGCGCCGACACGATCAGGTCGCCGTCGGGAGCGACGCCGACCGAGTTCAGGTGGAAATAGTCGATCGTCCCGTCGCCCGTCACGCCGGCGCGGAACGAGTCCGACAGCGGGACGTGGTCGAGACTGTGCCACTCGAACAGCACCTTGCTGCTCGCGATGTCGATCTCCTGCACGATGCCTTCGATCACGCGGCCGTCGGGCGACGGCACCTCGTTCGCGATCGCGAGGAGCGCCGTGTCGCGGGAGGTGATCACGAACTCGTGCAGGTCGACCGCGTACCCGTCACCGCCGTGGATGCGCTTCACCTCTTGGTAGTCGCGCCCGTAGATCACGCACGAGCCGCCGTACAGCTCACCGGCGGTCGACTCGTACCACGTGAGGACGGGCGCGCGGCGGTAGGTCTGCGCCTTGAAGTTCATCGCGCGCACCTTCGCGAGCGGCAGGAACCAGACCGGCTCGCCCGCCTCGTCGAAGATCAGCGGGCCGGAGGATCCGCTCACCTCGCCGGCGGCCGTCGCGAACGGCGCGGCGAAGAGATATCCCGGCGCCGTCCCGCTCGCGGGGCTGTCGACGACGATGCGCGGAAGGTCCCAGCCGCCCGCCGTCCGGTAACGCCCGAACGACGACTCCGCAGCGCCGGCGGACCCGGCGCGGAGCGCCGCGGCACCGGCGGCCGACACGATCAGGAACTCGCGCCGGGTGAGCGTTCTCATCGCGCCGAACCTACGCGAAACGTCGGCGGACGGACCTAAGACTTCCCGGTGGGGCGCTACACTGTCCGCCGTCCCCGGGGCTATAGCTCAGTTGGGAGAGCGCCTGGATCGCACCCAGGAGGTCGGCGGTTCGAGTCCGCCTAGCTCCATTTTCGAAGATGTTTGCCTCGCCTCAACCGCCGTCGAAATCTGTAGGAGGCGACCATCCAGCGAACGCCCCTCAACCGAACCCACCCAAACCCCCAGGAGGGCGGGGTTGAAACAGCGCACGATGCTGCTCTCCGTCATTGCGTTGTCGATCGTCACCGCATTGGTTGGCTGCGCGGCGAGCGCTAACAGACCCGCGCCTCCGACGAGCGGGTTGCTCGCCCTGCTGCATGGTCAGCGGGAGAGCGCCGGCGCGCTGATCCTGAACGAACGGCGCGGCACATTCGCCGGGCTCACACTAGGAATGCCGATGGGAAAAGCCCGCGAGACAATGCCATCGGCCTACTACTGGCCGCTCCACCTCCAGGAGAACTGGTGCGAACAACTCCGCGGACATACATGCATCGGCCTCCGCGTAAGACTCGATGGAGTCTGCAAGATCAGCGACTGCACCGCGATATCGCCGCCACTGTTTCTCAACGAGATTCAGCTCAGCGCCCTCACGAACCCGTCGCGCATCTCAGAGAGTCGTCAAGCAACGACCCTCAAAGGCATCCACCTCGGAACGAGCATGCGCGTGATTGAGACGAGATACGCGTCCGCCCAACCAGCGGTCGCAGACTGCACCGAGACCGCGCCCGCCGAAGCCAAGGCGATCGTGGCCGTCGCCGGCGTCAACACCCTCTTGTTCTCCATCTTTCAGGGGAAGGTCTGGGTTATCACGCTCATCTCGGGTAAACACCCGCACGCGTGCAACGACGGGCACGCGTATTAGGCGACGCGCAAGAAGGCGCGTTGACTCGACACCTCAGATTCTGCCTACCTGACCAAGCCAAGGTCGGCTCTTCGAACGCCAGGTTCACACTCTCTCATCACTCAGAGCAAGATTGGAGCTCCGGACAACTCCCAGAGCTGGTTCGCGTAATGCTCGGTCCGGCCCATCACCGTTGGCAGTCGGCGCAGGTTCCCTCGATCTCGATCGAGTGGTGCTTTACGGAGAAGCCGGTACGTGACTGGATCCGGCGCTCGCTGAAACCGAGGTCGTCGTCGTCCAGATCGACCGTCTGGCCGCAGTCACCGCAGACGATGTGGTGATGGTGCTGCCGATCCGCCCATTCGAAGCGGCTCCCGCGCTCTCGCCAGTCGACGCGTGTGATCTTCCCTTCGCGCTCGAGCCGCTCGCTGAGCCGGTAGATCGTCGAGAACGCGGTCGCCGGCAGCTGCTCGGCGACGCGGTCGTGGAGCTCTCGGAGCGAGAGCGGGGTCGGATCCGTGCGCAAGATCTCGGTCGCAATCCGTGTGACACGCGTGTCTCTCACGCTCACACGGTAGCTCCTATCGCAAATTGCTTGCGTTACGAGAGACGGGCAGGCAGGTTGGCGGCATGGCACTCCTCCTCGGAGCCGCAGCTGTCCTCGCGACGACGCTCGGCGGTCTCTTCGCGCTGAAGCGCGCGGACCGGTTGCACCTCATTCTCGGCTTCAGCGCGGGCGCAGTCCTCGGGGTCGCGCTCTTCGACTTGCTGCCCGAGTCGTTCGACCTTGGGAGATCGAGTTACGCGAGCACGACGATCGCGCTCTTCATCGGCATCGGCTTCTTCGCCTACACGCTCCTCAACAACGTCATCCTCCTCCACCCGGAGAGCGAGGACGATGCGTTCACGCCATCGAGCCGGCGAGGCGCGTTGGGAGCCGCGAGCCTCTCGCTGCACAGCTTCCTCGACGGTGTCGGCATCGGGCTTGCGTTCAAGGTGTCGACGACCGTCGGCGCGGTCGTCGCCGCCGCCGTGCTCGCGCACGACTTCTCGGACGGCATCAACACCGTGAGCGTCGTGTTGCGCAACCGCGGGCGAGACATCCGGGCGCTGCGCTGGCTCGCCGTCGACGCGATTGCACCTTTGCTCGGCGTCGCGTCCACATATCTCTATTCGCTCTCACAGGCGCGGCTTGGACTCGTGCTGGCGATCTTCTGCGGCTGTTTTCTCTACATCGGCGCGAGCGACCTCTTGCCGGAGAGCCACCATCGTCATCCGAAACGCCTCACCATCGCGCTCAACATCTGCGGTGCCGCGCTCATCTGGCTCACGATTCACCTAGCGTCTATTTGACGTGAGGCTGACGCGTGATCAGATCCTGGCGTTCCGGCGACGCACGGGCGGTCTTGACTCGCGCGTCCCGTTGACCGCCGAATCGCTGCGGCGCGCCGGCTGGGCGGGGCTGCAGGACAGCATGCCGCGCGCCGCTTTGCTCTCGTTGCACGCGCGAATCGAGGGCGTGACGCACGACGTGCTCGACCACAAAAGCCTCGCACAGCTGTGGGGGCCGCGCTACTCGACGTACGTCGTGCCGAAGCGCGACTTCGCACTCTTCTCGCTCGGCCGTCTTCCCGATGACGAGAAAGGACGTGCGCGCGCCGAGCGCACCGCAGAGCTGCTGCATGCATTCCTCGACGGAAGACGCATGCCCGATCGCGAGGCTCACGCCGCGCTCCGTGTCGGCAACAGCATCAAGTATGCGACAACGACCGGCACGATCGCGATCCGCTGGGAAGGTGCACGAGCACCGCAGGTGTGGACGGTTCCCGCACCGAAGATCACGCCGGCGAACGCGTGCCGCGAGCTCGCGAAGCGTTACCTCCACGTCTTCGGTCCGACGACGGCCAAGAGCTTTGCGCGCTGGGCAGGCATCTCACAGCGCGCAGCGACCACTGCGTTCGCGTCGATCGAACTGATCCAGGCAGGCGACGCGTTCCTGCTGGCGGAGGACGAAACGCTGATGCTCGCCAACGCGCAAGAGCCCGCGCCAGCTCGTCTGCTGCCGAGCGGCGACGCCTACTGGCTGCTCGACGGTGCCGAGCGCGCGGTGCTCGTCCCCGACGCGAAGCAGCAGGCGAAGCTCTGGACGCCGCGCGTGTGGCCGGGCGCCCTGCTCGTCGACGGAGAGATCCGCGGCACGTGGCGGCGCGCGCAGCACAAGCTCGACATCGAGGCGTGGGGTCGCCTCTCGCGTGCTCAACGTGACGCCGTCGAGGCCGAAGCCGCGTCGCTCCCACTCCCAGCCCTCGACCGAGACATCGTCGTCGCATGGTCGTGAAACTCCTAGCCGCCGCCTTGCTGGCCAGCCTCACCGCCTCGGCGCCGAAGCCGGCAATCGTGTGGAAGCCGATCCCGTTCGGACCGAAGCGCGAAGCCGAGATGCAGGCGTACGCGGTCAAGCACTACGGCGTGCACACGTGGAAACTCGTTCACCCGCACGTGATCGTCGAGCACTACACGGCAAACGAGTCGTTCAGCGCAACCTGGAACACGTTCGCGAACGACTCGCCCGACCCGGAGCTGAACGAGCTGCCCGGCGACTGCGCGCACTTCGTGATCGACAAGGACGGAACGATCTACCAGCTCGTCAAACTGACGACGATGTGCCGCCACACGGTCGGTCTCAACTACACGGCGATCGGGATCGAGCACGTCGGCATGAGCGACAGCGAGATCCTGCGCGACCCGAAACAACTCGCTGCCTCGCTGAAGCTCACGCTCTGGCTGATGACCACGTTCCACATCTCGCTCGCCAATGTGATCGGGCATAGCGAGAGCGTCACGAGCCCGTACCACCGCGAGCTCTATAAACCGTGGGCGCACCAGACGCACGGCGACTGGACGCACGCCGACATGACGATTTATCGCGCGAAGCTGCGCGCCCTTCTGGCTAAGCGGTAACGAGCGAGAGATCCTCCTTCAACGCGGCGAGGTCGAAGCCGTTCGGCGCGCGCCCGGCGCTCAAGAAGTCGTCGGAGAGCAGGCAGTACGCCTCGTCGACGTAACGCTCCCAGAACTTCCACGTCATCCGCTTTAGGCTCCCCCAGGTCACGACCGTCAGTACGTCCGCGTCGTAGGCGACGACGTCGACGGCGTGCCCGCCCCACGACGCAGGCTTTGCCGGGCCGTCGAGCGAGCCCGTCCAGTCCCACACGTCTTGGTGCTGCGCAGACAGCGGCAGCGAGAGACCGATGTACAGCCCGCCGAATAGATACGTGCCGGTGCGCGCGAGCGCCTCGTCGTGAACGGCGACGCGGGCGAACGCACCGATGCGGTGACCGCCGATGCCCGTCTTGCGCCAGTACGTGAGCACGTCGAGCTCGATCGCCCCTTCTTCCCCGGTGACCGGATCGACCTGCTTCACGTGGTCGAACGCGTCGAGCACCGCTGCGTCGCTGATCTCGACGGCGGTGCCGCGCGATGCGGCCGACCACGCTTCGATCATGTGACCGGCAGCGGCAATCGTGCAGTCGCCGATGCGATCGTTGTCGTACATCGGCCAATCGCCGACGTTGTGCGCAAGGTCGAGCGTTGCGGGCGCGGGCGGCAGCTTCGCGGTGTCGACGTAGCGTGCGAGCGCAAGCGTGCGCACATCTGTGCG
>DASUKC010000133.1:0-4997 GCA_036278975.1 Gaiellaceae bacterium
GCCGATGCGGCTGCCGAAGCGCCCCATCACGGCGACCTGAACCGAACCGGCAAGGCCGGCGATGACTGCGAGAGCGACTGCGAGTGACGTCACGGAGGGTTAGGCTCTTTCCATGTACAGAGCGCTCGTACTCTACGACCAGGCGCCCGACCCGGAACGCTACGCGCAACACGTCGAGTTGTGTCAGAAAGTTCCGGGCTCGACGTTCCGTCACGGCCGCATCACCGGCGCGCCGATGGGCGACCCGGCGCACGCGTACTACGCCGAGTTCGAGTGGCCCGACAAGGACTCGTTCAAGGCAGGCCTGAGCTCGCCCGAGTTCGCCGAGACGGGCAAGGACGCCATGTCGATGGGCGTCCGCTTCAGCGTCGAGTTCGCATCGCTCGGGTGAGCGACCCGGTCGCGGCCGCGGTCGCGGCTGCGCAGCAGGCGGGGTTCAGCGGCGAGCCTGTTGTGCTCGGCGACGGCGCCAACGTGCTCGTCCGCATCGGGCCGGTCGTCGCGCGCGTCGCCGTGACGTTGCGCCGCGGGCGACAGGCATTGGAGTCCGAGTTGGTGCTGACGCGCGTTGCCGCTGCGCGCGGGGCTCCGGTCGTGCCGCCGGCAGACGCACGCGTCTACGAGCACGACGGCCTTCACGTCACGTTCTGGCCGTATGTCGAGCATCGCCGAGCGGAGGACGAAGACGCGCCTGCTGTCGGCCGCGCATTACGCGCGCTTCACGACGCCATCGCCGATGTCGACGTTCCGCTCGTGCGCTTCGATCGGCTCGACGAAGTCGAAGTCGTTGCGGGCGAGCTCGACCATCCCGACCGGCAACTGATGCTCGCCGCGATCGCAGCCGCGCGTGAACTGCTGGCCGCGCTTTCCCTCGACGAGCGGCCGATCCACGGCGACGCGCATGCCAGGAACACGCTGATCACCAAGCGCGGACCGCTGTGGGTCGACTTCGAGAACCTGTGCCGGGGTCCCGTCGAGTACGACCTGGCGTGTGTGACGTTCCGAACGGTCGTGCACGGCTGGTTCCACGGGCGGGAGGCGCTCGTCGCGTATGGCACCTACGACGCGGCGCTTGTCGCGCAGCTGGTGCCGCTGGTTGCGGCGTTCCTTGTTCCGTGGAACACGTACCTGGCGCTGCGCGTGGGCAAAGCGGACGACCCGTATCTGCGCGAGCGCATCGAGTACTTGAAGACGTTTACGTGAACTTCGGCGGACGCTTCTCGCGAACCGCGGCGACGCCTTCGTGCACGTCGGGACCCTGCATGTCTTGGAACTCGAGCTCGAGCGACGTGTCGAACGCGGGGCCTGCCGCCCGCAGCCAGTTGTTCAGCGCGAACTTCGTGTGGCGGATCGCCTGCTGCGCGCCGGATGCAAGCCGCACGGCGATCTCGAGCGCGCGCGCCTCGAGCTCCTCCTCCGGGACGCACAGCGACACGAGTCCCATGCGCTCGGCTTCCTCGCCGCTCATCGGCTCGCACAGAAGCAAGTGGTACTTCGCCTTCGCCATGCCACAGAGCAGCGGCCAGACGATGACCGCGTGGTCGCCGGCCGCGACGCCGAGCTTGGTGTGCCCGTCGACGATGCGCGCCTTCGGTGAAGCGAGCGAAATGTCCGCGAGCAAGCCGACCGCGAGGCCCGCGCCGACGGCGGGGCCGGTGATCGCCGAGACGATCGGCTTCGGGCAGTCGATCACGTTGTAGACGAGGTCTCGCGCCTCCTGGAAGACCCGCGCGTGCGTCTCGGGGTCGTTGGCGATCTCGAGCACGAGATCCAGGTCGCCGCCCGCGCTGAAGGCGCCGTCCGCGCCCCGCACCAGCACCACGCGCGTCTCGTCGTCCTCCTCGATCGTCTTCCAGACGTCCGCGAGCTCGCGGTGCATGTCTCCGCTGACCGCGTTCAGCTTCCCGGCCGCGCGGAGGGTCAAGCGCAGCACGTGCTCGGCCGGGCGGTCGAGCTCTAAGTTCGAAAAGGCCTCGTATCCGTTCACGGCACTGATTATCGTTGGCGGCGCAATGGCCGAGGTTGAGATCAGCCGCGACGGCGGGGTCATGACGATCACGCTGAACCGGCCCGACGTGCTGAACGCGCTCAACGCGAGCGTTCACGCCCAGTTGTTCGCGGCGCTCGAGCAGGCCAAGGACCCTGCGGTTCGCGCGGTGATCATCACCGGCGCGGGACGCGGCTTCTGCGTCGGCCAGGACCTGCAGGAGTTCCGGGCGGGCGCGGGTGACGTCGCCGACAACCTGCGCCGCAACTATCACCGCAACGTGCTCGCGATCCGTGCGCTCGAGAAGCCGGTGATCGCCGCGGTGAACGGACCGGCTGCCGGCGCGGGGCTGTCGCTCGCGCTCGCATGTGATGTGCGCATCGCGTCGAGCGACGCAACCTTCGTGCCGGCGTTCATCAACATCGGCTTGATCCCCGACTCGGGCGGCACCTGGCTCGCGCACCGGCTGCTCGGAACGCCGCGCGCGCTCGAGTGGTTCACGACCGGCCGCCGCGTGGGCGCTGACGAAGCACGCACGATGGGAGTCGTCTCCGAGGTCGCACCCGCCGCCGAGTTCGAAGAGCGCATGCACGAGGTGGGCGCGTACTTCGCCGCGATGCCGACGCGCGCGTTCTGGCAGACGAAGCGGCTGCTCGATGCCGCAGAGACGTCGACGTTCGAAGAGCAGCTCGAACTGGAGGCCGCCGCGCAGGCCGAGCAGGTAAAGACAGACGACTTCCGCGAAGGCATCTCGGCATTTCTCGAGAAGCGCGACCCGGTCTTCACCGGCGCCCCGCGTGCGCGCGTGCACCCGATCTCACTCGTGGTGACGGACGATCTCTATCGCTCGCGGTTCACCGTCCTGCTTCGCTGGTTGCTCGTGATACCGCACGCCTTCTGGCTCTGGCTGTGGGGGATCGTCGCGTTCTTCATCGCGCTGGCCGGATGGTTCGTCGCCCTCGTTCGCGGCCGCCTGCCCGCTCGCATGCACCACTGGCTTGCGAGCTACCTGCGATATGCGACCCAAGTCGAGGCGTACATCACCCTCGCTGCCGACCCGTATCCCAAGTTCCAGCCGGAGCACTATCCCGTCGACCTCGAGATCGCTCCGCCACAGCCGCAGCCGAGGTGGAAGACGCTGCTCCGCATCGTGCTCGTGATTCCCGCGTACGTCTTCGCGACCGCGCTCGGCTACGTCGCGTCAATCGTGTCGATGCTCGTGTGGTTCGCGGCGCTCTTCACCGGCCGCGCGCCGAAAGGGATGCGCGACCTGCTCGTCTACTCACTGCGCTACCGCGCGCAGACGTTCGGCTACCTCATGCTGCTGACCAGCAGCTACCCGACGCTCGCGTCCGACTAAGTCGCGGGACCCAGCAGGGCGAGCACTTCGCCCGGCTCGGCGTGCCGGCCAACCTGCTGCTTGGAGAAGACGATCTCGCCGTCGGCGATCACGTCGAACTGGCTCTTCACTCCGCGCTCCATCTCGGCGATGTGCCCGACGGCGTTCAGCTCGGCCACGAGACTCGCGGCCCGTTCGTCATAGCCGTGTCAGACGGGGCAGAAGAGAACGCGTACCGCAGCCACATGCTGAATGTACACACGTAGGGTGTCGTCATGCAGGCACTCAAAGCTCTTCTCACCCTGGTCGTTCTTGTCGGCGCCCTAACCGCAAGCGCGACCGCGAGCGCACCGCCCGTCGGGCCGCTACCGCCCGGCCCGGTGACGCAGATCACCGTCCACTATGGCGAGCTCTTCGCGATCGCACTTGCCAAGCCGAAAGGCGCCGGGAGGGTATGGCGCGTTGCTCGGGCATACAACGGCAAGGTCGTCAACGAGGTCAGCGAAGGCGTGCAACGGGGCAACGTCGTCGTGGTGTATCGCGCACTGCGCGCCGGTAAGGCGGCGATCGTTTACGCAGTCACCATCGGCGAGAGGACGAAGGCGCTGCAGGCGCGCACGTTCAGAGTTACCGTTCGCTGATGACATTCGAGACCGACGTCAAGCCGCTCTTCCGCGAGGAGGACCGCGACGCGATGAAGTGGGCGTTCGACCTCTGGTCGGAGCCCGACGTGCGTCGCAACGCCGACGAGATACTCAAGCGGCTTGAAGACGGGACGATGCCGTGCGACGGCGAGTGGCCGGCGGAACGGATCGAGCAGTTCCGCCGCTGGGCGCGCACCGACTGACCCCACCGCGTCGTTATGTAATGCCCGCTAGCCTCGGGCCGCATCGTTCAACAACAAGGGGGGATTCTTCGCATGAGGCGCATCTGGTGTCTCAGCGCAGCTGTGCTTGGAGTTGCTGCGCTCGCGTTCACGGCAGTCGCTGCTGCTGATTCGCCGGCGAGTGCCGGCCATCTCAAGCACGTCTTCGTGATCGTGCTCGAGAACCACTCGCAGCACAGCGTCATCGGCGATCCGAATACGCCGTACATCACCTCGCTCGCCGACGAGTACGGCGTCGCCCGCAACTATTACGGCGTGACGCATCCGAGCGAGCCGAACTACATCGCGTTGATCGCCGGCAGCAACTTTGGCAAGAACGCCGACGACCCGTCACTCCGGTACGACGCCCCGAACATCGTCGACCAGTTGGAAGCGACGGGACACACGTGGGGCGCCTATGAGGAGTCTCTGCCGAGCGTCGGTTCGACGGTGGATTATTGGCCGAGTAGCTCGAACGCGCTCTACGCGAGCAAGCACAACCCGTTCGTGCTGTTCAACGACATCCGCAACGACGCGGCGCGACTCTCGCACATCAAGCCGTATACGTCCCTCGCGAGTGACCTGAACAGCAGCGCTGCGCCCGACTTCGCGTTCATCGTGCCGAACCAGTGCCACGACATGCACGGCGGCGTGTACACACCGGTTGCCGCCGACGGCAGCGACGGTTCGCCGTGCCCGTACGGCTCGACCAACAACGACGCGAACGACGCGTCGCTCAAGCAGAAGGCCGACGCGTTTGTGAAGCAGGCCGTGCAGACGATCACATCGTCGAAGGCATGGAGCGG
>DASUKC010000134.1:0-2504 GCA_036278975.1 Gaiellaceae bacterium
AGCTTCGCAAACGTCTCGCCGCGGTCGGCGGGAACTTCTTCGCCGCCGATCACATTGGGAACGAACTTCAAGCGGTGAAGCCCCCGTCGACGCGCAACTCGTGACCCGTCACGTAACTCGAATCATCCGATGCCAAAAAGAGCAGTGGGCCGGTGAGGTCCGTAAGCTCGGCCATCCGCCCGAGCGGCACGCGCGCGCTGTACTTCCGCACGAACTCCGAGTCCTGCTCTGCTCGCACACCGCCGGGCGAGAGCGCGTTGACGCGCACGCCGCGCGGCCCCCACAGACGCGCGAAGTACTTCGTGAGTGCAATCACGCCCGCCTTCGACGCCGCGTATGCCGGCGGCTTCACGAACCCGGGGATGTGGTCGTACAGCTCCGGGATCGGTGCGATGGACGCGTAGAGGGAGCCGATGTTGATGATCGAGCCGCGACCTTCATCCGCCATCGCCGAGCCGAAGATCTGCGTCGAGAGAAACACGCCACGCGTGTTCACGTCGAGTACGCGCAGAAACTCCTCGGGCGACATGCCGCCGGTTGCGTTCGGATCGGGCGCCTGGTCGATGCCGGCGTTGTTGACGAGCACGTGCGGTGCGCCGACGTTCGCGAGCACTGCACGCAGCGAGTCGGCATCGGTCACGTCAGCCTGCTCGACACCGTCTCCGCCGGCAATGTCGACGCGCACGACCTGAAGTCCCGCGCCTGCAAGTGCGTCGCACCACACCGGCCCGAGATTGCCGAGCGCGCCGGTGACGACTGCGAGCTTCGCGTCAGCGCTCACCTGTATCCGCTCCGGCGCCGGCCACGCCGGCGCCTCCGCTCTTTGGAGTCTCCGTCAAGCCTACGACTCTGCCGAGCGAGAGAGCGCCTCTTCGAGATCCGGAACAGATTCTTCCAGCAGCTCGAAGGTGAGGTTCATCTCCTCGACGACCGGATGCCGCAACACGCGACCGATCAGCCGGTCGAGCTCGTACGGCGGCAGCCCGTCGCCCGGCGACCGAAGCGCGAGATCTTCACGCGCCAGGACATGGCCGGCCGGCAGGTCGCGCGCGGCGACGATCTTCTTGCTCATCTTCAGGATCGGTGCCGCCTCGCTCGAATGCATCGCCTTCGTGCCGTCCCCGAGCGCGACCTTCGTGCGCCGCAGGTCGCGCACCATCTTGCGCAGACCCTGCGGCTCGAGCGAGAAGGCGTGGTCGGTGCCCTTCCCCGCGCGATTCAACGTGAAGTGCTTCTCGACGACTCGTGCCCCGAGCACATACGCCGCGACGGGCATTGCGATGCCGTTGTCATGGCTCGAGAAGCCGGCGACCGCACGCGGCAGGACCTCTCTGAACGTCTGGATGACGCGCAGGTCGAGCTCGCTCCACTCGGCGGGATACCCGGCTGTGCACTGCAGCGCGACGACCTGATCGTTCACTTCGAGCAGTGTCTCGTACGCGCGCCGGACATCGTCGAGCGTGCCGCCCCCCGTCGAGAAGATCACCGGCTTGCCGATCGCGCCGACGTAACGGAGCAGAGGCGTGTTCATCAGATCGCCGGACGCGATCTTGAACGCAGGCACGTCGAGCTCCGAGAGAAAGTCGGCGCTCGCAAAGTCGAATGCGGTCGCGAAGAACGCGACGCCGAGCTTGCGCGCATGCTCCTGCAGCTCGAGATACTCGTCGCGCCCGAACTCCAGCGCTTCGCGGTGCGCGCCGTAGGTCGCGCCGAAACTCGCCTCGTTGTCATACGGGCGGTTGAAGTAGTCGCGCGTGAAAAGCGTCTTGTTGTCGCGCTTCTGCAGCTTGACGGCGTTCGCGCCGGCCTCGGCGGCAGCCGTGAAGAGCTGCTTCGCCTGCTCGAGCGATCCCTGGTGGTTGTGCCCGATCTCCGCGATGACGTAGCAGTCGCTGCCGTCGTGGATCTCGAAGCCTTCGATGGTGACGCGGCCGCTCACGGCGACGAATCGTATCCCGGGGGCGTGATGATTGTGTTGGGGCGGGCGAAGACAGCCGGGATGGCGAGGGCGAGGGCCAGGAACGCGAAGAAGTAATAGAACTGCATCGTCAGGTAGAAGGCGTTCGACGCGAGTGTGCCCGCAAGGGCGGCTGTGCAACCCCAGGCGAGCGGGCGGACACGAGCGGCCAGCGGGTCGCTCGCCGCGGCGAGCTGCCGGCCGAGCGCGCGCGCCCGGTGCAGTCGCACGAAGACCCAGACGAGGAAGATCGCGAACAAGGCGGTGCCGACCAGCCCGGTCTCGACCAGGAGCGCGACGTAGTACGAGTGCGGCCCCCAATTGTTCTTGCCGGTGACGAACTCGTAGTAGACGGAGAACGTGTTCAGGCCGAGCCCGAACAGCGGGTCGACGTGCAGCATGTGCGGGATGAAGCTGTACACCTGGAAGTGCGCGTTCTCCGAGCCGCCACTCGTCTGCACGCGTGACTTGAGGACGACGCTGAAGAAGTGCTTGCGCGAGAGCACGATCGCCAGCAGGACGGCGCACGCAGCGCCGATCGGAGCGA
>DASUKC010000135.1:0-8626 GCA_036278975.1 Gaiellaceae bacterium
GGCGACCTCTTCGGCCAGCGGCGGCTCTTCCTCGCCGGGCTCACCGTCTTCACGCTCGCCTCGCTCAGCTGCGGCCTCGCCGGCTCGGAGGCGTTCCTCGTCGGTGCGCGGGCCGTGCAGGGGCTCGGCGGCGCGGTCGTCTCGGCCGTTGCGTTCTCGCTGATCGTCGTGCTCTTCACCGAGCCGGTCGAGCGCGCGAAGGCGATGGGCGTCTTCGGATTCGTCATGTCGGGCGGCGGCAGCGTCGGCGTGCTCGCAGGCGGCGTGCTCACCGATCTCGTCGGTTGGCACTGGATCTTTCTCATCAACCTGCCGATCGGCGTCATCGTCACCATCGCCGGGCTGAAGTTGCTGCCCGCAGTTCACACCGGCGCGGAAGGGACGCGGCTCGACGTCCCGGGCGCGATTGCGATCACCAGCGCGATGGCGCTCGCGGTTTACGCGATCGTGAACGGCAACACGGCCGGGTGGACATCGCTGCAGACGCTCGGTCTGCTCGGCGTCGCCCTCGCGATCGCCGGCGCATTCCTCGTCTGGGAGTCGCGCGTCCGCGCACCGCTGATGCCGTTGTCGATCTTCCGCCATCACAACCTCAGCGTCGCCAACGTCGTCGGCATCCTGTGGGCCGCGTCGATGTTCGCGATGTTCTTCCTTTCGGCGCTCTACCTGCAGCAGGTGCTCGGGTATAGCCCGCTCAAGGTCGGGCTCGCGTTTCTGCCGGGGAACCTGATCATGATGGCCTTCTCGCTCGGCGTATCGGCGAAGCTCGTGATGCGTTACGGCTTCCGCATCCCGCTCGCGTTCGGCCTCGGTGTCGCCTCGCTTGCGCTGCTCTGGTTCGCGCGCGTGCCGGTGCACGGGTCGTACGTGGTCGACATCCTGCCGAGCATGATCCTGATCGGCATCGGCGGCGGGCTCGCGTTCAACCCGGTGTTGATGGCGGCGATGAGTGACGTCGAACCACAGGACGCAGGGCTTGCGTCGGGCGTCACCAACACGGCCTTCATGATGGGCGGAGCGGTTGGGCTCGCGATTCTCGCGAGCGCCGCCGCATCGCGCACGTCGCATCTCACGGCGACCGGGCACAGCACGGCTGCGGCGCTGACGGGTGGCTATCACCTGGCGTTTCTGATTGGCGGATTGTTCGCAGTGCTCGCTGCCGCGATCGGTGCAGCCCTGCTGCGCGAGCATGCGGCCGCGCCGGCCGTCGAGCCCGAGCCCGCGCCCGCCTAGAGCTCGCGCGCGACGTCGCCGAGCGCGCGAAACGACACGCCCAGCTCGCGACCGGCGGCGATGAACTGCTCGAGCATCGCGACGCGGTGCGCGCGCCCGATCACTTGCGGGTGCATCGTCACGGTGAGCACGCCGCCGTCCACGTTCGCGTCCATCCACGCGAGCTCCGCTTGCCAAATCTCGAGCACCTTGCTCGGCGCGGAGAGACCATGGCGCGCCGGGTTGAAGTTGAACGTGAAGTGCGGCCAGTCGTCGAGCTCGAAGGACATCGGCAGCTCCCAGAATGTTGCTTCGCGTCCCCGCACCAGCGGCTCGTCGCGCGACACGACGTCAGCAACACGAGGGTGGTACGGGCGGAAGTCGTCCCCTTGCAGGCTCGCGTCGTAGAGGAAGCCGTGCTCCTCGATCAGCTCGAGCGTGACCGCGGAGAGATCCCCCGACGGCGAGCGGTAGCCGAGCGGGCGCACGCCGATGCGCGCGAGCGTCTCGAGCGCACGCTCCATGTCGGCGCGTTCCTCGGCGGGCGTCTGCTCCGACGGGTCGACGTGTGCGTACGAGTGGTGCGCAATCTCGTGGCCGTGTTCGAGGATCGACTCCGTCTTGTGCGGAAACGAGTCGACGGTGTGACCGGGGACGAAGAACGTCGCCTTGATCTCGTGGCGCTTCAGCAGATCCAGCAGGCGCGGCACGCCGACGCGAGCTCCGTACTCACCGCGATGCAGCATCGCGGGCGTCGTGTGCTCGAAGCCGAACCAGACGGAGAACGCATCGAAGTCGAACGACAGGCAGACGGTGCTCTGCGGCATCCGCCGATCGTACGTCTGGGGGGTCTGGCACGTGCCTGGCACCCTTACCTAGGTACGTGCCTATGTAGCGGGGTCAGACCCGGGCCAGACCCCGAGCCCTCTGGAAACTCCGGCTAGCCTCCGGGGATGGGCCTCGACGACTTCGCGCGCGTCCCGCTGCTCTTCGGTCCGTCGCCCGTCCATCGGCTGGAGCGACTGTCCGAGCACCTCGGCGGCAAGGTCGACATCTGGGCCAAGCGAGAGGACTGCAACAGCGGGCTCGCATACGGCGGCAACAAGACGCGGAAACTTGAGTACCTCGTCGCCGACGCGCTCGCGCAAGGTTGCGACACGCTCGTCTCGATCGGCGGTGTGCAGTCGAATCACACGCGGCAGGTTGCGGCGGTCGCGGCGCATCTCGGCTTGAACTGCGTTCTCGTGCAGGAGCACTGGGTCGACTGGGACGACCTCGGCTATGAGCGCGTCGGCAACATCCTGCTCTCGCGGATCATGGGCGCGGACGTGCGTCTCGATGCGGCCGGCTTCGACATCGGCTTCCGTCCGAGCTGGGAGCAGGCGCTCGCCGACGTCGAGCAGCGCGGCGGCAAGCCGTACGCGATACCCGCCGGTGCGTCCGACCATCCGCTCGGCGGCCACGGCTTCGCGCGCTGGGCCTACGAAGTGGAAGAGCAGGAGCGCGAGCTCGGCGTCTTCTTCGACACGATCGTCGTCTGCTCGGTCACCGGCTCGACGCAGGCCGGCATGATCGCGGGCTTCGCAGGTCAGACGAGCGAGCGGCGCATACTCGGCATCGACGGCTCCGCGACCGTGCAGCAAACGTGGGAGCAGATCGCACGCATCGCGCGGCGGACGGCGGGATCGATCGATCTCGGCCGTGACCTTCGCGACGACGACATCGTGCTGCTCGACGAGTGGCACGCCGGGACGTACGGCATTCCGGACGAGAAGACGATCGCGGCGATCGAGCTCTGCGCGCGCCTCGAGGGAATGCTCACCGATCCGGTGTATGAGGGGAAGTCGATGGCGGCCCTGATCGACCTCGTCCGCGACGGCCGGATCGAGCCCGGCTCGCGCGTGCTCTATGCGCATCTCGGCGGCCAGCCGGCTTTGAACGCGTACTCGAGCTCGTTCTAAATCCGGGCAATCCGCCGACGCGAAATCCGCGTATTCACAAGGTTGGACCGCCGGTTCGTGGCGAATGACTCATTTGAGTCATTTTGTTTGAGCATCCTTGTCTTTTGTGGTACCCCTTGGAACCGGTTTCCAGGCTGCGGTGACGCCGTGATGGCGGCGTCAGGAGGGGATGGGGTGGAGGGCGTCGGTCAGTTGGTCGAACCGATGCACGTGCTTCGCAGGTTCTTCGGCCGGCAGGTGTGGCTGCTCGCTGCGTTCACAGCGCTCCTGATCGGCCTCATCGGCGCATTCGCCTACCTGGTCGTGCACTCGGAGAACGAGTCGCGGTCGCAGGCGCGTCAGCAGTTCGCACAAGAAGCGCAGCTGACCGCGCAATTCACCGGGTCACTGCTCGCGACGTCGGCGGGCAGCGGCGCCGCCGCCGCGGCGAAGGAGTTCGGTGGAGCGACGGTCGACTCGCACGTTCTCGATGCAACCGTCAAAGCCGGCGGCCTCTCCTATCTCGTCATCCTCGACGGGCAGGGTCACCGGATCGCTGCCTCGACCGGAGCACCGGCCACCGCCGCCACCGGTGTGCACGTTCGCCATGCGGTCGCTGGGAAGGCGTGGTTCTCCGACCTGATCGGTAAGCAGGGCACGATCGAATGGGCGGAGCCGTTCCAGGCGGCCTCCGGCGACAAGCGAATCGAGGTCGAAGGATTCCCGGCTCTTCTCTTCACCGGTTTCCTCAACAGCTTCCTCGCCTCGGCGCAGACCGGCAACTCCAGCGGTGGCGCGTTCATCCTCGACACGAACAACCGCGTCGTTGCGACATCGAGCTCGAAGCTCAAGGTCGGTTCGTTCCCGAAGTCGGCGGGGCTCGTGGCTGCGCTGCGCACACGGAGCGAGGGCGTGTACCGCTATTCCGGCGTTGAGCGGTATTTCGCGTCGGCTGACATCTCTGCTTCGCAGTGGCGTGCGGTCAGCGCGACGACCACCGCAAGCATCTACCCGCCGCTTGCAGGTACACAGAGCTGGGTTCTGTTCGCGGCACTCGGCGCGTTCGCGTTCATCAGCTTGATGAGCATCTTCTTCTTCCGCCGTGCGCTCGTCACCGGTGACGAGTTGCAGCAAACGAACACCGACCTGGAAGAGCGCGTCGCCGAACGCACAGCCGATGCGGAAGAGCGCGCGCGTGAGCTGGCGCGCTCGAACCAGGAGCTGGAGCAATTCTCGTCGATCGCGTCACACGACTTGCAGGAGCCGTTGCGCAAGATTCGGATGTTCGGCGAGCGGTTGCGCGAGTCGCTCGACGGTTCGCTCCCCGAGGAAGCGGCGTCGGACCTAGAGCGCATGCACAACGCGGCGGAGCGGATGCAGACGCTGATCAACGATCTGCTCGAGTTCTCGCGCGTGTCGTATCGCGGCCGTCCATTCGAACCGATCAACCTCTCTGATGTTGCCGCCGAGGTCGTTTCGGACCTCGAGGGGCGCATCACCGAGCTCGACGGGACGGTCGATGTCGCACAGCTGCCGGTGATCGATGCAGACCGCTCGCAGATTCGCCAGCTGCTCCAGAACCTGATTGCAAACGCCCTGAAGTTCCACAAGCCCGGGGAAGCGCCGGTCGTCCGCGTCAGTGCCGAGGTGATCTCCGGCCAGACGCCTCGTTTCGAAGGCGAGGCCGTGGGCGGCGACCGAGTCGTGATCACGGTCGAGGACAACGGCATCGGGTTCGAGACAAAGCACGCGGACCGCATCTTCGGCGCGTTCGAGCGCTTGCACGGCCGTTCTGAATACGAAGGCACCGGCATCGGCCTCTCGATCGCCCGCAAGATCGCGTGGCGCCACGGCGGGCACATCACGGCGACGAGCGCTCCGAATGAGGGATCGGTGTTCACCGTGACTCTGCCGTTGTCACCTGTGAGTAACCGCAACGGAGGGTCGCAATGAGCGAAGGCACACCGATCGTGATCCTTCTCGCCGAGGACGACGAGGAAGACGCGCAGATGACACTCGATGCCCTGAAGAAGAACAGGCTCGGCAACGACCTGCGCCTCGCGCGCGACGGCGAGGAAGTGATGGATTACCTGCGCCGCGAAGGCAGGTACGGGAACGGTGCCGACGCTCCGATTCCGGGGCTGATCCTGCTCGACCTCAACATGCCGAAGAAAGACGGACGCGAGGTGCTCGCCGAGATCAAGAGCGACGCGCGTCTGCGGAAGATTCCGGTGATCGTGCTCACGACGTCGAAGGCCGAGGAAGACATCGTGCGGAGCTACGACCTCGGTGTGAACTCTTTCATCACCAAGCCGGTGACATTCGCAGGGCTCGCCGACGCGATGCGAGTGGTGAGCCAGTACTGGTTCGAGATCGTGGAGTTGCCGGCACGCCCGTGACAACGACCGTCGGTAACGAAGCAGCGACGCTGTCCGTCCTGCTGATCGAGGACGACGACGACGACTATCTGCTCACGCGCGATCTCGTCACGAAGCTTGGGTACGACCTCGAGCGCGTGAGCGACTACGCAGCCGGTGTGGCCGCGCTGCGTTCCGACGGGTACGACATCTGCCTCGTCGACTACCGGCTCGGCGCCGAGAACGGCATCGACCTGGTCCGCGAGCTCGTGACCGAGGGTTGCGAGACGCCGATGATCGTCCTGACCGGCCAAGGCGACTACAACGTTGATCTCGACGCCGCCAACGCCGGCGCGAGCGACTATCTCGTGAAAGGAGAGATCGCACCTGCACTCCTCGAGCGCACGATTCGCTACGCCGTTCAGACGCACGCGCACGCCGAGTCCCTGCGCCGCCAGGAGGAGCTGCTGCGCCAGTCGCAGCGGATGGAGGCCGTCGGCCAGCTCGCTGCGGGTATCGCGCACGACTTCAACAATCTGCTGCAGGTCATTCGCGGCTACGGAACGCTGATCGTCGAACGCACGAGCGACGACGACGTCACGCGGCAGGCTGTCGAGATCAGTCGCGCCGCCGACCGCGCCGCGGATCTCACGCAACAGCTACTCGCGTACAGCCGGCAGCAAATCCTGCAACAGGAGCCCGCCGACCTGAACGTGCTCGTCCAAGAGACGCTGCGCATGCTCGAGCGGTTGATCGGCGAGAACGTCGAGGTCCATCGCACGTACGAGGAAGACCTGCCGACGATCGTCGTCGACCGCGGGCAGATCAGCCAGGTGATCGTCAACCTCACGATCAACGCGCGCGACGCTATGCCGAGCGGCGGCTCGCTCATCGTGCAGACGCGCGCGGTCGAGCTCGATGATCAATACGCACGGGAGCACCCGGACGTCACGCCGGGCCGCTACGTCCTCCTCGAGATCGCCGATACCGGCATCGGGATGGACGCAGAGACGCGCGAGCGCATCTTCGATCCGTACTTCACGACGAAGGAGAGCGGAACGGGCCTTGGGCTCGCGACCGTCTACGGCATCGTCCGTCAGAGCGGCGGACACATCTGGCTGTACTCCGAGGCCGGCATCGGGACGACGTTCAAGATCTACTTCCCCGCCGCGGCTGCCGCTGCAATGCCACCCGGCCCCAGCCAGGAGCCCGGCGCGCTCGACGGTACGGAGACGATCCTCGTCGTCGAGGACGCGGACGCCGTACGCGATCTCGTGAAGACCGCGCTCGAGTCTTTCGGCTACACCGTGATCGCTACGAGCAACGGGGCCGACGCTCTCGAGATCGTCAGGGATGAGGCAACCCACGTCGACCTCGTGTTCACCGACATGGTGATGCCGGGCATGAACGGACGTGAGCTCGCCGAGCAGATCGAAGACGTTCGGCCGTCGGTGAAGTTGCTCTTCAGCTCCGGCTATTCGGCCGACACCGTAATCCGGCAAGGCATCGCGTCCGCGGCCGTGGCGTTCATCCAGAAGCCGTACCTCTCGATCGAGCTGGTCGAGAAGATCCGCTCCGTGCTCGACGCGGACTAAGACGCGTCGAAGTGCGTGAGGCGCCCCTGGCTGCGCTAGGCGGAGTCGAGATAGGCGAGCACGGCGAGCACGCGGCGGTGCGTCTCGTCGGACGGCGGCAGTTGTAGCTTCTGCAGGATCGATGCGACGTTCTTCTCGACTGCGCCGACCGTGAGGACGAGAGCCTCCGCGATGCCGGCGTTCGAGCGCCCTTCTGCCATCAGCGAAAGCACCTCGTTCTCGCGTGGCGTGAGTGCAGCGAGGCGGTCCTTGCGGCCGACGAAGTGTGCGACCACCTCCGGGTCGAGTGCCGTCCCACCGTCCGCGACACGTCGCACCGCTTCGACGAACGCGTCGACATCCATCACACGGTCCTTCAGCAGGTAGCCGACGCCGCCACGGCCGTCGGCCAGCAACTCGCGTGCGTAGGTGCCTTCGACGTATTGCGAGATGATCAGGATCGCCGTCTCAGGCACGCGCTTGCGCAGCTCCAGCGCCGCGCGCAGGCCTTCGTCGCGGAACGTCGGCGGCATGCGGATGTCGACGATCGCGATGTCCGGCTGCTCGCGGACGACGGCGTGCACGAGTGCGTCGCCGTCCGACACGCTGGCGACGACCTCGATGTCGTTGTCGCGCAGCAGCCGCATCAGCCCGTCGCGCAGCAGTGCGAGATCTTCGGCGATCACCGCGCGCACGGAAGCACCGCCTCGATAACCGTCGGACCGCCTTCGGGGCTCGCGATGCGCAACGAGCCATCGAGGGCTTCGACGCGCTGCCGCAACCCGTGCAGGCCGCCGTCCGCCTCAGACGCGCCGCCTCGGCCGTCGTCGAGCACCCGTACGACGATCGCGTCTTCGCGTGCGTGCACGTCGATGTCGATGCGCGTCGCCTGTGCGTGCTTGAGCGCGTTCGCCAAGCCTTCTGACGCGACGAAGTACGCAGCCGTCTCCACTCCGACGGGCGGGCGCTCGGCGAGCTCGACGTCGACCGCAACCGGCACAGCGGCGTGCGTCGCGAGCGCGCGGATCGCGGCGTCGAGGCCGCGGTCGGCGAGGATCGGCGGATGGATGCCGCGTGCCAGGTCGCGCAGCTCCTGCAGTGCGGCGGTTGCTGCCGCGCGCGCTTCGGCGAGGTGCTCTTGCGCCTTCTCTGGATCCTTCGTGAGCTGCTGCTCGGCGAGCCCGAGATTCATGCCGAGCGCGACGAGACGCGCCTGCGCGCCGTCGTGCAGGTCCCGCTCGATGCGACGCAGCTGGGTCTCGGCCGCTTCGACCGCGCCCGCGCGGCTGGTCGTGAGCGTCTCGACACGCGCCTCGCTCTGGTCGCGCCGCCCGGCGGCGCGTAGGCCGGTGAGGAGCGCGATGACGGCGATCGGGTACACGGGCCAGAACGAGCCGAAGCCCGCTGCCGCCCACACGCCGATCAGGAAGAGCCCGAGGATGGTCGACTGGCCGACGTGTTGTGCCAGCCCGCCGGTCACCTTCACCTTCCACCATGCGGATCCGACCGACAGGCCGGATGCGAGCCAGACCCAGATCGGCCA
>DASUKC010000136.1:0-29435 GCA_036278975.1 Gaiellaceae bacterium
TTCGACCCGTACATCAACGTCGACCCGGGGACGATGAGCCCGTTCCAGCACGGCGAGGTGTTCGTCACCGAAGACGGCGCCGAGACCGATCTCGACATCGGCCACTACGAGCGCTTCATCGACGAGAACCTGTCGCGCACCGCTAACCACACGTCGGGCGCCGTCTGGGATCGCGTGCTGCGCAAGGAGCGGAAGGGCGAGTACCTCGGCTCGACGGTGCAGGTGATCCCGCACATCACGAACGAGATCAAGGCGCGGATTCGCTCCGCCGCCGACGCGTCCGACACCGATGTCGTGATCACCGAGATCGGCGGCACGGTGGGCGACATCGAGTCGCTCCCGTTCCTCGAGGCGATCCGCCAGTTCCGGCGCGAGGTCGGCCCCGAGAACGTGATCTATCTGCACGTCACGCTCGTCCCGTTCATCGACACGGCCGGCGAGTTGAAGACGAAGCCGACGCAGCACTCGGTCAACGAGCTTCGGCGCATCGGTATCCACCCCGACGTCGTCGTCTGCCGCTCCACGGAGCCGCTGCAGCGCGACATTCGCGAGAAGATCGCGCTCTTCGCCGACGTCGACCTCGACGCTGTCATCACGAACCCCGATGTCGCAGACGTTTACCTCGTCCCGCTCGCGCTGCAGGAGCAGGGGCTTGACGACCTCGTCTGCCGCAAGCTCGGGATCAACGCGCCGACCCCGGACCTAAAAGAATGGATCGAGCTGACCGAGCGCATCAACGAGCGCAAGGAGTCGGTCGAGATCGCGCTCGTCGGCAAGTACGTGAAGCTTCACGACGCGTATCTGTCGGTGCACGAGGCGCTGAAGCACGCAGGCATTCACAACGGCTGCCGCGTGCACGTGCGCTGGGTCGATGCCGAGGACATGACGCTCGACGAGGCGCGCGCGGAGCTGGCGGGCGTCGACGGCGTGCTCGTCCCCGGCGGCTTCGGCTCGCGCGGGTGGGAGGGCAAGATCCTCGCCTGCCGCGTCGCGCGCGAAGACCGCATCCCGTATCTCGGCATCTGTCTCGGCATGCACGTCGCGGTGTCGGAGTTCGCGCGGCACGTCGCGGGGCTCGACGGCGCCAACTCGACCGAGATGGATCCGGAGACGCCGTTCCCGGTGATCGACCTGCTGCCCGAGCAGAAGGAGATCGAGGATCTCGGCGGCACGATGCGCCTCGGCGCGCAGGCGGTCGAGCTCGCAGAGGGCTCACGAACGCGCGAGGTGTACGGCGGCTCGGAGCACATCGGCGAGCGCCACCGTCACCGTTACGAAGTCAACAACGCGTATCGGCAGCAGATCGTCGACGCCGGCCTCGTCGTCAGCGGCACGTTCCAGGAGGGCCGGCTTGTCGAGATCATCGAGCTACCCGACCACCCGTGGTTCGTCGCTTCGCAGTTCCATCCGGAGTTCAAGTCGCGGCCCACGCGTCCCGCGCCGCTCTTCCGCGAGTTCGTCGCGGCGGCGCTCGATCGGTCGCGCGCGCGCGGCGGCGTCGAAGTCGTTTAGTTTCGATCTTCGTGTCGGCGGCCCTCGACCTCTTTTGCGAGCTTGCTGCGGTCCTGAGCCCGCCCGGCGAGGAAGACGTCGTCGCCGCTCGCGTGACGCAGTACCTGCACGACTGCGGGATCGCGGTCGAGAAGGACGACTTCGGAAATCTCTATTGCCGTCTCGAGCCGACGGCAGAGGGCGAGCCGCTGTTGCTCTGCGCACACCTCGACACCGTGCCGCCGACGGATCTCGTCGAGCCAGTCATCGCCGACGGCTTCGTCAGCAACGCGCGCAACACGATCCTCGGCGCCGACGACAAGTCCGCGGTCGTCGCGATGCTCGAGGCGACGCGCACGTTGCTCGCGGAGAATCGCCCGCACGCCGGCATCGAGCTGCTCTTCACACTGCAGGAAGAGGTCGGGCTGCGTGGCGCGGCGGCGTTCGACCAGACGAAGCTGCGTGCAACCGTCGGCTACGTCTACGACCAGGCGGCGCCGATCGGCACGGTGATTCTCGGCGCGCCGTACGCGGTGTCGCTGGACGTCACGTTCCACGGCCGCGCGTCACACTCCGGCATGTATCCGGACGAAGGTCGTTCCGCGATTGCTGCCGCGTCGCGCGCGATTGCCGAGATGCGGCTCGGCCGCGTCGACGACGTATCGACGGCGAACGTCGGCACGATCACCGGCGGCACGGCGACGAACATCATCCCGGAGTGGTGCACATTCACGGCCGAGGCGCGCTCACACGACGAAGCACGGCTCGCCGGCCTTGTGCAGGAGATGCAGGACGCGATCACGTTCGCCGCGGGCGTCGCCGAGTGCGACGTCGAGACGAAGATCCAGCGCAGCTATCACGGCTACCGGTTCGCGAAGAGCGACAAGGCGGTCGAGATCGCAGCGTCGGCGTTGACGAAGACGGGCTACGAGGTCGTCTACGAGTTGTCGGGAGGCGCCGCCGACGCGAACGTCTTCAACGAGCGCGGGCTGAGCGTCGTGAATCTCGCGAACGGCATGACGGATATCCACACACCGGACGAGCGGATCGCGGTCGCCGACCTGGACGGAATGGTCGGCGTGACGCTTGCCCTCATCGAGAGCTCAGTCGAGAGCGCGCTCGGGTAGGGTTCCGCCCGCAAATGCGCATCGGCGTCGCCAAAGAGATCAAGTCCGACGAATACCGCGTCGCGCTCACGCCCGCGGGCGCCCTCGAGCTGATCAACCACGGTCACGAGGTTTCGATCGAAGCGGGCGCGGGCGTCGGCAGCTCGTTCGCCGACGACGCGTACACGCGGGTGGGCGCGAAGATCGCGTCGGTCGACGACATCTGGAACGGCTCCGACATGGTCCTCAAGGTCAAGGAGCCGATCGCGTCCGAGTACCCGCGCTTGCGCGAGGGCCTGATCCTCTTCACGTACCTCCACATCGCAGCCGACGAGCCGCTCACGCGCGCGCTGCTCGACTCCGGCATCACTGCAGTTGCCTACGAAACGGTTGAGGTGGGAAGATCGCTGCCGCTGCTCGCGCCGATGTCGGAAGTCGCGGGGCGGCTCGCGCCGCAGGCGGGCGCACATTTTCTGGAGAAGCCAAAGGGTGGGCGCGGCCTGCTGCTCGGTGGCATCCCCGGTGTCGCACCTGGTCGCGTGGTCGTGGTCGGCGGTGGCGTCGTCGGTTACAACGCCGCGATCATCGCGCTCGGTCTCGGCGCGCAGGTGACAATCCTCGAGCGCTCGATCGACCGCATGCGCCATCTCGAAGAGATTCTCTCCGGCCGCGTGTCGTTGCTAATGAGCTCGAGCCTGCAAGTTGCAGCTTCGGTCGAGGAAGCCGACCTCGTCATCGGTGCCGTCCTGATCCCCGGTGCGCTCGCGCCGAAGCTCGTGACGCGCGAGATGATCAGCGGCATGAAGGAAGGCGCCGTTGTGGTCGACGTCGCGATCGACCAGGGCGGCTGCTTCGAGACATCGCACGCGACGACGCACGCCGATCCGGTGTACGTGGTCGACGGCGTCACGCACTACTGCGTCGCGAACATGCCCGGTGCGGTGCCGATCACGTCGACGAAGGCGCTGACGAACGCGACGCTGCCGTACGTCGAGGCGATCGCCAACCAGGGTCTCGCGACGGCTGTTGCAAACGACGCGGCGCTGGCGAAGGGCGTGAACGTGATCGGCGGGAAGCTGACGTATCAAGCAGTCGCCGAGGCGCACGGCCTCGACTACACGCCGCTTGCGGACGTTCGCTAAGTCTTCTTGCTGGGCGCCGGGCTGAGCTTCACCACGAGCCACGTGACGCCGGCGGCAAGCCCGACCACGCAGGGGATGAAGAACGCGACACCGATGAGGCCCAAGGCGGTTCCCATGTCCAAAGTAGGATAGCCGCGTGCCTCGTGCATGCATCATCGTGCTCGATGCGGTGGGTGCAGGCGAGCTTCCGGACGCTGCGGACTTCGGCGACGAAGGCTCGAACACCCTCGGCAATGTGGCCCGCGCTGTGGGCGGCCTCGACCTGCCGACGCTCGAGGCACTCGGCCTCGGCAACATCGCGCCACTCGAGGGCTGCGCCCCGCAGCCGGGCGCGCCTGCGATCGCGGGCCGGCTGCTCGAGCGGTCGAAGGGCAAGGACACGACCACCGGCCACTGGGAGCTGATGGGCGTCGTCACGCCGACGGCGATGCCGACGTATCCGTACGGCTTCCCGGATGACGTAATCGACCCGTTCATGAACCGAACCGGCCGCGGCGTGATCGGCAACAAGGCGGCAAGCGGCACCGAGATCATCCAGGAGCTCGGCGAGGAGCATCAGCGCACGGGCAAGTGGATCGTCTACACGAGCGCCGACTCGGTGTTCCAGATCGCCGCGCACGAAGAGACGATTCCGCTCGAAGAGTTGTACGAAGCCTGCCGCGTGGCGCGCGAGATCCTCACGGGCAAGCACGCGGTGGGCCGCGTCATCGCGAGGCCGTTCATCGGCACGCCGGGTCACTACGAGCGCACGCCGAACCGCCACGACTTCTCGCTCGTGCCGAAGCAGCCGAACTATTTGAGTCTCGCGCGCGACGCGGGCCACAAGGTCTACGGCGTCGGGAAGATTCCAGACATCTTCGCGCACACCGACATCGACGAAGAGCTGCCGACCAAGTCGAACGTCGAAGGCATCAACAAGACCGAAGAGCTGTTGCGCTCGGTCGACGACGGGCTGATCTTCACGAACCTCGTCGAGACCGACATGCTCTGGGGGCACCGCAACGACCCGGTGAACTTCCACCGCTGCCTGCAGGATTTCGACCGCCGGCTGCCCGATCTTTTGGATGCGCTGCGGCCAGGCGACCTGATGATCATCACGTCCGACCACGGCTGCGACCCGACGACGCCGTCGACCGACCATTCGCGCGAGTACGCGCTGCTGCTTGCGTACGTCGAGGGTCGCAATGCGGCCGGGAAGATCCACGAACAGGGCGAGATGTCGGACGTGGGCGCGACGGTCAATGCGTGGCTCGGCGGCAAGTCGGGCGGCAAGAACCTGCCCGGTACGCCGATCGTCACCCCGTGAGCCGGCTCGACGACCCGTCGCTCGTCGCAAGCGAGTACGCCGACGAGACCCGGCTGCGAAAGCGCGCGAGCGCGTACACGGGCGTGCACACGGGTGTGGACGCACGCGTTCCGGTGGTTGCCGCCGTACGTGAGGCGGCGCCGCGGCGGTTGCTGGAAGTTGGCTGCGGGTGGGGCGAACTGGCGGAGTGGCTTGCGACCGAAACCGGCGCGACGATCGTTGCGATCGACAAGTCGCCCCGCATGGTCGAGCTCGCGCAGGAGCGGGGCGTCGATGCGCGGCTCGGCGATGTTCAGGCGCTCCCGTTCGCGGACGGCGAGTTCGACTGTGTCGTGGCGGCGTGGATGCTCTACCACGTGCCGGATCTCGATGGAGGCATCGCCGAGCTCGCGCGCGTCCTGCGGCCGGGTGGAACGCTCGTTGCCGTGACGAACTCGCGCTTTCACCTGCTCGAGCTCCGCGAGCTCGTTGGCAGCGGCCCGTCGCTGCTCAGCTTCAATCGTGAGAACGGCGAAGAGCTCCTCGGCCGGCACTTCACGGAGGTGCGCCGCGAGGACATCGACGGCCGGCTCGAGTTCGCGGATCGCGATGAAGTCGACGCGTATGTTCGGGCGTCGATCTCCATGTCGCCGTTCATCGCGAACCTTCCCGCCACAATCGAGGAACCGTTCTTTGCGCGTCGCGCGAACTCGATCTTCGTAGCGGAGACGCGAGGGTGACCCGCCGTCTCAACGATCCCGAGCTCGTCCGCGAGCAGTACGCAAGCGAGCGGAACCTGAGCTGGCGGGCGGCGCTTTGGACGGAGCTCGAGGGACCCAACCCGAAGGAGCTCCTGCTCGAGGCGATCGCCGGTGTGTCGCCGCGCCGGGTGCTCGAGGTGGGAGGTGGGGACGGCTGGTTGTCCTCCCACCTCCGCGATGAGCTCGGTTGCGAGGTCACACACGTCGACCAGTCGGAACGCATGGTCGAGCTCGCAGCGGCACGCGGCCTCGACGCGCGGGTCGCGAACATCGAAGACCTGCCGTTCGACGACGGCGCGTTCGACACGGTCGTCGCGGCGTGGATGCTCTACCACGTGAACGACATCGATCGCGGGCTCGCCGAAGTTACCCGTGTGCTCGACCTCGGCGGCCAACTCGTCGCGAACACGAACTCCAGTCGCCACGCCGAGGAGGTCTTCGACCTCATCCAGTATCCGAAGGAGCAGCGGGGCTGGGTGTTCAGCGCGGAGAACGGTGAGGAGATTCTGCAGCGGCACTTCTCTCAGGTGCAGCGTCAGGATGTCGTCGCCGTCGCGACCGTCCGCGACCGGCAGACCCTCGTCAACTACCAGCGGTCGATGCTGACCGATACGCAGCCGGTACCCGAAGTTGTGCAGCTTCCACTTCGCGTCCACTCGCGCGGCGTCATCTTCGTCGCGACGAAATGATCAGACCGGCTGAGCTCATCCAGCGCAAGCGCGACGGCAAGGAGCTGTCGTCCGACGAGATTCGCGAGCTCGTGCTCGGCTACGCGCGCGGCGACGTGCCCGATTACCAGATGGCCGCGTTTTGCATGGCGGTGTTCTTCCGCGGGATGACGGCGCGCGAGACGTTCGCGCTGACCGAAGCGATGATCGCGAGCGGTGAGACGATCGACCTCGGCGCGGCGCTCGGGCGAAAGGTTGTCGACAAGCATTCGACAGGCGGCGTGGGCGACAAGACGTCGTTGTCGGTTGGCCCGATCGTTGCCGCGTGCGGCGTGCCCCTCGGCAAGATGAGCGGCCGCGGCCTCGGACACACAGGCGGCACGCTCGACAAGCTCGAGGCGATCCCCGGCTTCCGAACCGAGTTGACGCTCGACGAATTCGTCGAGACGGTGCGCAACGCCGGCGTCGCGATCGTCGGTCAGACCGCCGACCTCGTTCCGGCCGACAAGCTGCTCTACGCGCTGCGCGACGTGACCGCGACGGTCGATCAGATGTCGCTCATCGCCGCGTCGATCATGTCCAAGAAACTCGCGACCGGCGCGCAGGCGATCGTCCTCGACGTGAAAGTGGGCGACGGCGGCTTCATGAAGACCCTCGACGAGGCCCGCACGCTCGCAGAGACGATGATCGCGCTCGGCCAGGAAGCGGGGCGGACCGTCGTCTGCCTGCTCACCGACATGGACCAGCCGCTCGGCGCAGCCGTCGGCAACGCACTCGAGGTGCGCGAAGCGCTTGCCACAGTGCGCGGACGAGGGCCGGCGGACTTCACCGAGCTCGTGATCGACGCCTGCGCCAAGCTGCTCGCGCTCTCCGACCTCGGCATCGACGAGCCGGAGGGGCGGAGCCGCGCTGAGGCAGCCGTCGCCGACGGCAGCGCCGAGGCCGCGTGGGACCGGTGGATCGCAGCGCAGGGCGGGACGACCGACGAGAGCGCACTCCCGTCGGCGCCTGTCGTCCGCGAGGTCGCTGCGCCCGCAGACGGCGTCGTCACCCGGCTCGGTGCGATCGCGATCGGCAACGCAGCCCTCCACCTCGGCGCTGGGCGCCGCACGAAGGAAGACACCATCGACCATGCCGTCGGCATCGTCTGCCACGCCAAGCGCGGGGACGAAGTCCGCACAGGAGACGTCCTCGCGGAGGTCCACGCGCATGACGACACCTCCGCCGACGAGGGCGTCCAGGCCGTGCTCGCGGCCTACGAGCTTGGGCGTACGCCGACGGTCGAGCACGGCGTGCTGCTCGAGCTCGTCACGTAGCCCTGCCTCGAACGACCCCGCAGCTACGGTGGCGACGTGCCGGAGCTGCCCGAGGTCGAGACCGTTCGCCGCAGCCTCGCGCCGGTGCTCGAGGGCCGGCGCTTCGCCCGCGTGCGCATCGACGACCCGCGCCTGACACGTCCGCTCGACCGCGAGGAGGTCGCGCGGGAGCTACAGGGAGAGACCGTCGACGTGGTCGATCGTCGCGGCAAGTATTTGATTGTTCGGTTCCGTTCTGGGCGCGCTCTCCTGATCCACCTCCGGATGACGGGGTCGGTGTTGCACGCACCCTCGGGAGAGCTCGCTGACGATCCTCACCGCCGTGCAGTTGTCAGGCTAGACGACGGGTCGGACGTCAGCTATCGCGACGTGCGCCGCTTCGGCACCTGGCTGCTGCTGGAGCCCGACGAGGTAGAGGCGTATGTCGACGCGCGCGTCGGCCGCGAGCCGCTCGAAGACGCGTACAAGGCGAAGCATCTCGGCGAGCGCCTGCAGAAGCGCAAGGCGCCGATCAAGGCGGCAATCCTCGATCAGCGCACGGTGGCGGGCGTGGGGAACATCTACGCCGACGAGGCGCTGTGGCGTGCGCGCATCCATCCGTTAAAACCGGCGAACGAGCTCGATGTGAAAGAGGTGCAGGCGCTGCATCGCGCGATCAGACGCGCACTCGAAGCCGGCATCGCGCGACAGGGGTCGACGCTGCGCGACTACCGCTTGCCCGACGGCGGTAGCGGGTCGATGCAGCACGAGTTCAAGGTGTACGGACGCGGCGGCGAGCCGTGCGACCGGTGCGGGACACCGATCGACAAGATCCGCGTCGCGGGGCGCGGCACCTGGTACTGCCCCGCGTGCCAGCGCCTGTAGCTTCCCCTTCTAGACTGGTCTTTATGGCCGGTCGCACCTACAAGACGGACGCGATCGTCCTGCGGTCGATGCGCTACTCGGAGGCCGACCGGATCCTGCACCTCTACACGAGCAGCCGCGGCCGGATCGGTGCGATCGCGAAAGGGATCCGCAAGACGAAGTCGCGCTTCGGCGCGCGGCTCGAGCCGCTGTCGCACGTCGAGCTGATGCTGCACGAGGGTTCCGGCGAGCTGCAGACCGTTACCGGCGTCGATCTGAGGCAGTCGCATCGCGCCTCGCGTGAGGATCCGTATCGCCTGGGCGTCGGTCTGATCGGGGCCGAGGCGATGCTGCGGCTTTTCGGCGAGCCGGAGGCGAACGAGAAGGCGTTCACGGCGCTCGCGCGTTTCCTCGACGCGCTCGACGAGCTGCCTCCGGCCGAAACCGATGCGGCGCTCGAGCCGCTCGTCCTGTCGTTCCAGCTGAAGCTGCTGTGGGTCGCCGGCTATCTGCCACACCTGACCGGCTGCGTGGAGTGCGGGGCGGCGGGCGACCTCGTCGGTTACAACGCGCGCGCGGGCGGCGCCGTCTGCCGTGCGCATGCACGCGATGCGCTGCGTCTCTCGCCGGAAGGACTCGCGGGCGTCGAGTACTTGCTGTCGTCGCCGCTTGCGGACGCGCGTGCGCAGAATCTTTCGCCGCGCGCGTGCCGCGACGCGCTGATGGTGATCACGTCGACGTATGAAGAGCACGGCGGCTTCCGGCTGAGGACGGTGTCGGCGTGAACGTGACCGAACGTGTTCTCGCCGCCATCAATGCGCACGACCTCGACTCGTTTGTCGCCTGTTATGCCGAGGACGCGACGATTGAGGACGGCTATGACACCGTCGGCGTCAGCGGTCACGAGCAGCTACGCACGATTTACGGCCCGATGTTCGAGCAATTCCCGGAGATCAACGTCGAGCCGCTCGGGCAGGCGATTCGGCAAGGCGAGTTCGTCGTTCAGCACGAGCGCGTCACCGGTCGCGGCGAGCCGACCCAGCACGTCGCCGTCTACCTGGTCCGCGACGACCGCATCGTGCGCGAGCGCCTGCTGCGATGAAGCGCGAGCTCGGGGACGGCATCGAGCTCGACGACGACAAGGCGCGCGTCGACGTCGCAGCCGTTCACCGGTACCTCTCAGAAGAGTCGTACTGGGCGGAAGGCCGCACGCTCGAACGGCAGCAAGATCTTGTCGACGGTGCAGAGCGCGTCCTCGGTCTCTACGACAAGGGCCGTCAGATCGGGTTCTGCCGTGCGGCGACGAACGACGGCGTGTCGTTCGCGTACCTCGCCGATGTCTACGTGCTGGCCGAGTACCGCGGACGCAAGCTCGGCGAGGCTCTCGTCGAGGAGATGGTCGAGCGGGGACCGCTTGCCGACCGCATCTGGTTGCTGCACACGAAGGACGCGCACGGTCTCTATCGCAAGTTCGGGTTCGGCCCGCCCGGCGAGCGGCTGATGGAACGGCGCCCGGAGAATCAGGCCAGCCGCGCGAGTAACCACTCGAGCGACAACGAGTAACGCCGGCCGAGGCCGCGGTGGCCGTCAGCTCGTGCCAGCACGGCTACTCCTGCGGCGACCAGGGCTGCTCGAGCTTGTCGAGCAGCAGGCCCTTCGCGCCCGCGATCGGGATGCGCTCCTGCTCGAGCGAGTCGCGGTCGCGCAACGTGACCGTTCCGTCTTCCAGCGTCTGGTCGTCGATCGTGAGCGCCCACGGGGTGCCGATCTCGTCCTGGCGGCGGTAGCGCTTGCCGATCGCGGCGTCCTCGTCGTACTCCGCGGACATCGACCGCCGCAAGTCCTCGTACAACCCGCGCGCGTGCGAAACCATGTCGGCGTTCTTGCCGATCAGCGGCAAGACAGCAGCCTTCACGGGTGCGAGGCGCGGATGCAGCCGGAGAACAGTGCGCTCGCGGCCTGCGACCTCTTCTTCGTGGTAGGCGTCGCAGAGAAACGCGAGCATGAAGCGGTCGACGCCGCCCGCCGGCTCGATGACATGCGGCACGTACCGCTCCTCGTGGCCGATCCATTCGAGCTTCGTTCCGGAGTGCTCTGAGTGCTGGTCGAGGTCGAAGCTCGTGCGGTACGCAATACCTTCGAGCTCCAGCCAACCGATCGGGAACTCGTACTCGACGTCGCTCGTCGCCTCCGAGTAGTGCGACAGCTCGTCGCCTTCGTGCGGCCGAAGCCGCACGCGCGACTCGCGGAGCCCAAGAGACACATGCCAGTCACGCCGCGCCTCGATCCAGTACTTATGCCACTTCGGCCCGTCGGCAGGCGGCACGAAGAACTCCATCTCCATCTGCTCGAACTCGCGCAGCCGGAAGATGAAGTTGCCGGGCGTGATCTCGTTGCGGAAGCTCTTGCCGATCTGAGCGATGCCGAACGGAGGCTTCACGCGCAGCGACGACGTCACGTTCTTGAAGTTGACGAAAATGCCCTGCGCCGTCTCCGGCCGGAGATACGCAACCGACGCCGAGTCACGCACCGGCCCGATGTGCGTCTCGAACATCAGGTTGAACGCGCGCGCTTCGGTGAGGTCGCAGTCCTGTGTCTCGCCGGGATGCTTCGATGGCTTGCGGCCGCATGACGCGTGCTCGAGGTCGTCGGCGCGGAAGCGCAACTTGCACGTGCGGCAGTCGACGAGCGGGTCGGTGAACGTGGCGAGGTGCCCTGACGCCTCCCAGACCTTCGGATTCAGGATGATCGCCGAGTCGAGGGCGACCATGTCGTCTCGCTCCTGCACCATCGAACGCCACCACTCGTTGCGAATGTTGTGGCGCATGAGGACGCCGTAGTGGCCGTAGTCGTAAGCCGAGCCGAGGCCACCGTAGATATCGGACGACGGGTAGACGAACCCGCGGCGGCGGCAGAGCGCGGCGACCTTCTCGACGGTGACGGCCATTCGGAGGAAACTACCCGTAGACTCGCCGCCGTGACCGCACCGAGCGTCGAGCTGCATGTGGTGTCGGATGCCACAGGAGAAACGGCTGCCCGGCTGGTGCAGGCGCTCGAGGCGCAGTTCCCCGACCAGGAGTTTCTCGAGATCCGGCACCCGCGCGTCGACACCGTCGCCGACCTCCAGCTCGCCGTGAACCGCATGCGCGGCCGGCCGGCCGTCGTCGTCTACACGCTCGTCGAGCCTGATCTCCGTGAGGCGATGCGAACGCTCTGCCGCAGCGCCAAGCTGCACTACTGCGACCTGCTCGGCCATCCGATCGAGGCGGTCGCGAAAGTCTCGGGCCAGGCGGCCAAGATGACGCCGCGCGCACGGCCACCGCTGAACGAGGCGTACTTCCGCCGCATGTCGGCAATCGAGTTCGCCGTGAAGTACGACGACGGTGTCGGCCGCGGGCTGGGTGACGCGGACATCGTGCTCGTCGGCGTGTCGCGTACGTCGAAGACACCACTTTCGATCTACCTCGGCTACCTCGGCTACAAGGCAGCGAACGTTCCGCTCGTGAAAGGCATCGAGCCGCCACAGGAGCTGTTCGAGATCGAGCCGGCGAAGATCGTCGGCCTGACGATCGACGCGCAGCGGCTGCAGGAGATCCGGGGCGAGCGCCTACGCTGGATGCGCGGCGAAGGCAACTACGCCGACCTGGCGGAGATCTACGAAGAACTTGACTACGCCTCGACGGTTCAGCGCCGGCTCGGCTGTCCCGTGATCGAGGTGAGCGAGCTCTCGATCGAGGAGATCTCGCACCGCATCATCACGGTCGTCGAGCGGCGCAGAGCGGAAGCGGGTGCAGCGTGAAGCCAAAGCCACCGATTCCGCTGTGGCGCTGGGCGGCGTGGTGGCTGACGCTCGGGGCGGCCCTGTTCCTCTTCTACGTGATCTTCACGCCGTTCTGGTTCACGCTGCGGGCACTCGCATGGACTGCGGAGTTCCGCGCACGGCGGCGGCGGGCGGGTACGGACGCTTAACCGCCTCCGCGCGTGGAAAGATGCGCGTCCGTGGCGGAGAGATACGTCTTCGACTTTGACGAGCCCACGGGGGGTGGCCGGGCGCTCCTCGGCGGCAAAGGGATGGGGCTCGCCGAGATGACCCAGATGGGTGTGCCCGTTCCGGCGGGGTTCACGATCACGACCGACGCCTGCCGTGCGTACCTCCACGCGGGCGAGCTGCCCGACGGGTTGCGCGACGAAGTCGAGGAGCACGTCCGCCGGCTCGAGGAGAAGACGGGCAAGTCGTTCGGCTCGCACGACGACCCGCTGCTCGTCTCGGTGCGCTCGGGCGCGGCGATCTCGATGCCGGGGATGATGGACACGATCCTCAACCTCGGCCTGAACGACGATGCGGCTGAGGGGCTCGCGTTGCGCACGGACAATGCGCGCTTCGCGTACGACTCGTATCGCCGCCTGATCCAGATGTTCGGCGAGACCGCCGAGGGCATCGACGGGCACTCGTTCGAAGAGGCGCTCACCGCGTTGAAGAAGGAGCGCGGCGTACAGCAGGACACCGACCTCACAGCCGACGACTTGCGCGCACTCGTCGGCAACTTCAAGGAGATCTATCGCGCACACGTCGGCAGCGACTTCCCCGACGACGCGCGTGACCAGCTGATGCGCGCCGTCGTCGCCGTGTTTCGTTCGTGGAACACGCCGCGCGCGCAGGTGTACCGCCGCGCGCAGAGCATCCCGGATGACATCGGCACCGCGGTGAACGTCGTGCAGATGGTGTTCGGCAACAAGGGCGACAGCTCGGGCACCGGCGTCGCGTTCACGCGCGACCCGTCGACCGGCGACGCGGGCGTTGTCGGCGAGTTCCTCGCGAACGCGCAGGGTGAGGACGTCGTCGCGGGCATCCGCACGCCGCAGCCGCTCGAGGCGATGCGCGCGTCGATGCCGGATGCGTACCGTCAGTTCATCGACACGGCGCAGCGGCTCGAGAGCCACTACCGCGACATGCAGGACGTCGAGTTCACCGTGGAGGACGGCAAGCTCTATCTCCTCCAGACGCGTGCCGCGAAGCGCACCGCGGCTGCCGCGCTGAAGGCCGCGTCGTCGATGGTCGACGAAGGGCTGATCACGCGCGAGGAAGCAGTGCAACGGATCGAGCCCGGTTCGCTCGACCAGCTGCTGCACCCGATGATCGACCCGAAGGCGAAGCTCGAGGTTGTTGCGCGCGGCCTCAACGCATCGCCTGGCGCAGCGAGCGGCGGCATCGTCTTCGACGCGGACACCGCCGTCGAGCACGCGAAGAGCGGGCCGGTGATCCTCGTCCGTTGGGAGACGACGCCGGACGACATCCACGGGATGATCGCGGCGGAGGGGATCCTCACCGTGCACGGCGGCATGACCTCGCACGCGGCGGTCGTCGCGCGTGGCATGGGCAAGCCGTGTGTCGCAGGCTGCGAAGAGCTGAACCTCGACGCGAAGAGCGGCACGGCGCGCATCGGCGGCCACAAGCTGCACGAGGGCGACGTGATCTCGATCGACGGCGGCACCGGCTCGGTGTACGTCGGCGAGGTGCCGCTCGTGCCGCCGCAGCTGAACGAGGACTTCGAGACGATCCTGAGCTGGGCCGACGAGCTGCGCCGCCTCGGCGTGCGCGCGAACGCCGACACGCCCGAGGACGCCGCGCGCGCCCGCGAGTTCGGTGCGCAAGGCATTGGCCTCACACGTACCGAGCACATGTTCTTCGGCGATCAGCGTTTGCCCGTGATGCAGCAGATGATCCTCGCCGAGGATGAGCAGGGGCGGCGGGCCGCGCTCGACAAGCTGTTGCCGTTCCAGCAGTCCGACTTCGAAGGGATCTTCGAGGCGATGGCGGGGCTGCCGGTGACGATTCGCCTGCTCGACCCGCCCCTCCATGAGTTCCTGCCGGCGGAGAGCGAAGCGACCGACGAGCGCCTTCGCGCCCGCATCCGCTCGCTGCACGAGCAGAACCCGATGCTCGGCACGCGCGGTTGCCGGCTTGGTCTGCTGTATCCGGAGATCTACGAGATGCAGATCCGCGCGATCGCACGCGCAGCGCGAGCCGTTCAGGAACGCAGTGGCGATACACCGCTCGTGGAAGTGATGCACCCGCTGGTCGGTTTCGCGGAAGAGTTGAAGCGTTTGCGCGCGCTGACCGAGCAGGTGTGGGCGGAGGAAGCGCCCGGTGTCGCGCACATCGTCGGCACGATGATCGAAGTTCCGCGCGCCGCGATCCGTGCGGACGAGATCGCCGAGTTCGCAGACTTCTTCTCCTTCGGCACGAACGATCTCACGCAGACGACGCTCGCGTTCTCGCGCGACGACGCCGAGGGCAAGTTCCTCACGCGTTACCTGCGGGACGGTGTGCTGCAGCGCAATCCGTTCGAGGCGATCGATCGCGACGGCGTGGGTGACCTGATGCGCATCGCCGTCGAGCGCGGACGCGGTGCGAAGCCCGGCATCAAGCTCGGCATCTGCGGTGAGCATGGGGGAGAGGCAACCTCGATTGCATTCTGCGACGAGCTCGGCCTCGACTACGTCTCGTGCTCGCCGTTCCGCGTGCCGCTCGCACGCCTCGCCGCGGCGCAGGCAGCGCTCGCCAACGCAGGCGCGGCGGCGTACGTCGCTGCGGGCGGCTGAGGCTTGGGGGTCAGGCACGTGCCTGACCCCGTCGTCGGCGCAAAATCGCTCGAAACCGCACGGATTGCGGGCGTTTTGTCGCCGGGAGGTCTGACCCCGTCGCCGAAGGCTTCAAAGGAGCTGGGGTCAGGCGGGGGCCAGACCCCACAGTCCGTACGCAATGCGTCCCGCGGCTGGTTCGCGGCTAGCTGTAGCCGCGGGTCTTCGCGTACGCGACCACGACGCTGACGACGATCACTGCGGCCGCCGCCGCGACGCTGTAGAGCGCAGAGCGGCGCACCTGGAGCAGCAACCACATCAGCACGACGCCGGCGAGCAAACCGCCGACGTGACCGCCGACCGAGATCGTGATTCCGGTCACCGAGCTGCCGATGCCGCCACCGAGTGCGAAGGTGAAGATCAGGTTGAGCACGATGAGGCCCGCGATCTGGCCGCCGCTTGCGAGGTGGCGGTTGCGCTCGAGGACGTAGAGCGCGCCGAGGATGCCGAAGATCGCGCCGGATGCTCCGACGGTCACGGCGTTCGGAGTGAGCAGCAGCGCGCCGGCGGAGCCTGCGATACCGGCTGCGAGATAGACGAGGGCGAAGCGCCAGCGGCCGACGACTTGCTCGAGAATAGAGCCCGCCCAGTAGAGCGAATACATGTTGATCAGGAGGTGGAACGGCCCGTAGTGCAGGAAGGCCGCGGTGATCAGCCGCCACCATTCGCCATGTGCAACGCCGATGAGGTGTGCGCCCGGTGGGATGAAGCTGAACGCGGCGGTCGGATACACGTTGCCCGCCTGGTAGGCGCCGGACATGACCAGCGCTCCGTGGCTGAAGAGCGAGTTGCCCTGCCCGTCGACGCTGCCGCCGCCGGCGAGCTCGGCGAGGTAGATGAAGATGTTGATCCCGACCAGCGCCATCGTCACGGCGTTGATCCGCCGCGCGCCTTGACCGCTGACCGCACGCTGCGCGCCGCGCGTCACGCGCTGCATTCCCTGCGGCTTGCCGGAGTGCTCGGGGCAGCGCAGCCCCACCGGCGCCATCGTCATGCACTCGTAACAGATGGGCCGTCCGCACTCCGAGCACGAGAGGCCGGTCTCGCGGTCGGGATGGCGGTAGCAGTACCGGGGGGTTTCGGCCGTCGTCACACGGCTAGCGTAGCCCTATGAAACGGATTGAGTTGAGCGCGAAAGGAGCGTGGTGATGGCGGCGGAGGCAGAAACCCTGTTCGGCGAAGAGCACGTGCAGCGCTATCGCGAGACCGGCGGCGATGTCGGGCACATCTGGCGGCGCGGGTCGAAGATCCTGTTGCTGACGACGACCGGGCGAAAGAGCGGGAAGCAGACGACGACGCCGCTGATCTACGAGAACGACGGTGATCGCTATGTGATCGTCGCGTCGAAGGGCGGCGCGCCCGAGGATCCCGGTTGGTATCGCAACCTCGTGAAGAACCCGGAGGTCGAGCTGCAGGTGCAGTCGGAGGTGTTCTTCGCGCATGCGTCGACGGCCGAAGGTTCCGAACGCGAGCGGCTATGGAAGCTCGTCACGCAGCAGTGGCCGGCCTACGACGAGTACCAGCAGAAGACCGACCGCCAGATTCCGGTCGTCGTACTCGAGCGGCTTTAGATCCGCCTGCCGAGCAACCCGCCGGTGTAGACCGCAAGCAGGCCGAGCAGCACGCTGCCCCCGACGTACGCGAGTGCGACGCCGAAGTCGTGCGCGTCGACGAGCCCGAGTGTCTCCTGCGAGAACGTCGAGAACGTCGTGTAGCCGCCGACCACGCCCATGATCAGGCCGATGCGGATCCAGGCCGGGATGTGGTGGCGGTCGACGAGCGCCGAGGCGAACACGCCGATGACAAAACAGCCGGTGACGTTGATCACGAACGTCGACCAGGGAAAGAGCGAGCTGAGGCGCTCTTCGATGCCGCGGTCGATCAGGTAACGCGCTGAGGCTCCGATCGCGCCGCCCAGGGCGACGCCGATGACGACTGGCACGGGTGTCTCCTTTTCGGTTCAGTAGGAGCCATCAGCCGTGCCGGCGGTTTCAGGCGAGCTCCATCGCCGCGCCAAACGGTACCGGTCTTGACTCAGAACGTATGTTCGTGTAGAACATACGTTCCTGTGATTGCCGCTGTCGTGATCCCTGCCTTCGATCTGAGAGCGGCTTTGCGCCTGCATCCTGGGCTGCAGGCGAAGCCGGCTGCGCTCGCGCCGCTGCCGGGCAAGGAGCCACTCATCGGCTCTGTGACCGGTGCGGCGCAGGCGCAGGGCGTTAGGCCGGGCATGCGGCTCGCAGAATCTTTGGCCATCTGTCCAACGCTGGAATTGGTCGAGCAGGACCCGGCGACGGCGGAGCAGGCGTGGGAGGAGATCCTGCGGCGGCTCGAGGACTCGGGCTTCCAAGTCGAGCCGACAGAGGCGGGCACGGTCTATTTCGAGACGAAGGGCGTCGAGCGCCTGTACGGCGGCGTCGAGCCGGCGTTGAAGCGCGCCCTCTCGTCGGTCGGTTCCTCCTGGGATGCGCGCGCGGGTGCGGCAGAACGTCGCTTCGCTGCACTCGCGGCGGCGAACGTCGCGCGGCCGGGGCAGGCGCTGATCGTCTCCGACGACCGCACACGCTCGTTCCTCGCGCCGCTGCCGCTCACGCTGCTGCCGCTCGAGCGGGAGCGCTACGAACAGCTCGAGGAGCTGGGAATTCGCACGATTGGACAGCTTGCTGGGCTTCCAGGCGGTGCAGTGGCCGAGCGGTTGGGGCCGGCCGGCCACCGCGCCTGGAGCCTGGCAGGGAACGGACAGGACGGACAGGAGACGAGGGTCAAGCCGAGACGTCCGGCCACTGCCCTCCACGAGACGCTCGAGTTCCCGGAGGCGGTCGGCAACGACCTCACCCTCCGCCGTGGGCTCGGCGTCCTCGTCGACCGCCTGCTCGCCCGGCCGGAGCGCGCGGGGCGTCCGCCGAGAAAAGTCGCGGTGTGGGCGCGGCTGGTCGGCGGCGCCTCGTGGCGCAGAACTGTGACGTTGCGCGAGCCGACGGCCGACCCGGCCAGGCTGCGCGTTGCTCTTGGTCCGAAACTGAGCGAACTGCCGGCACCGGCGCTCAAGCTGCGGCTCGAGATCTGCGAGCTCGCCGAACACACCGGCGAGCAGCTCGAATTGATCGCAGCGGAAGGGGAAGTGGTCAGGGGCAAGCTTCGTGAAGGGTTGCGTCAGGTGCGGGCTGCGGTCGGCGCCGGCGGGGTCTCGACGGTGGTGGAGGTCGCACCGTGGTCGCGCATACCGGAAGCGCGCGCGCTGCTCATACCGCGCGACGACTAAACGCCAGGGTCCTCAATAAGCCGAGACCTGCGCTGGTCGAAGGCCATGCCGACGGCACGCCGCGCCGCGTCAACCGGCAAGACGTTGCAGTCCTTCGCGAGGAATGGCGTGTCGTCGACCGCTGGTGGACCGACGAGCCCGTCGACCGCCGCTACTTCGACGTCGTGCTGGAAACCGGAGAGAACGCTGTCGTCTTTCGAGACGACAACGGCTCGTGGTTCACGCAGCGAGCGTGACGTTTGTAGAGCTTCACGCACACTCGTCGTACTCGTTCCTCGACGGCGCATCGCTCCCCGAAGAGCTCGCGGTGCGCGCAGCCGAGCTCGGCTATGACGCGCTCGCGCTCACCGACCACAACGGCGTCTACGGCTCGCTCGAGTTCGCACACGCGGCAAAGCACGCAGGCGTGCGCGCGATCACCGGCGCAGAGGTGTCGCTTGACGGGGAGGCCCACATCACGCTGCTCTGTGAGTCGCAGCGCGGTTACGCAAACCTGTGCCGCATCCTCACTGACGCACACGCGGGCACGCGCATCGAGGGGCGTGAGCGTGAGCTACTGCCGCCTGCGACGACGGTCGAATTCGTCGCGGCGCATGCAGAAGGACTGATCGCGCTGTCGGGCTGCGCGCGACAGGGGCTCGGCGTTGTCGACGCGGAGCGGACACGAGAACTTGCGCGTGCATTCCCCGGTGCGTTCTACGTCGAGCTGCAGCGGCCGTTCGAGCGCGGCGACGTGCGTCGCAACCTGCGACTCGAGGAGCTGGCGAAGGAACTGCACGTCCCCACGGTGGCGACCGGCGACGTGCACGCGCACCATCCACGCCGCGTGCGTTTGCAGGACGCGCTTGTCGCGATCCGTTGCCGCACGTCGCTCGACGGCTGCGAGCGCGAGCGGCGCGGCAACCACGAGAGCGTGCTGCATCCACCCGGCGAGATGCTCGAGCGGCTGCCGCGTGAGGCGGCGGAGCGCTCGCGCGAAGTCGCCGACCGCTGCGCCTTCGACCTGACGCAAGAGCTCGGCTACCGCTACCCCGACTTCTCTGACAAGGCGGATCCCGCCGACATCCAGCTGCGCGAGGTCTGCGAGCGCGCGTTCGCCGACCGCTACGCGAACGCGAACGGGCACAAGAAGCGTGCGCACGATCGCCTTGAAGACGAGCTGCAGCTGATCACGCGCCTCGGGCTGTCCGGCTTCTTCCTCTTGCACTGGGAGGTGCTCGAATTGGCGCGCGAGTGTGCGCTCGAAGTGCGCGGCCCCGGCAGTCCGCGGCATGCGCTGCCGCCGGGTCGCGGACGCGGGTCGAGTGTCGGCTCGATCGTCTGTTACCTCACGGGCCTCTCGCACGTCGATCCAGTCGCTGCCGGGCTGTCACTCGGACGCTTCATCAACGACGAGATGGTGAGCGTTCCAGACATCGACCTCGACTTCCCCCGCGAGATCCGCGAGAAGCTGATCGTCCGCGTCACCGAGCGCTACGGGCATGAACACGCGGCGCTGGTCGCGAGCTTCTCGACGTATCGCAGTCGCGGTGCGATCCGCGACGTCGGTAAAGCGTTGGGGCTGCCGTTTGCCGAGCTCGAGCGACTCGCTCGCGTCAGCGACGGCTGGCATGCAGAGCTCGTCGGCGAAGAGCTCGATCGCGTTCCGGGCAAGCACGACGGGCCTCGCTGGGACGCATTCCGTGTGCTGACGAAAGAGATCGCCGGGCTGCCGCGCCACATCAGCCAGCACCCGGGCGGCATGGTCATCTCGAGCAGGCCGCTGATCGACCTCGTCCCGGTGCAACCGGCGGCGATGGCGGGACGCCAAATCTGCCAGTGGGACAAGGACAGCTGCGGCGACGCCGGCTTCCTGAAGATCGACCTGCTCGGGCTCGGGATGCTGTCGGCGGTCGAGGACTGCATCGATCGCATCGCGCGCATCCGCGGCGAGCCGATCGATCTTTCGCGCGTGCCACTCGACGACCCCGGCGTCTACGAGGAGATCCAACAGGCCGACACGGTCGGCGTGTTCCAAATCGAGAGTCGCGCGCAGATGCAGAGCCTGCTGCAGACGCGTCCCGAGAACCTCGACGACTTGACGGTGCAGGTCGCACTGGTGCGGCCCGGTCCGATTCAGGGCAAAGCGGTGCATCCGTATGTGAAGCACCGGCAGCAGCGGCGCATCGACCCGACCTTCGAGCCGCCGGTCGAGCACGAGTCGTTGCGTGAGCCGCTGCGCGACACGCTCGGCGTCGTCGTCTTCCAGGATCAGGTGCTCGATGTCGCGATGGCTGCGGCGAAGTTCTCGATCGGCGAAGCGGAGGGTTTGCGCCGCGCGATGAGCCGTAAGCGCAGCGAAGAGGCAATCGAGAGCTTCCGTCCCAGATTCGTCACCGGCTGTCTCGGTAACGGCATCGACGAGACGACGGCGCATGCGATCTACGACAAGCTCGTCGGCTTCGCGGGCTTTGGTTTTCCGAAGTCGCATGCAGCGGCGTTCGGGTTGCTCGCGTACCAGTCGGCGTGGCTGCGCCGCTATTACCCGGCAGAGTTTCTGTGCGCGTTGATGAACGCGCAGCCGATGGGCTTCTATCCGCCTGCGTCGCTCGTTCGAGATGCGCAGCGGCGCGGGGTGGAGGTGCTGGCGCCGCACATCAACCGCTCGGAAGCGAAGTGTGCGCTGGAAGGCGGTGCGGTTCGCGTCGGGATCGGTTACGTGAGCTCGGTCGGTGAGGCGGATGCGGAAGCGATCGCGGTGGGACAGCCGTACGAGAGCCTCGGCGAGCTCGCGCGGCGCTCCTTTGCGAAGCAGGACGTGCTCGAAGCCCTCGTCGCCGCCGGTGCGTGCGACGAGTGGGGTCCGCGGCGGCAGCTGTTGTGGCAGCTCGGCGTGACAGCGCGCGGCGAGAACGTGACCGGTGGCAATCGCCAGCTCGCGCTGCCGCTCGAGCCGACTGCTGAGATTCCGGAGCTACCCGAGCAGACGTCGTGGGAGCGGATGCTCGCCGACTACAAGCACACGTCGCTGTCGGTGGGAGTGCACCCGCTCGAGCTACTGCGGCCACACCTTCCCGCCGGTGTTGCGACGACTGCGGACTTCCTCGACACACCGAACGGCACGCCGCTACAGGTCGCGGGCATGGTGATCGCACGGCAGCGTCCGGCGACGGCGAACGGCATCGTCTTCATGCTGCTCGAGGACGAGCACGGCCAGGCGAACCTGATCGTGCCGTCGCACGTCTACGAGCAGTACCGCGCCGTCATCCGCGGCGAGCCGTTACTGCTCGCGCGCGGAAAGCTCGAACGCAAGGACCGCAACGTCAACCTGCTCGTGCGCGAGGTGATCTCGCTCGGCCCGCTTGCACGGCGTGCAGCGAGCGAGGCTGAGGTGACGTCCGCGCTTCCGCGGGCTCACCACTTTGGCCACCGTTAGTCGTTCGCTGCGAGGAAGTCGCCGACGACCTGCATGTACCGCTCGCGCTCCTCGACATGCGGCATGTGCGACGACTCCTCGAAGAGCACCCACTCGGACCCGGCGATGCCGTCACGCAAGACCTCCTGCAACGCAGGAGTCGCCTCGTCGTAGCGACCGGACACGATCAGCGTCGGCACCCGGATCTCGTGCAGCCGGTCTTTCACTTGCCAGTCTTTGCACGAGCCGGTGATATGGAACTCGCTTGGCCCGTTCATCGTGTTGTAGACGGTCGGGTCGCGCTCGAGCCACTCAAAGGACGCTGCGACGTCAGGCGGCCATTCGATCCGGCAAAGATGTTTGGCGTAGAAAACGAGGCACGCCTGCATGTATTCGGGATCGGAAGTGGTGCCGGCAGCCTCGTGCCGCCGCAGCGTGGCCTCCACCTCCGGCGGCAGGTCGGCGCGCAGCTTGTTCGCCTCGATCGCGAAATCCGCCCAAGAGGCAGCCGTATCTGCGAGGACGAGCGACGTGAGGCCCTCCGGCTGCGTGAGTGTGTACGCCTCTGCAAGGAACCCGCCCCACGACTGGCCGAGCAGGTGATGCGCGGCTCGCAGGCCGAGCGCGTCGACAAGGTTGTGCAGTTCACGGACAAAGAGATCGACCGTCCAGTACTCCTCGCCGCGCTCGGGGAAGTGCGTGGAGCGCCCGTTGCCGATCTGGTCGTAGAACACGACCGCCCGGTCGTCCGCGAGATCGGAGAGCGACAGGAGGTAGTCGTGCGTCGCGCCGGGACCACCATGAAGTGCAATCAGCGGCGTGCGGCCTGAACTGAGGTCGCCGGCGATCGCGTACCACGTCTCGCCGTCTTCGAATGGGATCGTGCCTTCGTTCATTGGTGCTTGTGGCGCGTGCGCTGGTGCATTGGTCGCTCGCGATGCTCAGAGAGGTTGTACGCCGAGTTGACGAGCCCGACGTGTGTGAATGCCTGCGGGAAGTTGCCGAGTAGCCGCCGCTCCGCGGGGTCGTATTCCTCCGAGAGCAAGTTCAGGTCGTTGCTCACGCGCAGCAGCCGCTCGAACAACTCGCGCGCCTCATCCTTTCGTCCTTGTAGAACGAGAGCGTCGACAAGCCAGAACGAGCATGGCAGGAAGACGCCTTCGCCGATCGGCAATCCGTCGACGCCCTCGGTCTCCTTCGACGCGTAGCGCTCGACGAATCCGTCGCGCATCAGATCGCGCTGGATCGCAGCGATCGTGCCGCTTACGCGCGGGTCGTCCGGCGGCAGGAAGCCGACGAGCGGGATCAGGAGCGTCGCGGCGTCGAGGTCATGGGAGCCGTACGACTGAACGAACGAGTTGAGCTCGGTGTTGAACCCCTCGCGGCAAACCTCCTCGTGGATCTCTGCGCACGTGCGGCGCCATCGCTCGACGGGCCCTTCGAGCTCGTAGTGCTCGACCGCATGGATTGCGCGATCGAACGCGACCCACGCGAGCACTTTCGAGTGCGTGAAGTGACGCGGTCCGCCGCGCACCTCCCAGATGCCTTCGTCCGGACGGTCCCAGGCACCCTCGAGAAACTCGAGCGTGTTCAGCTGCATCGACCACGCGCGCTCCGTGACGCCGAGCCCGTGTTGGCGCGACTGGAACATCGCGTCTGCCATCTCGCCGTATACGTCGAGCTGGAACTGGTCTGCCGCGCCGTTGCCTATGCGAACCGGAGCGGACCCGGCATACCCCTCGAGCCACGGAACTTCGGCCTCCGGAATGCGCCGCTCGCCGGCGACGCCGTACATGATCTGCATCTTCGCCGGGTCTCCGGCGACCGCACGCAACAGCCAGTCGCGCCATGCCGCGGCCTCTTCCTCGAAGCCGGCGTTCAGCAGCGCGTACAAGGTGAACGTCGCGTCGCGCAGCCAGCAGTAGCGGTAGTCCCAGTTGCGTACGCCGCCGATACGTTCGGGAAGCGAGGTCGTCGGTGCGGCAACGATGCCACCCGTCGGCTGGTACGTCAGCGCTTTCAACACGAGCAGCGACGTGTGTACTTCTTCGGTGTACGGCCCTTCGTAACGGCAGCCTTCGAGCCACTTCCGCCAGAAGCGCTCGGTGTCGCGCAGCGCCGATTCGGCATGCACGACCTTCGGCGGCTCCTGGCTGGACGGGTGCCACGTGAGGACGAATGGGACGCGTTGCCCTTTGCGTACGTTGAACTTCGCGGAGTGCGTCAAGCCGGACGGCTCGAGCTTGATCGGCGTGCGCAGTACAAGTGCATCCGGGCCGCCCACGGCGACGATCGTCTCCTTGTCGAGCCGGCGCACCCACGGGACGATCGACCCGTAGTCGAAGCGCATGATCAGTTCGGTGTTCATCTCGACGTGGCCCTCGAGCCCTTCGACGATGCGCACGATGTCCGGCTTCGTCTCGCGCGGTGGCATGAAGTCGATGACGCGCACACGGCCGGTCTCGGTTTCCCATTCCGACTCGAGGATCAGCGTGTTGTCGCGATAGCGGCGCTCCGTCGCGGGACCACCGGCAGAGGGGGCGATCAGCCAGCGCCCGTTCTCGGTCGATCCGAGGATTGACGCGAAGCACGACCCCGAGTCGAAGCGCGGGAAGCAGAGCCAGTCCACAGAGCCGCTTCGTCCGACCAGCGCAGCTGTCTGCAGGTCGCCGAGAAGCGCGTAGTCCTCGATGCGCTCGGCCATCAGTCCAACTCTGCTGCGATCAGGGGAAAGCGGCGCTTCACGACGCGGTTGAACGCCTCGATGTAGTCGTCGCTGTCGTCGAGGGTGCGCGCGTAGTGGTCGCGCATCTCCTCGAGGAGCTCCGCCGCCAGTGCCTGGGCGTCCGTGTAGTCGCCGAATGCCTCTTCGGCGTCGTCGCGGTCGGCGCGATCGTAGGCCGCCTGCAAGTCCGAGATGCGGACGAGCAAGTCGGCGTGCTCCCGTGTGAACAGATCCACCTGTGCATCGGCGACCGGTCTATACCGCGATCGCCGGAACATCACACAAGAGTCTCGTAGAGGGCACGATGGCTGGCGGCGGCAGCATCCCAGGTGAGCTCACGGCGCGCACGGTCGGCGCCTTCCCGCGCACGCGCCAGCGCCGCATCGTCCTCGAGCAGGGTGCGCACGGCGTCGGTGAGCGCATCGACGTCGCCTGCGGGGACGACTGTGCCTGCGCCGAAGGCGCGAACGGGCTCGCCGAGCCCGGCCACGTCGTAGACGACCGCCGGCACACCGGCACCGAGCGCCTGCAGTAACGCGCCCGACTGGTCGAGCTCGGCGCGATACGGGAAGACGGCGATCGTCGATTCGGAGAGCGCGCGATCGAGCTCTGCGGGTGAGAGGTAGCCAAGCCGCCACTCGGTCCGCTCGGCGTTTCGCAGGTCGTTGATCGGCATGGCTGGGTCGCCGGCGACGAGGAGGCGCGCGTCCGGGATGCGCCGCGTCGCTTCGATCGCATCCGGAAGGCCTTTGTACGGTCGGATCATCCCGAGCGAAAGGAGCGTGTGCCCGTCGTCTGCGCGTTGCGCCGCACTCGGGTAGACGGGGTGCGGGATGACGTGTGCGGCGACACCGAGCTCGCCAAGCACGTTGCGACCGTGCTCGGTGTGCACGACGACGGCGTCGAACTTGCGCAACAGCTTGCGCCAGAGATCGGTCTTACCTGCCGTCCGGCGCGGCAAGAGATCGTGCGCGGTGAAGACAGCCGGCACGCGGAAACGTTGAACGCGGTCGAGCTGCGGCAGTGCGAGCCACTGGAGATGCAAGACGTCAGGTTTCACGTAGGCCAGCCACGCGAGCACGCCTGCGTGTTCGACCGCCTTCAACGGCAGGCGAAGCTTTGAACGCTTGAACAGCCGTGACGAGAGCGGGTAAAAGAGCTCGAGTCGCTTGTAGCCAGCCGGCTCCGGCGTGTCGCCGAACCGAAACCGGGATGTCAAGAGCGCGACGTGCTGCCCGTCGCGCGCCAGCGCCGCCGCCAGCTCGTGGTCGTACCAAGGGGTGAACGCCGGGGGGTCGGCGAGGAGGACGCGCACCGAAGTAGCGTAGTCCTGTGCTCGTCCGGAGCTGGAACCTGTTCCACGGCAACACGCTGCCACCGCAGCGGCAGGCGTTTCTCGACGAGATGCTCGAGCTGGTCACCGCCGACGAGCCCGACGTCGTCTGCGTGCAGGAAGTACCCGCGTGGGCGCTCGGGCGCTTCACCGTCGGCGACATCGCCCACCGACCGATGTTCGGCGCGCTCGCCGGCCGCGCGCTCACTGCTCCGAACCACGGGGTCATCCGCTCGGCAGTCGCCGGGCAGGGGAATGCGATCTGGCTCGCACCGCGCTACCGGGTGCTCGCGCACCACGTGCTGACGCTCAACCCGCTGCGCTTCCGCGCGCGCGTGGCTTCCGAGCTCGAGCTCGACGTGCGTGCGCGGTTGCACTGGGCAAAGGAGCGGCGCATCGTGCAGGCGGTCCGCATCGCCGGCAGCGACCGCGAGCTCGTTGTCGTGAACACGCACTGCACAGGCGGCGTGCAAGGCATCACCGAAGCCGAGCTTATCCGCGCGGCGTGGTTCGCGGACTCCGTGACTCGGCCCGATGATGTGCTCGTGCTCGCAGGCGACTTCAACCTCACACCCGACAGCCTGCTCGGCGCGGAGTGGGGGTTCTCACCGGCCGGCCCGCGAATCGACCACATCCTCGTGCGCGGCGCGCCGGTCACCGAGCTTCGCGTGTGGGACGAGGAACGTCGTCGTCGCCCGGACGGGTCGCTTTTGTCAGATCATGCGCCGGTGGAGCTCGAAATCCTGTGACTGAGTTTTCTCAGAACGTGCGCGACCGCTTCCCCGTGTGCGCCGCGTACGCGTATTTCAACGCCGGCACCTTCGGGCCGCTCTCGCGCCAGACGCTCGATGCGATGGCCGCGTTGCGCGCGCAGGAAGGTGAGCACGGACGCGCAGGAGCGCAGTACTTCGACGAGATGTTCGCGCGCCGCGATCGGGTGCGGGCGCTGCTCGCGCAGCAAGTTGGAGCATCACCAGACCACCTCGCGCTGACTGACTCGACGACGCAGGGCATTCACATAGCGGTGATCGGCTTGGGTCTGCGGGAAGGCGACGAAGTCGTCACCACCGACGCCGAGCACTTCGGGCTGATCGGCCCGCTGGCTGCCTCCGGCGTGTCGCTGCGCGTCGCATCGGTGAACGGGATCCCTGCCGACGCGGTCTTCGACGCCGTGCGCGCCGCCGTCACCTCGCGCACACGACTGATCGCACTCTCCGCGGTCTCGTGGATCGACGGGACGATCTTCCCGTGGCGCGAGCTCCGCGAAGCGACTGGGCTGCCGGTGCTCGTCGACGGTGCACAAGCGGCAGGTGCGATGGCTGTCGATGCGACCGCAGCGGACTGGTACACGATCAGCTGTCAGAAATGGCTTTGCGGCCCCGACGCGACCGGCGCGCTCTACATTCGCGAGCCAGAGGCATTGCCGCCGAGGCTCGTCGGCTATCTCGGCGCCGCGTCGTATGACCTGAAGGCCGGCACGTGGGAGCCGAGGGCAGGTGCCGCGCGATTCGATACCGGCTTCACGCCGGCATCGTCACTCGCCGGTCTCGAAGCGGCATTGACCGAGCTGCCCGAAGGACGGTTTGCCCGCTCGCGCGACCTCGCCGAGCAGCTGCGCGAGGAACTCGTCGACGCTGGACACGACGTCGTGACACAACCGAACCAGGCGACGCTGATGTCCTGGCGCGGACGCGGCGACACGGCGGCGACCGTTCGTGAGCTCTACGACGCAGGCGTGATGTTGCGCGAGCTGCCCGGCACCGGCCTGTTGCGCGCGTCGGTCGGTTGGTGGAACGACGAGTCGGATCTCGAACGGCTCGTTACCGCGTCACGCGGGTAGTCCGAGCTCGCCGGCGATCGGCTGCAGCGCTGCGACAACGTTCGCGATGTGCTCGTCGAGTTCGAGACCGAGCAGCTCGGCGCCTTCGTTCACGTCGTCGCGTGAGACACCCGCCGCGAACGACGGCTGCTTAAGCTTCTTGCGCACCGACTTGGGCTCCAGCCCTTCGAGCCCGGTCGGCCGAACGAGGCCACACGCGTGCACGAAGCCCGAGAGCTCGTCACACGCGAAGAGCGATTTCTTGAGCGGTGTATCGCGCGGCATGTTCAGGTGGTTCGCGTGCGACAGCACCGTCTCGACGATCTCCTCCGGGTAACCCTCCTCGCGTAGGATCGGTGCGCCGTCCTGCGGGTGCTTGTCGAGCGTCGGGTGCATCTCGTAGTCGAAGTCGTGAAGCAGCGCAGCGACCCGCCACTGCTCTTCGTCCTCGCCGAAGCGGCGCGCATAGGCCGCAGTCGCCGCCTCGACGGCAAGCGCATGGCGTAGCAGCGCCTCGCTCTTCGTGTACCTGGTGAGCGTCTCCCAGGCCTGTTCGCGGGTCGGATTCAAGGCGCATCTACCATATCCGCGCCATGACGGAGACCACGGTCAGGCAGACAGCCGAGTCGTTCGTGATCGAGGGCGGGAGACCGCTCTCGGGTCGCGTCCGCGCGGCCGGAAACAAGAACGGCGTGCTGCCGATTCTTGCCGCGTGCCTGCTCACGGCCGAACCGGTCGACGTCACGAACGTTCCGCGTATCCGCGACGTCGACACGATGCTCGAGCTGCTCGATGGGCTCGGTGCCGACGTGGAGTGGACCGGCCTCAACGAAGTTCGTGTGCACGCACAGGACGTACGGCCCGATGTCGACGAGGCGCTTGCGAATCGCATCCGGGCCTCGTTCCTGCTCGCCGGCCCATTGCTCGCGCGGCTCGGGCACGCGAGCGTGCCGCCGCCCGGCGGAGACGTGATCGGCCGGCGCCGCCTCGACCCGCACATCCACGCCTTCGCGGAGCTCGGTGCGTCGGTCGACATCGGAGAGCGCTACGAGCTCAAGGGAACGTTGAGCGGTACGCACATCCATCTCGACGAAGCGTCGGTCATGGCGACCGAGAACGCCGTGATGGCTGCGACGCTCACGCCGGGCAAGACGATGATCTCGAACGCCGCGTGCGAACCGCACGTGCAGGATCTCTGCCGCTTCCTCAACTCGCTCGGCGCGAAAGTGTCGGGCGTCGGCTCGAACGTGCTGGAGATCACCGGTGTCGAGCGCCTCTTCGGCGGCTCGCACGCAATCGGGCCGGAGCACATCGAAGTCGGCAGCTTCATCGGCATGGCGGCGGTCACCGGCGGCGACCTCACGATCGAGGGCATCGTCAACGACGACCTCTGGCCGATCATCCCCGTCTTTCGCCGCTTGGGGATCGAGCTCGAGACCGGCGACGGCTGGGTGCGCGTCCCGCCGAACCAGGAGCTGGTCGTGCAAGACGACCTTGGCGGCGCGATCCCGAAGATCGAAGACGGGCCGTGGCCTGCATTCCCGGCCGACCTCACGTCGATTGCCGTCGTCGTCGCAACACAGGCGCGCGGCACGATCCTCGTGTTCGAGAAGATGTTCGAGAGCCGCCTGTTCTTCGTCGACAAGCT
>DASUKC010000137.1:0-17604 GCA_036278975.1 Gaiellaceae bacterium
GGAACTGCCCGTCGGCACAGAACTTCACGGCGCGCATCTTTTCGGGGGTATGGGCGACTTTGAGGGCAAGACTGTTGCTGACAGGGTGGACATTTTCCGTCTTGGCCTGAAGGCTCTTGAGCGGCACGACTGTCGCATCGCTGTGTCCGCGCACGTTCCCGGCTCAACTGACGTGCCGCCTCTCGACGATTGGCGAATGGGCGTGCTTCGCCAACTCGTTCCTCAGGTGGAACAGATCGCCCGTGACGCAGGGGAGTACGTAATCCTCGTCTGCGATGAAGAGCAATCAACCGCAAGAGAAGTTGTCGAGATGCTCCACGATGGTAAGGACGCGGTCGGGATCTACGGCACCCCGATCATCGAAACCGCGATGTTTGCTCGAAGCGTTTATAGCCCCGGTGTCTGGCCGGCCGATCTCGTCGCGTTTACGGAACGCCGTATAGAGCTCGACTACGACCACCAGGATCCGAGAGCTCGACATACACTCCGGCGCTTCAGAGGCCTGTACGCCTCCTGTCTTCTCGAGCCAGTGATCCTGACCGGAGCGCCAGTGCCCGAAAAGGCCGTCTAGAACGCAGAAGACCGCCAGTTGGCGGCCTTCGCTGGTGGATACACGGTTGGGTACGTGCGATCCGTCACCAAGAGTAGCACAGTCTGAAACGCCGAACCGCCCTCTAGAACGCAGAAGACCGCCAGTTGGCGGCCTTCGCTGGTGGATACACGGTTGGGTACGTGCGATCCAGCCGCGATAGTAGCGATATTGGCGCGCGCATGGCGATTTTGGCCAAATCCGTCTGTTCCTGACTAGGCCGAGTCGGCTTGTCTGCCGGGGCCGCCAGGAACCAGCCGGGGCCGTCCGTACACTCGTCGGCCCGATGAGTGGCGATCCGCACGAAGTCGACCTCGAGGTGCTGATTACGGTCAAGGCGTACCCGACGCCCTCGACGAAATACAGCGAAAGCGTCTGCGTAGCCGGGCTGCGACTCGATACGCCAACGCCGGAATGGATCAGGTTGTACCCGGTTCGCTACCGCGATCTTCCGCGTCGCCGCCAGTTCGAGAAGTACGACATCGTCAGGCTGCGCGGTCGGCATCGCACGGGCGACTCACGGCCGGAAAGCTTCGCGCCGAACGAGGACACGATTGAGATCGTGGGCCACCTGTCGGCGAAGCACGGCTGGAGCGAACGGGTACCGCTTGTCGAAGCTGTACGCATCGGCTCGCTCTGCGAGTTGATGCGTCGCCAGAAAATCGACGGCACTTCGCTCGGCGTCTTCCGTCCCGCCGAGATCACCAAGCTCGAGATCACACCGACTTCCCCGGAGTGGGATCAGAAGCGACAGACGGCGCTCGGGCAGACGAACTTGTTCTGCGAGGAGCAGAGACGGCCGCTCGAGAAAATCCCGTTCGACTTCCACTTCGGCTTTCGCTGCGATGATCCAGCCTGCGGCGGCCATCGCATCTCGATGATTGATTGGGAGATCGGCGAGAACTTCCGCAAGTCACTCAAGCCGGGACGCACGCTCGAGGAGCGTCTCGAGCTCGTCCACGACCGCTGGCTCAACGTTGTCTGCGGCGAACGCCGCGATGTCAGCTTCTTCGCCGGTAGCGTGGCGAGACGGCCGCAGCAGTTCCTGTTGCTCGGTGCCTTCTGGCCGCCGAAGATCGAGGTTCCTGCACAGCAGGCGCTCGCTCTCTTCCCCTAGCTCAGGTGTTCGACCTTCAGCCGGGGCAGGCGTTCTGACAGCGCCTCGACGATCACGGCGCGATGGCATTCCTCGTGCGCGGCCTCGAAGCAGAGCAAGCAGGTCGGCTTCTCCTTGAGACGACCAGCGAGCTCGACCAGCGACGAGTACGACCCGTTATGCAGGTGCTTGCGGTAGGCGCGCTCGCCGCGACCAACCCTGCCGCTCTTGTAGAGGTCGCGGTACGGCTTCGGGTTGCCGAGTGCACGAACGTGTTCGTACTCGATCCGCGCGCCCGCGAGTGCGCCCGCGAGCGCCGTCTTCGAGAAGCCGCGCCGACGTGACAGCGGCAGCTCGCGCACATCAACTAGCCGACGCACACCAGCGCGCTTGAGTGCGCGGATCAGAGATGCCGGCGTCTGGTGCTCCTCGTAGCCGATTGTGAACAGAGTCGTCGCCACCGCGACCTATTCGACACCATCAGCAGGCATTCCCGCTGAGGCTAACGGCGGTTCGGCTCAGCGAAAGGGATCGGCCCGCGTTGTGTGCCAACTCCCGTGCCGCGTGTGTGCCAACTCCAGCGAAGGTGAGTCCCTACCCCTGACTGGTCGGTATTCCAAAACAGTCGCTTTCTCGATTCTTAGAAACTTCTGGCACCATGCGCCGGCGTGGAGAGGGCGATGCTACGGGGGGCCATCTGTTCAGTCGTCGCGTTCGCGTGCGTCATCGGCGCGGCAGCGACAGGCGGTAGCGCGACTCCGGTTCACCTCGCGGTCGGCGGACCGCTGAAGGTCGCACCGCCGAAGAGCCCGAAGATCGTCTCCTACTCGGCAGCGCCGATCCTGCTCCCGAACGCGGGCGGCACGGTCACCGTCACCGCGACCGTCCGCGCCGCGACCTCCTGTGTGATTAGCGGCCAGCGTCGCCCGTCCGGGCCGTACATCGCGCACCGGGTGAACTGCCGCTCCGGGCGCGCCAAGCTGAAGTTCCCGGTCCTGGCCGCGACTTCGCAGACGCAGCAGAAGATTCACTTCCGTATCCACGCGCTGCGCGCCGGCAAGAAGGCCGCGACCGCGACGGCGTCCGTCGTCGAAGCGCCGGCCGCACCGCCGCCTCCGCCGCAAGCGCCAACGGTTTCGACGACCGACCTGCCGGAGGGCGCCCTCAACATCGCGTACTCGGCGCAACTCGCGGTCACGAGCGGCAAGGCGCCGTACACGTGGGCGCTGACCAGCGGCACGATGCCGGCGGGCATGTCCCTCGCCCCGTCCGGCCTGTTGTCGGGAACGCCGACCGTGCCGGGCGACTACGTCGTCACGTTCCAGGTCACAGATGCGAACCAGCTGAGTGGCCAGGCGACGCTGGTGCTCAGCATCGACGGGCCGGCGCTCGTGCTCACGAGCCCGATGAACAGCCTGCACAGCCAGAACTGGTCGGGCTACGACGTCAACGGCGGCCCGTTCACGTACGTGAGCGGCACGTTCAACGTCGCCACCATGTCGCCCGTGTCCGGCACGTATTTCGCCGAGTGGGTGGGCATCGACGGCGTGACATCGAACACCGTGCTGCAGGCGGGCATCAGTTACGAGTTCCCCGCGGGCTCGAGCCCGGCCGGGCCGTACGCCTGGACGGAGGTCTACCCGGCGCCCCCGATACCGATACCGGCGTTCGCCGTTCAGGCCGGCGACCAGGTCACCGTCTCGATCGGCCAGATCTCAGCCGGCATCTGGAACCTGCGCCTCAAGAACGACACGACCGGTCAGCAGACGAACGTGCAGGTGAACTACTCGAGCGCGCTGTCGTCGGCCGAATGGATCGTCGAAGCTCCCGCGGACGCTGCGACGAACAACGTCCTGCCGCTCGGTCAATACTCGCCGGCGGTCACGTTCACGAAGCTGCTCGTGAACGGCCCGCAGTCGTCGATCGACTCGGAGCAGATGGTTCAGGCCGACACGCCGGTGTCGACACCCTCGCCGCTGACAGCGAACGGCTTCACCGTCCAGTACGGCGGCAACGCTCCCGGAGCTCCCTAGAGACACTCGCCGCACGTTGCGCATTTTTCGTTCGCGCTCGCTCTTGCGGACGTGTCGTAGCCGACGTACATTGACGCTCCCGTCGGACACGGGGAGCGAGTAGGTCGAAGCCTCGCCGAGCGACACCCGACGCGCGCAAGCGCGAGAGGTTCGGTTGGTGAGGTGGACGAAAGCTCCACCGATCCGGCGGGATTTTTTGTGGACCTCGACGGTCCGCCGCGTCGTATGACGTGAGATGGGCGCGCTCGCACTCGTCTTCGTCGGCCTCCAGCTCGCGTTGCCGCACGGCTGGCACGGCCTGACGACGAATCCGAAGCTCGCGACGTGCGACCCGATGACGCTCGCCGTTGTCGGTACGCGACAGCCTCGCATCACTTCGAGCGGCTGGGTGCGGCCCGCAGCGGGCCAGGTGCTCGTGTTCGTCGAGGAGGATCACGTCAACAAGCCTTACGGCAACCTGCGCCGGCCCGAACGCTTCCGCATCCACTGGGACCACTTCGACCGGCTGGAAGGGTGCTGCGGCTTGCCGGCCATGCGCGGCCAGACCATTTGGTTCCGTCAGGGCGGCCGCTACCTCGGTTTCATCGTCTACGCCGGCCGCGGCGTGTCAACGAAGACGCGCGCCGCGACGCAGCGTCTGCTCGACAGCTTTCGCGTTACCTAGTCGCGGCCGAAGAGCGAGTTCTCCACCACGTACACGAGCGCGATCGCGCCGTAGAGCGCAACCGCGAGGTACGCGGAGATCAGCGACGAGAGCATCGCCGTCGTGTACATGACCGAGCCGGGACGGAACGAGCGCGTGATGCCGGACACCGTCTTCGGGTCTGCATCCGGCGAGAGCAGGCGCTTGTTCCAAGACGCGTAGAACCACAGCGCGACGAACGCGATCGACATCAGCACGAAGGTCGCCCCGTAGTCGAACGCGGCGGCTTTTGACCCGTGCCGCAAGGTCTCGGCCAGCACACGGGTCGGGTACGGGCTGAACGACACGATCATCAGCAGCACGAGGTTGATGAACATGAACGTCCGGTCGACACGATCGATTTGCTCGAGCACCGTGTGATGGTTCACCCAGATGATCCCGATCGTCAGGAACGAGATCGCATACGCGGTGTACGACGGCCAAGCGTGCGCGAGCCCGTGCGAGACCGAGCCGCCCGCCCGGTGCACGTCGAGGATCAGCAGCGTCGCCGCGATCGCAAAGACACCGTCACTGAAAGCCTCCACCCGCCTCGTGCTCATTGGCCCATTGAACGCATAGGATCGGACGCGCTCATGAGCTTCAGCGGCTCCTTGATCCAGAACGCGATCTACATCGCGCAGCAGCCACCGGAGTGGCCGATCGAGGCCGCCGACTGGGAGCGCGCCGCCGAGGCGAAGCTCGATAGCGGCGCGTTCGGCTACATCGCGGGCGGCGCGGGAGCGGAGTCGACGATGCGCGCGAATCTCTGCGCGTTCGAGAAGTGGCGGATCCGCCCGCGCATGCTCACGGGTAACGCGGTGCGCGACCAGTCGGTTGACGTGCTGGGGTTGCACTCGCCGGCCCCGTTCCTGCTCGCGCCGATCGGCGTGCTGTCGATCGCCCATGAGGAAGGAGAGCTCGCAGTTGCGCGCGCCTCGGCGTCGGCCGGTGTGCCGATGGTGCTGTCGAGCGCGGCGACGAATTCGATCGAAGAGATCGCCGAGACGGGTTGTCCGCGCTGGTTCCAGCTGTACTGGGTGAACGATCGTGAGATCTGCGCGAGCTTCGTGCAGCGCGCGGAAGCCGCGGGTTACTCGGCGATCGTCGTCACGCTCGACACGCTCAACCTCGGCTGGCGGCCGCGCGACCTGCGGCAGGCGTATCTGCCGTTCATCAAGGGCGAAGGTTGCGGACAGTTCTTCTCCGACCCCGTCTTCCTGTCGCGGCTGGACAAAACGCCGGCGGAGGATCTGCTCACCGCCGCGGCGACGATGCTCGCGACCTTCCCGAACGTCGGCCTCGCGTGGGACGATCTCGACTGGCTGCGTTCGCAGACGTCGCTGCCGCTGCTCGTGAAGGGCGTGCTCACCGCAGACGATGCGCAACTCGCGCTCGCGCACGGCATGGACGGCGTGATCGTGTCGAACCATGGCGGCCGGCAGGTCGACGGCGCGGTTGCTGCCTTGGACGCTCTCGTCGAGGTGCGCGCCGAGCTGCCCGATGCGGTCGTGCTGATGGACGGCGGCATTCGCTGCGCCGCCGACGTCTTGAAGGCGGTTGCACTGGGTGCCGACGCGGTGCTGCTCGGCCGGCCGTATGCGTATGCACTTGCCGTCGGTGGTCAGCGCGGCGTGGAGGAGCTCGTGCAGAACCTGATGGCCGAGATCGACATCACGCTTGCACTCGCCGGCGCAACTTCGATCCGTGAGCTTGATCACAGTTGGATCTCGGCGTCGTCCTGAGCGAGCCCGGGCGCGTTGCGCTCGAGGAGATCGTCGTCGACGAGCCGCAGGCGGGCGAGGTGCTCGTGCGCATCGAAGCGACAGGCGTATGCCACACCGACTTGCACGTGATCGAAGAGGACGGATGGGGTCACAAGCTGCCCGTGCTGCTCGGTCACGAAGGCGCCGGTGTCGTCGAGCAGGTGGGCGAAGGCGTCGACTCCGTTGCGCCAGGTGACCGCGTCGTCATCGGCTGGAAGACCGCCTGCGGTGAATGCGCGCCGTGCCTGCGCGGCAATCCGCGTTACTGCCGCAAGCCGCCGAGCGCGGCCGGCCGTCTGCATCGCGCCGACGGAACCGACCTGGTGCCCGTGTTGCGCACCGGCACGTTCGCGACGCGCACCGTCGTGCCTGCGGTCGCGGTGGCAAAGGTGCCGACCCTCGCGCCGGAGGAGGCGTGCCTGCTCGGCTGCGCAGTGGCGACGGGCGTGATGTCGGTGATCGAAACCGCACAGATCTGGCCAGGCGCGCGCGTCGCGGTGATCGGCTGCGGCGCCGTCGGTCTGTCGGTGATTCAGGGCGCGCGTATCGCAGGGGCGTCCGAGATCCGCGCCATCGACCTGGACGAGAGAAAGGTCGAGCAGGCGAGGCGATTCGGTGCGACGGATGCGGGTAACGGCCCCGCCGACTTCGCGTTCGACGTCGTCGCGCGGAAGCAGACGTTCGAGCTCGCGCTGTCGCTCGCGCCGACGGTGATCCAGGTCGGCCTGTCGCCGGCCGGGGAGACGGCCGAGGTCACGCTGCCGTCGCTCTTTGCGCGTCGCGCGCGCATCCTCGTGTCGCACGGCGGCGACCACCTGCCCGAGGACTTTCCGTGGCTGGCCGAGCTCGCGGTCATCGGCAAGCTCGACCTTGCCGGCATGGTTTCGCGCGTCGCGCCGCTTGCCGAGTGGAGCGAGGCCTTCGAGGCGATGAAGAGCGGCGACGTGATCCGGACGGTGCTGACGCCGTGAACCTGGCGTAGGATCGCGACGTGGATCTCCGCGACACGCCGGAGGAAGCAGCCTTCCGCCAGGAAGTGCGCGACTTCATCGCGCAGAACCTGCCGCAGGAGTCACGCGAGCGCGGCTCGCGTCGCTTCGAGGACTCCGACCGCGAGTGGAGCCGGCAGCTCGGTGAGGCCGGGTACGCCGGGCTCACGTGGCCGAAGGAGTACGGCGGGTCGAGCGCGCCGTACAGCCACCAGGCGATCTATCTCGAAGAGCTCGCACGCGCGGAGGCGCCGTCGCATCTCGGCGTGATCGGCATCGGCATGGCCGGGCCGACGATCATGGCGACCGGCACCGACGAGCAGAAGGCGCGCTACCTGTCGAAGATCCTCACGGCGGAGGAGATCTGGTGCCAGGGCTTCTCCGAGCCCGGCGCCGGCAGCGACCTCGCCTCGGTGCGCACGCGCATCGAGGACAAGGGCGACCACTTCCTCGTCAACGGCCAGAAAGTGTGGTCGTCGTTCGCGCACATCGCGGACTACTGCATCCTCGTCGGGCTGGGGCTGCCGGATCAGCCGCGCTACAAGAACCTCACGTATGTGATCGCCGACATGCACGCGCCCGGCGTCGAGGTGCGGCCGCTCGTGCAGATAACCGGCCACGCGGAGTTCAACGAGATCTTCTTCACCGACGTGCAGGTTCCGAAGGAAAACCTGCTCGGCGAGGTCGGCGGCGGCTGGCAGGTTGCGATGACGACGCTTTTGCACGAGCGCGGGACGCTCGGGTTTGCATTGGCTGCAACTCTCGACGTCGCGGTGCGAAAGCTGGTCGCGCTCGCGGACGAGCTCAACGTCACCGACGCGATCCTGCGCGACCGAATCGCGCGCGAGTGGGTCGAGCTGCAGGCGATCCGCTTCACCAACTATCGCTCGCTGACGACGCTCACCAAGACCGGCATCCCCGGCCCCGAGGGCTCGATCTCGAAGCTCGTCTGGTCGGAGAACAACCAGCGGCTCACGAAGCTCGCACTCGAGATTCTCGGGTCGCACGCGCAACTCACGAACGGCGGCGGCGACGGCTACTGGCAGTACCAGCAGCTGCGCTCGCGCGGCAACACGATTGAGGCGGGATCGAGCGAGATCCTGCGCAACATAGTCGCCGAACGCGTCCTCGACATGCCGCGCAGTCGATGAAGGCGCAGGGCAGGTAGTGGACTTTTCGTTCAGTCAGGAGCAGGAAGACCTACGCCGCGAAGCGCGCGCGTTCCTGGAGGCGAACCCGTCGCCGACCATGGATCAGCTGAGCGAGCTCGGTTGGGTCGGGATCCTCAGAAGCGAAGACTTCTCGTTTCTCGATGCGGCGGTGCTGTTCGAGGAGCTCGGCCGCGTGCTGTACGAGGGGCCGTTCGTGCTGAATGAGATCGCGGCGCAGCCCGATGACGACGTGTGGTCGATCGAGATCGACGGCTTCGTCCCGCATCTCAACTCCGTCGACCGCGTACTGACTCCCGACATGCAGGGCTCGACCGCGGCCGGGGAGGTGCTGACGACCGTCGACGAGACGCTCGGCCTCGGGCGGCTGTCGCCGAACGGCGCCGAGGCTGCGTCGGGTGACTGGCCAGACGTGCGGCGGCGGCTACTCACTGCGTTTGCGCTCGAGTCGGTCGGCGTTGGCAGCGCGGCGCTCGAGATGGCAATCGCGTACGCAAAAGAGCGCGAGCAGTTCGGCAAGAAGATCGGTGCGTACCAAGCGGTGTCGCATTCGCTCGTCGACGCGTATATCGCGGTCGAGCTTGCGCGCTCGCTCTCGTACTGGGCGGCGTGGTGTGTTGCCGAGAACGACGAGCAGGCTGAGATCGCCGCGCTCGCCGCGAAGTCGCAGGCCGGCGCGGCCGCAGTCTCCGCGTGCGAAAAGTCGATTCAGGCGCACGGCGGAACCGGCTTCACGTGGGAGCACCCGCTGCACCGCTACTACAAGCGTGCGCTGTGGCTCGAGGGCGCGCTCGGCTACGGCCGCGAGCAGCGGGCCGAGGTCGCGGCATTCCTGCTGCACTCGTAACCGGCGCGTCATCCGGCATCGGTGCGGCGACGTGCAAGCTGCTGCTCGACCGCGGCTGGACGGTGTACGCATCGGTGCGCGCGCCCGGACAGGCGCCGGCGGGCACGCGCGAGCTCGTCTTCGACGTGACGGACGAAGTTGCGATCGGGCACGCGGCGTCTGCCGTCGAGGAGCTGGATGCTTTGGTGGACAACGCAGGCATCGCGGTTGCCGCTCCGCTCGAGTTTCTGCCGCCGAAGGAACTGCAGCGCCAGCTCGACGTGAACGTCGTCGGTCAGCTGCGTGTCCTGCAGGCGTTCCTGCCGGCGCTACGCCGGCGGCAAGGCCGTGTCGTGCTCATGGGGTCGATCGGCGGCCGGTCGGCGTTGCCGTTCCTCGGTGCGTACGCGATGTCGAAGTTCGCGCTCGAAGCGATGGCCGATGCGTTGCGCGTCGAGCTCGCACCGTCCGGCATGCACGTGGCGATCATCGAGCCTGGCACCATCGCCACTGCCATCTGGACGAAGCCGCAACCGACTGCCGACAACATGCCACCGGAGGCGGGCGAGTACTACGGCGAGCGGCTCCAGAAGTTCCGCGCGCTCGCGCAACGTCGCTCTAGCACGTCAGCTGTGTCGCCAGATGCCGTCGCGAAGGCGGTCGAGCACGCGCTCACCGCGAAGAAGCCGAAGGCGCGCTACGTCGTCGGCCCCGATGCGAAGCGGCGTGCGCGGCTGCAGAAGCTGCCCGACCGCTGGCGGGACCGGCTGCTGACGCGCTTCCTATTCGGAAACTAGGATCACGTCATGGCGTACACCGTTTCTTCACTCGACGAGCTGGGCGACGGCCCCGGCTTCCGCAAGGTTCGCGGGGCGCTCAATGTCACCGCGTTCGGCGTGAACGGCCTCGTGCTCGCGGCAGGCTACGAAGGCCCAAACCACTACCACGACACCCAGGACGAGCTGTACTTCGTCCACAAAGGCACCGCAACCTTCCGCTTCGACGACGGCGAGCGCGAAGTCGGCCCCGGCGGCATCGTGCACGTCGAGTCGACGACACATCGCGCGATCTCGAATCGCACAGACGAAGAGCTCGTGATCTTCATCGTCGGCGGCAAGGACGGCTACGTCGACCGCGACGGGCACCTCGTCGATCCCGAGATCGACCTTCCGCGCAGGCAGGGCATCGGATGAACGGGCTGATGATGGATTACCAGCTCACGCTGCCGATGATCCTGCGGCGCGCGGAGAGCTACTACGGGATGAAGAAGATCATCACGCGCAATCCCGACAAGAGCTTCAGCACGATCACCTACGCCGAGTCGTGCCGCCGTGCGCGCGCGCTTGCAGTAGCGCTCGGCGAGCTCGGCCTCGAGCGCGGCGACCGCGTCGCGACGCTGTGCTGGAACCACTCGCAGCATCACGAGGCGTACCTCGGCATCCCGTGCGGCGGTTTCGTGCTGCACACGCTCAATATCCGCCTGCACCCGAACGACCTCGCGTTCATCGCGACGCACGCGAACGACAAAGCAGTGATCGTCGACCGTTCGCTGCTACCGCTGCTCGAGCTCTTCAAGGACCGCACGAACATCGAGCACGTGTTCGTCGTCGAGGACTCGTATGAAGAGCTGCTCGCGAGCGCGGATCCCGACGCGTGGCGCGACCCCGAGCTCGACGAGAACGAAGCCGCGGCGATGTGTTACACGAGCGGCACCACCGGCCAGCCGAAGGGCGTGCTCTATTCACACCGCTCGACCATGTTGCACACCCTCGGCGTCGGGGCGAGCAACCCGATGGGGCTCGGGCTCTCGGAGCAGGACACGATCTTGCCGGTCGTTCCGATGTTCCATGCGAACGCGTGGGGCTACCCGTATCTCGCGGCGTTCTGCGGCGCGAACCTCGTCTACCCCGGGCCGCACATGGACCCAGAGAGCCTGCTCGACGACTTCGTCCAGCACGGCGTGACCTGGACGGCGGGTGTGCCGACGATCTGGCTCGGCATCCTCGGGCTGCTCGATGCGCAGCCGGACCGCTGGGACCTCTCGAAGCTGAAGGGCATGCTCGTCGGCGGTTCCGCCGCGCCGCGCTCGATGATCGCCGGCTTCCGCGAACGGCACGGCATGAAGGTGGTGCACGGGTGGGGGATGACCGAGACGTCGCCGGTTGCGTCGAACGCGCAGCTGATCGGGGAGCTCGCGGACGCCGATCTCGACACGCAGTTCGACTACGTCGCGATGCAGGGCATCCCGCTGCCGCTTGTCGAGCTGCGCAACCGCGACGAGGAGGGCAACGTCCTACCGTGGGACGGTGAGTCGATGGGCGAGCTCGAGGTTCGCGGCCCGTGGGTCGCGGCGGGGTATTACGACACGCCGGAGCAGGCGGAGCGCTGGACGGAGGACGGCTGGTTCAAGACCGGCGACGTCGTGTCGCTCCACCCGCTCGGCTACATCCAGATCAAGGACCGCTCCAAGGACGTGATCAAGTCCGGCGGCGAGTGGATCTCGTCGGTCGAGCTCGAGAACGCGCTGATGGCGCATCCTGCGGTTGCCGAAGCCGCGGTGATCGCCGTGCCCGACGCGAAGTGGGACGAGCGGCCGCTCGCCGCCGTCGTGCTGCGCGAAGGCGCGACCGCAACCGCCGAGGAGTTGCGCGACTTCCTCGCGCCGAACTTCGCGAAGTGGTGGCTGCCCGAGCGCTTCGAGTTCGTCACAGAGATTCCGAAGACGAGCGTCGGCAAGTTCAAGAAGACGGAGTTGCGCGAGATGTTCGCGAAGGAAGCGGTCTCGTGATCAAGACGATCTGGCTCGACAACCCTCCGGTGAATGCGGTCAACAGCACGATCACGGAGGCGATTCGCGACGGCCTCGGCGACCTCGACGGCGTGAACGTCGTCGTCCTGCGCGGCAAGGGCGAGCGCGCGTTCTCGGCCGGCGCCGACATCGGCGGCTTCGTCGGGAACGGCGACGGGGATGCGCCCGCGGGCATCCAGCCGGTCGCCGACCTGATGGAAGCTGCATCGGTGCCGATCGTCGCGGCGATTCACGGCTACTGCCTGGGCGGCGGGCTCGAGCTCGCGCTCGCGTGCGACTTCCGCATCGCGACGCGCGACGCCCAGCTCGGCTTCCCCGAGGTGAATCTCGGCCTGCTCCCGGGAGGCGGCGGCACACAACGTGCGCCACGGCTGGTCTCGCCCGGTCGCGCGAAGTGGCTGACGATGTCGGGCGAGCGCATCCCCGCCGAGACGGCGGAGGCCTGGGGGCTCGTCGAGTTCGTCGTCGACGACCTCGACGCCGGTATCGAGAAGTACGTCGCGCCACTCGACAAGCAGAGCCCGCACGCGCTGCGGCAGATCAAGACGGTGTTCCGCGAGACACGCGACGTGCGCAACGACGAACGCGAGCTGCGGGCGTTCGTCGACTGCCTCTCGTCGGATGACGGGCAAGAGGGCGTCGCCGCGTTCCTCGAGAAGCGCGAAGCGAACTGGTCGGGTAGATGAAGGCGGCCGTCCTTCGCGAGGGCGGCGCGCTGGCAATCGAGGACGTCCCCGAGCCGGCGGGCGATGTTGTGGACGTGCGCGCGGCCGGCATCAACTTCGCCGACGTGCTGATTCGCCGCAGCCTGTATCCGCAGATGCCCGAGCTGCCGTACGTGCTCGGCGGAGAGGTGGCCGGCGAGATCGGCGGCCGACGCGTCGCCGCGTTCGTAGAGGGCGGCTTTGCCGAGCGGGCGGCGGTGAAGTGGAGCGTCGACTTGCCGGAGCATGCGACGTTCGCGCAGGGCGCCGCGTTCCTCACGACGTACCTCACCGCATACATCCCGTACGCGCAGCGCACCTACACCGACTCGGTGCTCGTGCACGCCGGCTCGGGCGGTGTCGGAACGGCGGCGATCCAGCTCGGCAAGGTCGAAGGCGCGACTGTTTATGCGACTGCGAGCACCGATGCGAAGCGCGCCTTCGCGTTGAAAGCCGGTGCCGACGAGGTGCGCGGCTACGACGAGATCGACGACCTGCGCGTCGACCTCGTGATCGACCCGGTCGGCGGCGACGTCTTCACGCGCTCGCTGCCGCTGCTGAACCCGCTCGGCACGATTGCGGCGATCGGCTTTGCCGGCGGGCTGTGGCAGGACCCGAGCGTGCAGTGGCTCGTCGGCCGCAACGCGTCGGTGATGGGTGTGTATCTCGGGCGGTTGATGAAGCACGAACCGGAGCTGGTCCAGCGTTACGCGGAAGAGCTGCTTGCGTTGTGGCGCGACGGCGACATCGAGCCGGTCGTCGGCGCGACGTTCCCGCTGGATCGCATCGACGATGCGCTCGCGTCGATCGAAGAGCGCAAGCACATGGGCAAGGTCGTGCTTACGCCATGAAGGCTTTGGTCACCGGTGGTGAGGGTGGGATCGGCCGCGCGATTCGCGCACGGCTCGAGCGCGAGGGCTACGAGGTCGAGTCGCTCGACCTCGTCAACGGCTTCGACGTGACTGATCCCGCTGCGTGGGAGCGCGTCGGTGCCGTGGACATCGCATGTCTCAACGCCGGCGTGCTCGGCGGCGACTACCGCCGCGCGGTTGCCGTGAACGTCGACGGCGTCGTCTACGGCGTGCAACGTCTTGCGTCGGTGATGAAGGGCGGCTCGATCGTCGCCACGGCCTCGCTTGCGGGTCTGACAGGAATGCCCGCCGATCCGATCTATTCGCTCACGAAGCACGCGGTTGTCGGTTACGTGCGCAGCATCGCGCCGCTGCTCGAGCCGATCCGGCTGAACGCCGTGTGTCCAGGCATCGCCGACACGCCGATGATCGACTCCATCCGCGAGGAGCTCGGTGACTTTCCTTTGGTCCAACCTTCAGACGTTGCCGAGGCGGTGTGGCTTGCCGCGACGAGCGGGCGCAGCGGCGAGTGCTGGTTCGTGCAGCCCGGCCGCGAGCCTGCGCCGTTCGAGTTTCGCAACCTGCCCGGCCCGCGCCGCGACGGCGACCGCGTCGGTTTGCCGCCGGCCTGATGGGTCGCATCTTCGCGGCGCTGTACGACAAGCTCAGTGCGAAGGAGGAACGCGAGACCGTTGGCCCGATGCGTCGCGAGCTGCTCTCGCATGCGCGGGGCCGCACGCTCGAGATCGGCGCCGGTACGGGCCCGAACCTGCAGCACTATCCCGCCGGACTCGATCTGGTGCTCACCGAGCCCGACGTGCATATGGCGAAGCGCATGAAGGTCGAGTCGGTTCAGGCGCGTGCAGAAGACCTGCCGTTCCCGGATGCGTCGTTCGACACCGTGGTGTCGACGCTTGCGTTGTGCACGGTTGACGATCTCGCAGCGTCGCTCCGTGAGGTGCGTCGTGTGTTGAAGCCGGGGGGCTCGCTGCTCTTCATGGAGCACGTGCGCGGTGAAGAGGGATCGAAACTCGAGCGCTGGCAGGACCGGCTCGAACCGGTGTGGGGCTTCTGTGCGGGCGGTTGTCATCCCAATCGCGACACGCTCGCGGCGATTCGCGACGCGGGCTTCGAGTTAGGAGACGTCGAGCGTCCCGCGTGGAAGGTGCCGCCGCTTGTACGTCCGCTCGTGATCGGCTTCGCGACGCGCCCAGCCGGGGTCTGGCCCGGGTCTGACCCCGCTACCTAGGCACGTGCCTAGGTACGGGTGCCACGCGCTTGCCTGGCACGAGCGTGGGGTCTGGCCCGGGTCTGACCCCGGTACCTAGGCGCGTGCCTATGCATGGGCGCCAGGCACTTGCCTGGCGCGGCGGCGTCAGTTCAGACCCGGGTCGAAGGGCATCGTCTCGAGTAGCGAGAACGCCTTGCCCTTGCGCGCGACGACGTCGCGCCAAAGTTCTTCGGGATCGTCTGCGAACGCGTCGTCTGCCTCGGCGCCGACGACGATCCACGACGGCTCCGCGAGCTCCGCTTCGAGTTGGCCGGCGCCCCAGCCCGCATAGCCGGCGAAGACGCGCACACGGCGCACCGCAAGCTCGTCGGGCTCGGACTCGGCGGGCATGAAGCCGATGCTGCCGAAGATCGGCGCGGCCGCCTCGTCGATGTCGTCGAACTCGGCGAGCGCCATGAACGCGTCCGGCTGCACCGGCCCGCCGACGAACACCGGATCGGCGGCGCCGGGAATGCCGTCGAGCGCAGGGATCGCCTCGCCCGCAGGCACGTCCGACGGGCGGCTGAGCACGAGCCCCATCGCGCCGTCCTCGTCGTGGTGTGCGATCAGCACCACCGTCTTGCGGAAGTTCGGATCGACGAGCGCGGGCGACGAGACGAGCAGTTGACCTTGCAGCGAAGTCACCGTCAGCTGAACTGCCACTCTTCGCCGTTTGCAAACGCCTTGAGAATGCGGCGCGCGACAACCATCCGGTGCACCTCGTCCGGCCCGTCGTAGATGCGGCCGCCGCGCGCGAGCATCAGCATCTGCCCGAGCGGCGTCTCGTCGGTAAGCCCGCGCGCGCCGTGCACCTGAATCGCCCGGTCGACGACATCGTGCAACACGCGCGCCGCGTAGAACTTGATCGCGGAGATCTCGATGCGCGCCTCGTCGCCGCCGTCGATCTTGTGCGCGGCGTCCAGCGTCATGAAGCGGCATGCCTGAATCTCGGCGTAACTGTCGGCGATCCAGTTCTGCACCGTCTGCTTATCCGCCAAGGGACTTCCGAACGTCTCGCGCTCGAGCGCATACGTGCACATCAGCTCGAACGCGCGCTCCATCTGGCCGAGCCAGCGCATCACGTGATGGATGCGGCCGGGGCCGAGACGCTTCTGCGCGATCAGGAAACCTGAGCCGGGCTCGCCGAGCGTGTTCGCAACCGGAACGCGCACGTTCGTGTAACGCACCTCGCAATGCGTCGTCCAGCCGCGACCCGAATGGCCGAGCACGGGAATCGGGCGCACGACCTCGACGCCCGGCGTGTCGGCGGGGACGATGATCTGCGACGTACGGCTGTGCGGCGGCGCGTCGGGATCCGTCACCGCCATCACGACGCCGAACGCCGCTCCCTGCGCGCCCGACGAGAACCACTTGTGCCCGTCGATCACCCAGTCGTCGCCGTCGCGCAGCGCGCGTGTCTGCAACGTCGTCGGGTCGGAGCCGGGCACCTCGGGTTCGGTCATCGAGAAGAACGAACGGATCTCGCCCGCGACGAGCGGGAAGAGCCAACGCTGTTTCTGGTCGTCGGTGCCGTACATGTGCAGGATCTCGGCGTTGCCGGCGTCGGGCGCCTGGCAGCCGAAGACGAGCTGTCCCCAGAGCGACCGGCCGATGTGCTCGTTGAGGTAGGCGTAGTCGAGGAAGCCGGTGCCGGTGCCGCCTGCGTCGGGCGGCACGTGCGGCGCCCAGAGGCCGAGCGCGCGCACCTCGTCCTGCAGCTCGCGGACGAGTGCCGCGGCGGTGTCGTCCTCGCGGTTCAGCAGCTGCTCGTTGGGGAGCACCCGCGAGTTCATGAACTCGCGTGCCTGTTCGACTCGCGTCATGGGGTTAGCATCGCATTCCGTGCGCCTCGGCTTCTACATGGGTTACGCGCAGCCGGGCACGAGCCCGCTGGAGCTGATCGAGCTCGCGCGCGAGGCGGAGCGGCTCGGCTACGAGTCGGCGTGGGCGGCCGAAGCGTGGGGAACCGATGCGATCACGCCTCTGGCGTGGCTCGGTGCCCTGACGGAGCGGATCGATTTGGGCACCGCCGTGATGCAGATCCCGGGCCGTTCGCCGGCCAACGCGGCGATGACTGCGGCGACGCTCGACCTGCTGTCGGGCGGACGGTTCCGGATGGGTATCGGCACGTCGGGGCCGCAGGTCGTCGAGGGCTGGCACGGCGACGAGTGGGGGCGGCCGCTCGAGAAGACGCGCGAGTACGTCGACATCGTGCGCGCGGCGTTGCGCCGGGAGCGGCTCGAGCATCACGGTCGCCACTACGACATTCCGTTGTCGGGTGGCACCGGGCTCGGCAAGCCGCTGCGTCTGATGCTGCGCCCGGTGCGCGCGGAGATCCCGATCTATCTCGCGACCATTGCTCCCAAAGCAGTCGAGCAGGCGTTCGACATCGCGGACGGCTGGCTCCCGATCTTCTGGTCGCCGGAGGTTGCGCGCGAGGTGTTCCCGATCGCACGGGCGCGGGAGGGGTTCGACATCGCACCGTCGGCGCCGGCGGTTCTGACGGACGACGTCGAGTCGGCGCGCGATGCACTGAAGGCGTACTACGCGTTCTATGTCGGCGGCATGGGCGCACGCGGCAAGAACTTCTACAACGACTTGTTTGCGCGGTACGGGTACGAGGCGGAGGCGCGCGAGATTCAGGATCTGTTCCTCGACGGCAAGCAGGCCGAGGCGACGGCGAAAGTGCCGAATGCGTTCGTCGATTCGGTGGCGTTGGTCGGTTCGAAGGAGCGGATCGCCGATCGTCTTGCCGCGTGGCGCGAATCGGGCGCGACGTCGTTGCTTGTCTCGACGCGCGACGTTGCGTCGCTACGTGCGGTT
>DASUKC010000138.1:0-30173 GCA_036278975.1 Gaiellaceae bacterium
GATGCGAGCGCCATCGTCGCCATTTCGACGCCGCGGAATGCGAGCGGCAGGCCGGCTCCGACGAGCCACGAGAGCAGCGCGACGACCGGCGCGACGAACAACGCGACTTGCATCGACGATGTGATCGCGATCTCGGTTGCAAGCCGGGTGTTCCCCTTGCGCGCGATCACGATCGCACCGCCGTGCTCGGCGGCGTTGCCGACGATCGCGACGATCACGACGGCGATGAAGAACTTGCCCAGGCCGACGGCGTGGCCGAACGCGGTCAGCGAGTGCACGAGCACCTCGGAGACGAATGCCGTGGCCACGGTCGCCACCGTGAGCCAGGCGAGCGCAGTGCGCAGGTTCCACGTTCCCGGCTCCGGAACTGCGCGCTCTGCTTCGCGGTGAATCGACAAGTTGTGGCGGGTGATCAAGAGATAGGCAACGAGCAGCACCACCGCGACGGGGATCGTCGCGACGAACAGCGTGTGACGGTCATGGCCGCCCGTCCAACCCAGGCCTGACGGAATGACCAGCAGCGCGAGCGCGCCGAGCACCGCGCCGAGTTGGAGGCGCAGCGAACGCGTGTCGACCTTGCCCTCGCCGCCGGCGATCAGCGCGGCGCCGAGCACAAGCAGGATGTTCGAGACGACGGAACCGGTGATCGCACCGCGCACCACGGTCGGCAGACCGTCGTTGATTGCGAGCAGCGCGATGATCAGCTCCGGCGCGTTGCCGAAGCTCGCGTTGACAAAGCCGCCGACGCCATGGCCTGTGTGTTGTGCCGCGTGGTCGGTTGCTTCGCCGATCAGCCAGGCGAGTGGCACGAGCGCAACCGCCGACAGCACGAACGACGCCGTTGCTCCAGCGTCGAATGTGTAGTGGGCGACGAGCGCGATCGGGGTGAGCGCGAGCGTTGCCCAAAGGATCCGCCTCGCCACATAGCTAGCGTAGTCGTCGTGCTCGACGCGGTCCTCTTCGACTGGAGCAACACGCTCCTCAAGTTCACATGGGACGACGACCTGCTCGTCGCCGGCCACCACGCCGGCTTGGGCCGCGACGACCCCGCGTTCACGGAGCGCTACCGGCAAGTGGTTTTCGAGAGAACAGGCGAGGACTACGCGACGTTGCTCCGCGAGCTGGGCGTCGAGGATCCCGACGCGTTCATCGATGCAGAGCACGAGGTGTGGCGCGAGGCAAACGAGGTGCTGGGCGCAGCGCAAGCCCTGCTCGAGACGCTGCGGGACCGAGGCTTCAAGACCGCTCTCGTCGCGAAGGCATGGCCTGAGCCGGAGCGCGTCCTGCGTGTCGATCTCGAGCGGTACCGGTTGGCAGGCCTCTTCGACGCGCTGAACTTCTCCGGCGACCCGCTGGAGGCCCTGAGCGAGTTGGGAGTCGAGCCCGACGCCGCGCTGTACGTCGGAGACAAGCTGGGGTCCGATGTGCAACGCGCTGCCGAAGCGGGAATGACGACAATTCAGGCGCTGTGGTTTGTGGCAGAGGACAATCCCGCCGGCGTGGAGCCGGACTTTCTTGCGTTCACACCGATGGACGTGCTGAACATCGCGCTCCGCGTAGCGCGATGAGAGGCGAAAGTCAAGTCTTGAAGGCGTCCGGGAACGCTCGGACAATGCGCACATGAGACCCGAGCAGACGACGACCAGCGCGCTGCCGCTCCACCCGCAGGACGAGATGGAGTGCCGCCGCTGCGCCGTTCACTGCGACAAGGTCGTCTATCCGGGAGCGTGTCTCGAGCGCGCGTGCCCGTTCGTCTACTCGTACGAGGCGTGGGGCCACACGTATGTCGGCTGCATGCAGAAGGTGTACGAGGTCGAAATCGATCTCGACATGCTGCGCGCCGCCGAACGCCGTTCTGCGGGCTTTGGTGCGATCGTCGCGCGGCGTCATCCGCTGCCGATGTGCAAGGCGGAGATCGAGCGCACGTACGAGTCGCGCACCGAAGAGCTCGGCTGCATCAACCCGGAGTTCTCGGAACTCCCGGTAGGCGAGCCGACGTTCCGCGTGTTCGCCCAGATCAAGAGTTAGCTGTTCAACAGCGCGTCGATGCGCTTCTTGCGCACGGCGCGGGCGACCAGCCAGATCAGGGCGAGCGGGACGCCGAACGCCAGCGCGTACAAGAGCCCGATCCCGATCCACGTGAACGCGACGCCGATGCCGTGCAGCGGGCCGTGGCCGTGGTGCGTGGGTGCGCCCTTCGGTGGCGTCGACACGTTCAGGCTGACGGTTGCGTAGCGGTCGGCGCGGATCGTGTTCGCGTTCGCGCGCTGTAGTGACTCGATGCGCGCGGTGAGCTGCGCGATCTCGCGCTTCACGGCCGTGGTCTGCGGCTGCGCGCGCAGCGCCTTCAACTGACGCTGCAGCCGCGCCATCGTCCGCAGGTTGTTGTTGATGGTGACCTGCTGGTCGAGGATGTCGACTCGCTCACCGACGATCGTGCCGAGCTTCGCCAGCTGCGCAAAGGCAAGCACGACCTTCGTGCGCGGGACCTTCAACACGAGTTGCGCGGAGCCGGTCGACACGTGCGTCGAAGACGCGTAACCGCCGAGCGAGGTCGCGATGCGCAGCGCCTGCTTCACGGAATCGGAGAGATCCGTCTGGTCGTGCACGCGCAGCGACAGGGTGGCGCCATAGCGCTCCACGCGCTTCGGCGTCGTCGGCAGGGCGAAGGTCTTCGGTGCTGTGATCGCAGCCTCGCCGTGTTGAACCTGCAGCGCCTGCGGATGGGTCGGCCGGGTCAGGACGACCGCGGCGGCGATGGCAGCGGCGACCGGCACGAGCAGCGCGGCGGAGCGGCGCCACGTGAAGATCTTCCGAGGCGGCGTCTTCTCGGCGAGTGCGACCAGGCGCACGCGCTCGCGCAGTTCGGGCGGAGCGGAGACACGCGCGTGGCGCAACTCGGCGAGCACGTCACGCTGCGACATTGAGCGCCTCCTCGAGCTTGTGCAGCGCGCGGTTCAAGCGCGTCGTGCAGTTGGTGGGGGAGATCCCTAGAACACGCGCGGCGGTGCTCGCGTCGAGATCGAGCAGCACGCGCAACGCGACGACTTCTCGTTCGCCTGCGGTCAACGCGCGCAGAGCCGACTCGAGCTCTGGCGTCAGGCTGTCGGCGAACTGCGAGTACGTTCTCTCGTGCGGCGCCGCGAGTTGTTCGCGGCGAAGGCGGCGCTTCTCGGAGCGAAAGTGGTCGAGCGCGACCGTACGCGCGAGCTGGCAGAGCCAGGTGCGGGCCGAGCCGCGCTCGGGGTCGAAGCGGTGCCAGAGGCGCAGTGCGCGCTCGAACGTCTCGGCGGCCAGGTCTTCCGCGACCGCGCGGTCGCCCGTGAACCAGGCGAGGTAGCCGTAGACGTCGTCGAGGTGATCTTCCGCGGCCTGCGCGAAGGTGCTCACGGTTGTCCTACGCCGCAGCGCGGCGCAGCGTCACATAGAGCACCAGGACGACTGCGAGGGGGAGCAGCCACCAGGCGGCAACGTGCGCGGCGACAAGGACTGCGGTGGCGCCGATCGCGACGACGACACCGGCTGCGCCGACCCAGTCGTCGCCGACCACGAAGTCCCACCAGAAGCGACCGAACTTTCTCAAGCCGTCACCAGCCGACGATTGCGCAGCAACGCGACATACGCCGCCGAGATGAGGATCACGAACACGAGCACGCCGGGCAGCGACGCGTCGTCGCCGGGCCAGTGTGCGCCGGCGCCTTCGGCAGACCAGAAGATGCCGAACGTCGTGAGCATGACCCCGACTGCGAATTTCATCGTGTTCTCGGGGACGCGCGCGAGCGGCGCGCGCACGGCGATGCCGATGCCTGCGACGAGTACCACCGCGCCTGCTGCGCCGGCGGCGGCGAGCGGGATGCTGCCCTGGGTGCTGCCGAATGTGAGCACGATGAAGGCGACCTCGAGCCCTTCGAGCAGCACGCCCTTGAACGCGAGCGTGAACCCGTACCAGTCGAGTCCCGCGCGCTCGACGTGCTCGGCGCCGCGTGCGGCTGCGAGCTCTTCGGCGAAGAGCGCATCCTCGTCGTGCAGAGCCTTCAGTCCCGCCGAACGGAGGATTGCCTTGCGCAGCCATTGCAGCCCGAACGCGAGCAGCAACCCGCCGACGACGAGGCGCAGGTCTTTCAGCGGGACGACGGTGAGGGCGGGGCCGAGCGCCGCGACGATCACGGCGAGCGCAAAGGTCGCTGCGGCAAGCCCGGCCAGAGACGAGCGCCAGCCGCGGGCGATGCCGGCAGCGAGCACGATCGTGAGCGCCTCGACCATCTCGACGGCACTGGCCAAAAAGGCCGACAGAACCAGGAAGACGGCGCTCACGTGGAAAATGGTGCCAGGCACCTTAGGTGCCTGGCACTCATCGGGTCGCGCGCGCGTGCAGGTCGCGCAGCTTCTGGATCTCGTTCGCGTCGGGTCCGTGCTTGTCGGGGCCGGGCGTCTCGAGATACGCGCTGAGGTGCTGGAAGGCCGGGTGCGCGAGGAAGACGCCGAGGCCTTCGCCCATCAGCCCCTTACCGACGTCGGCATGACGGTCACGGTTCGAGCCAAGCGGCGTCGCGCTGTCGTTGATGTGCAGCGCGCGCACGCGGTCGAGTCCGACGCTCGCGTCGATTTGCCGTACTAACTGGTCCAGTTCATCGCGATCGGTTACGTCGTAGCCTGACGCGTAGAGGTGGCACGAGTCGAGGCACAGCCCGAGGCGTTCGTGCCCACCCAATCGCTGAACGAGCGTCTCGAGCTCTTCGACCGACCGGCCGATCGTGGCGCCTGCACCGGCGGAGTTCTCCATGCACAGCCAGGTCTCGCCGTCCGCCCGTTCGAGGATCTGCTCGAGCGCGTGCGCCGTGCGGTCGAGGCCGACCTCGAACCCTGCGCCGAGATGCGAGCCGACGTGGAAGATCACCGCGTCCGCCTCGATCGCGTTCGAGACGTCCATCGTCGTCCGCATCGTCGCGATCGACTTTTCGTAGATCTCGTCGTTCGGCGCGGCGAGGTTGACGAGATACAGCGCGTGCACCACGACGCCGCCGATACCCGCCTCGCGCCGGCGCTCCTTGAACTTCTCGATCGCCTCCTCGGTGTGGTTGGTCGGACGCCACATCCGAGGCGACTGGGTGAACACCTGGACGCAGTCGCCGCCGATCGCCTCGATCCGATCGATCGCGTTGAAGATGCCACCGCTCGAAGACATATGTGCACCGAATTCCAAGACGCGCCCTACGATAGAGGCGCGATGGCCGTCAAAGTCCGCATGGCGCCGAGCCCGACCGGCTTCCTCCACATCGGGGGCGTGCGCACGTTCCTCTTCAACTGGCTCTTTGCGCGACAGCAGAGCGGCGAGTGCCTGCTGCGCATCGAGAACACCGACACGAGCCGCGAGGTGGCAGAGGCAACTGAGCAGATCCAGCGGGCACTGCGCTGGGTCGGCATCGACTGGGACGGGCCTGTCACCTTCCAGCTCGACACAGCCGACCGCGCACGCGACCTCGCCCAGGAGCTCGTGGCGAAGGGACACGCCTACGAGGACGAGGGCGCGATCCGCTTCCGCCAGCCGAAGGAAGGCACCGTGTCGTGGGTCGACGCAGTGCGCGGGCGCATCGAGTTCAAGAACGAATTGCTCGCCGACCTCGTGATCGTGCGCTCGGACGGTCGCCCGACCTACAACTTCGTTTCACCGGTCGACGACATCATCGACGGCATCACGCACGTGATCCGCGGCGAGGATCATGTCTCGAACACGCCGTCGCAGATCAACATCCTGCGCGCGCTCGGCGCCGACCTGCCGGTCTACGCGCACATCCCGAACCTCAACGGCCCCGACGGGCGGAAGCTCTCGAAGCGCCGCAACGACGTCTCGACCGACTGGTTCCGCGAGCAGGGCTACTACCCGCCCGCGTTGATGAACTTCCTCGCGCTACTCGGCTGGAGCTACGACGACAAGACGACGATCATGTCGCGCCACGAGTTGATCGAGCGCTTCTCGTTGGATCGAGTTGTGTCGAGTCCCGCAGTGTTCGACTATCAGAAGCTCGACTGGATGAACGGCGTCTACCTGCGCGAGCTGCAGCCGGAGGAGTATGCGCTCGACCTGCGCAAGTGGCTGGACGAGCAGGGCAGCGAGTGGCCGGCCGAACGCGTCAACGCGACGGTGCCGCTCGTGCAGGAGAAGATCGAGAAGTTCTCGCAGTACCCCGACTTCGTACGCTTCCTGTTCGAACCGGTGTCGCCTGATGGCGCCGACCCGGCGATCTGCAAAGCGGCGGCGGAGCGGCTTGCGACCGTCGATCACTGGGAGGCGGAGACGATCGAGGAGACACTGCGCGCGCTTGTCGAAGAGCTCGGCAAGAAGCCGCGCGAGGCGTTTCAGCCGATCCGGCTCGCCGTTACCGGTTCCAAGATCTCGCCCGGCCTGTTCGAGAGCCTCGAGCTGTTAGGACGGGACGAATCGTTGCAGCGGCTCACCGCCGCGGCCGCCTGAGCGGCTTCGGCTGCGCGAGCGGGTCAAGGGCCCGTTGGAACATGCGCCAACTCGATTGGCGAAATTGAAGCGAGGGGTGCGGTAGTTCGTCGCTTCCTTGCGCACCCTGACCCTGCACGCCCTGGGGATGGGCGACGGGGAATCTCATCTGCAAGAAGTAAACGCGCGGCAGGCCGTGCGAGTTACGTCTGACGCAGGCCGATCGCGCCGCAGACGGCGAGCAGTACCGCCCCCCACAGTGGCCACCAGGGGCCGACGCCTGCATTCGACACGACAACCGCGCCGGAAACAGCGAGCCCAAGCGCCGCGACCTGCGGCGCGATGTCGCGAAAGCCGAGCGGCTTGCGCTGCCTGCGGCGAATCAGACGCACGCGCGCGCTGCGTACGCGCTCGAGCGTGTTTCGCCACTCGGGTGTGATCCGCTCGACGTCGCGTGTGTCGCCGAGCTCGACCGCCGACACGACGCGCCCGGTCATGTCACGTGCATCCCGAAGAGCTACGGCAAGCGCGGAATGCGCAAGCTCGGTACCGGCCGGTGGGTGCATACCGAAGAAGTGCTCGCTGCCGAGATGCAGGTCGTATTGCAGGCGCACGAGCTCGTCGCGATGGTCGTCGACGTGCCGTGGCTCGGCCGCAATTCCCTCGAGTCGTACGACGGCGCGGTGAACTGTCGGCCAGACTTCCCCGAACTGGCGCACATACTGCTGCCGCATTGCTACCGGTGCCCCCACCGCGAAACGAACGTATCACCTAACCTGCGAGCGAATCAATGGCCCAGAACTCAGGAAGTGTGCTCGTCGTCGACGACGACGCCGGCCTGCGGACGCTCTCGCGGATCGTGCTCGAATTGGAGGGGTTTCACGTGCGCGAGGCCGCCTCTCTCGCGGAGGCGGAAGCTGCGATCGCCGCCGAGCGGCCGGACGTCGTGCTTCTCGACGTACATCTCGGTCCGCAGCACAGTGCGGATCTCTTCCGCCGCCTGCGCGAGGACGGCATCCCCGTCGCCGCGGTGAGTGGCACCTCCGAGCCCGCCGAGTACGAGGCGATCGCCGACGCGTCACTCGGGAAGCCGTACCAGCCGTCCGCGCTGGTGGCAGTCGTGCAGCAACTCATGGGTAGGGTGCAGGAGTGAGCACGACCGCCGTCCTGACGCCGACCGAATTCGAGTCGCGCCTGCAGCGCTACCTGTTTGAGAGCTCCGAAGAAGGTCGCGCAGTGCGCGTCGGCGAGAAGGAGACGTCGGAGCAGGCGGAGATCGTCCGCCGCTATGCCGACCTCTTTCGCCGCGAGCAGCTCGATGCGTTGCGGGAGGCGGAAAGCGCTGCGAGCGGCGACGCGCGCGAGCTGCTCTACCGGCTGCGCAAGACGTGCGAAGGCGGGATGATCGCCGCTCAGACGGCCGAGCGCGAGGACGAGCTCGAGAACGAGCTGCTCGCCCTCCGCGTCATGTTCGACGGCGAGGAGCTGCCGCTGCGCACCGCGCAGGCGAAGCTCGCCGTGTTGCCCGAGTACGACAAGCGCGAAGAGCTGGGCGAGATTCAGGCTGCTGCGAGTGCTGCGTTCAACGAGAAACGGCGCGCGCTGCTCACGACGATCGAAGAGCTCTCCGCCGAGTTCTCCGGCATCGCCGACGCCGTCGAGCGGAACGAAGAAGAGAAGGACATTTCATTGCGGGAGCTGTCACGCGCGCTGAAGACGGCGAGCGACGCATCCGCGGAGGCGTACCGCGGGTTGCGCGGGCGCTGGTTCGACCGGCTGCTCGGCAACCACCCGGACGTGCCGACCAGTTTCCACACGTCGTACATGCGCCGGCTCTCGCCGCTTGAGGCGACGTACACCAAGGAGCGCGCGACCGAGGTGTGCCTCGCGACACTGCGCGAGCTCGGGTTCGATTTGGAGGCGCAGCCGAACATCCGCCTCGATCTCGACGACCGGCCGCAAAAGAGCCCGCGCGCGTGCGTCATCGCGAGCGATCCGCCCGCGGTCGTGCACTTGATCACGCGTGCGCAGGGCGGCCTGCACGACTACCAGGCGTTCCTGCACGAGGCCGGTCACGCGTTGCACTACGGCGGTGTCGACCCGGCATTGCCGTACACGTTCCGCCGCATCTCGCGAGATCACGCGCTCACGGAGATCTACTCGTACATCGTCGAGGCGATCAGCAAGGAGCCCGAGTGGCACGTTCGCCACTTCGGCCTCTCCGACGACGAGGCGGCGACGAACGCAGAGGCGACCGTCTTCCTCGAAGCGCTGCTCTTCCGCCGCTACGAGGCGAAGCTGCGGTTCGAGCTCGACTTCTGGTCGCGGTTCGCGAGCGACGGCGGCACCGCGGCCGGTTACGAGGAGTACCTCACCGAGGCGACGAGCATCCGCTACCGCAGCGACAACTTCCTCTCCGACATGGACGCGGGCTTCTATTCCGCCGACTATCTGCGCGCGTGGGTCCGCTCGGCGCAGCTCGGCCAGCATCTGCGCAAGGAGATCGGCGACGACTGGTGGCGCAACTCGAAGACCGGCGACCTGCTGCGCGACCTGTTCCGCGAAGGCACGAAGCCGACGAGCGAAGAGATCGCGGGTCGTATCGGCTTCGACGCGCTCGACATGCAGCCGCTGCTACACGACTTGCAAGCCGCCTGATCCCTGCGTCAGCGCCGGCGAACCAAACGTCGGCGTCCGACGGCGACGCCGCCAAGCGAGCTCAACCCGATTGCGATCAGGACCGCGAGCACCGACTTCGACTTGGCGTCCGTCAAGGTGTCGGCCGCTGCACCGACTCCGGCCGCCGAAACGGCAGGCGTGGGGTCGACCTCGTTTGCCGCGGTCGCCGGCAGCGACTGACCCAGCGCTGCTTGCGGAGCACCGAATGCGGCGGACGTGACCAGGCGCCGCAGGGAATCGCTTTCCGCACCGCCGTGGCGTCTGATCTTCCGTGCGAGCTTCGGAGGGAGTGTGCGCCGGCCCTTCCCGCCGGTTGCAACCGACCCGGTGCTACCCGGAACCGCCTCGCTGTATTGCTGGATCGACGAAACGGGGGGCGGTGTGATCGGAGATCCTGCGAACGCGGGAGCGCAGGACCCGAGTGTCAAGCCGTACGCCACAAGTGCGAATGAGACGGCGCGGCGGACCGAGCGCGACATTTGGAGCACGGTAGCGTAAGGGCGATGGAGACATTCGCCCGGCCTGGACGCGTCTGGCGCTGGGCGCATTCGCAGTCGGTGGGCGTCACGGGTCGTGCAGTCACGGTCCTTGTTGCCGCCGGAACGTTTCTGCTCGCGTTCGAAAACGGCGGCTACTCGCTCGAAACGACGTCGGCGATTGCGGTCGCGGTGTGGTGGGTGCTGCTCGTTCTGGCCGTTCTCGGCGGCGTGCTCCGTCTGCACTGGCCCGCCGCAGCCACGCGGACGACCGTGCTGCTTGCTGCGTTCAGCGCCTGGACACTCGCCTCCGTCGCATGGACGCACGACGCTGAAGCCGTCTACGCCCAGTTCGCTCGCCTCGCGCTCTATGTCGGACTGCTCGTACTCGTCGTGCTCTTCGCGCGACGTGAGCTCGTGGGTTTTTGGTCGGACGGCGTGGTGGTCGGGATCGTCGCGGTGGCCGTTCTTGCCCTCGCGAGCCGCTTCTTCCCAGGTGCAGTCGGCTCGAACGCCGGTATTCCCTACATCCCCGCGCTCCGGTCGCGGCTCAGCTACCCGATCGGGTACTGGAACGGGCTCGGCATCCTGCTCGGTGTCGGCGTGCCGCTTGTCCTGGCGGCGGCGCTGCGCGCTCGAAGCCGGGTGGCGGGCTCGCTCCTTCTTGCCGCCGTGCCGCTGCTCTGCGCGACCATCTATCTAACATCGTCGCGCGGAGCCTTTACGACAGCGGCGATCGGTGTGGTCGTCCTGGTCGCTCTTGCGCCCAGGCGACACGCGGTGCTGAGTGCGATTGTCCTTGCGACGGCCGGCGCCGCCGCGGCCGTGTTCGTGCTCAGTGAGAAGCACGCGCTGGTGGAGGGGTTGTCGAGCCGGCGCGCCACGGACGAAGCTCGATCCGCGTTCGCGTGGCTCGTCGCGGTGTGCGCCGTCACGGCGGTCGCGCAGTACGCGACCGCGCAAAGGGTCCCGGACTGGCGGCCGAGTCGGCGCGTCCGGCGCGGGGGCCTGGTTGGAGTGGCCGTGCTCGTCGTCGCGGCGGTCGTCGTGGCGCATCCCGTCCGCCGCCTTCACGACTTCACACAGCCCCCGGCGGCAGCGGCGGGTCTCCCCAGCTTCGCGCAGTCGCACCTCCTGAGCAGCTCGGGCAGCGGTCGCTGGCAGTTTTGGGGCGCGGCTCTGCACGAGTTCGACTCGCAGCCGGTGCTCGGGGGCGGCGCCGGGTCGTACGCGGACTGGTGGGCACAAGACGGGACGCTGCCGATCTCCATCCGCAACGCGCATTCGCTCTACCTGGAAACGGCGGCCGAGCTTGGGACAGTCGGACTGCTCCTGCTCGCGGGGTTCGTCGTAGCCGCGCTCGCAGTGATGATTCGGGCGGCGCGGCGCGCTGTCGGGGAAGAGGCGCTGACGGGCGCGGCCCTCGTCGCCGCGGTCATCGCCTTCCTGGTCGGCGCGGGTGTCGACTGGGTCTGGCAATTTCCGTCGATCGCCGGCGTCGCGATCGCCTGCGTCGGGCTCGCCGTTGCCCTTCGCGAGGAAGAGCCACGGAGAGCACGGCCGAGGGTCGCGACGCTTCGGCTCGCGGCCGCACTGGCTGCTGCGTGCGTGGTCGTCGCGGAGCTGCTGCCGCTGCTTACACAGGCGCGGCTCCACGAGAGTCAAGTCGCCGCACGCAGGGGCAAGACCGCGGCTGCGCTCGCAGCGGCCCGTGCCGCCGTCCACCTCGAACCCTGGGCTTCGAGCCCGTACCTCCAGCTGGCGCTCGTCGACGAGCAGGCCGGCGCGCTCGGTGCGGCGCGAACGGCGATCGACCAGTCGATCGCCCGCGACCGAAAAGACTGGCAGCTCCCGTACATAGCCGCGCGAATCGAGACGGAGCTTGGTGCGATCTCAGCGGCACGCCTGAGCTACGAGAAGGCGCGTGCATTGAACCCGCGCTCGCCTCTCTTCGCCTCCCCCCGGGCTTGAGCGGAGGACAGGTCCCGTTCATACTGTTGTCTTCCCTCGGGATCACCGGCAGGCGCCGGCATCTCGTTGGCCGACGGCGGGGAGGACAGCTGATTTGGCGGTTGGAAGCACAATCGAATATGCCCACCCGGGCGCGAATGCGAGGCGGGGTCGCTCTGCGTTCTGGCGGGGCGATCCGCTCCGACGGAGGCTTCTCGCGCTGGCCGACGTGCTCACGGGCGTCGTCTTCGCGGCAACGTTGACGATCGCGAGGGACGGGTCGGCCCGTTCGGCTGCGGAAGCGCTCGCTGTGATTCCGCTCTGGCTTCTCGTCGCCAAAGTGTTGGGTCTCTACGATCGCGACCATCGAACACTCCGCCACCTGACGGCGGACGAGCTGCCGGTGCTGCTCCTCTGGCTGCTTGGCGCCGGTGTGTCCACCGGGCTGATCGCAGACGGGAATCAGGGCGTGTCGACGGCGATCCTGATCGCCCTCGGTGTGGCTGCGGTCGTCGCGATCTGCGACCGGGCGCTGGCACGCGCAGTGTGGCGGCGGGTGGTCCCGAGAGCGAGAGTCGTGATCGTGGGCGACGGGCCGGTGATGACCGTGACCCGGCGCAAGCTCGAGCTCTTCCGCGAAACCCACGCCGACGTCGTTGCGGAGCTGACTCTCGAGGAAGGTCGTCGCCTGGCGCAGCGTCATTTCGATCTGCGCCCTGACCGAGTGATCGTTGCATCGGGGTCATTCGCGGGGTCAGAGCTGGCCGAGCTCCTCGCCTACTGCCGCGCCACAGGGATCAGGCTCAGCGTCGTCCCGCGCGCGCACGAGCGCACTGGAAGCATCGTCGGCGTTACGCACCTCGGTGGGTTGGCGACGCTCGAGTACAACACGTGGGACATCTCCCGCTCGACGCTGCTGCTCAAGCGGATACTCGACATCGTGGTGGCGTCGGTGGGGCTCGTTCTCTTGCTACCGCTGGGGCTCGCGATCGGCGCCGCAATCTTCGTCGACGATCCGAGCGGTTCGATCTTCTTCGGACAGGACCGCGCCGGGTTCCACGGGCGCCCCTTCAGGATGTGGAAGTTCCGGACGATGGTGCCCGATGCCGAGCAGCGGCTTTCTGAGCACGTCAAGTTCGACGACCTCGAGCATCCGATGTTCAAGCTGCACAGCGATCCGCGCGTGACGCGCGTCGGCCGGCTGCTCCGCCGCCTCAGCCTGGATGAGCTGCCGCAACTCTTCAACGTGCTCCGCGGCGAGATGAGCCTCGTGGGACCGCGTCCGGAACAGGTCGCCCTGGTTGCCCGTTACAGCGACGAGCATCGGGTCCGCCTGAACGCGAAGCCGGGTATGACAGGCCCGATGCAGATCTACGGTCGCGCCGAGCTCGCGTTCGACGAGCGGCTCGTCGTCGAGCGCGACTACATAGAGAACGTGTCGTTCGGCCGTGATCTGCGGATCTTGGCGCTGACTCTGGCTCCGATCATGCAGCGAAGCGGAGCCTTCTGAGTGCTGCCGCGATGCCTTCGAGCGTCGTCTGTGTCGCATGCGGCTCGCCCCGCCTGAGTCCCTGGCGGAACCTTCGTAGCTTCGACAGACGCTCTGCGCACAAGACGTATTCGCTTTCTCGCTGTGACGAGTGCGGCACTGCGATCACGAACGGGCGCGAAGGGGACGAACCGCTGCTGCTGCATCAGGGCGGCTCGTACGGTTCGCCGCCACGGTCGGTCGATCGGGCGATGGAGTTGCTGCGACGCATCGCCGACCGAGCGACTCTCTCGGCGCTCGGTGACCTTCGTCCCGGTGCGCGGGTGCTCGACCTCGGCGCAGGGGACGGGCGGATGCTCGCATTGCTGCGCCGCCACGGATACCGGGTGTCGGGCGTCGAGCCGGTCGCAGCAGCCGCGGTCGACGGTCTGGGCATCCAGCGGGCGACGATCGAGAGTGCGGAGATCGAGCCGAGCAGCGCGGACATGGTGCTGCTGTGGCACGTGCTCGAGCATCTCGACGAGCCGCGCGCGGCGTTAGAGGTCGCGGCGCGCGCCGCCCGTCCTCATGGGCGAGTCGTCATCTCCACGCCGAGGCTCGACAGCTTGCAGGCGGCGCTCGGCGGCGATCGCTGGTTTCATTTCGACGTGCCTCGCCACGCCGCCCACTTCACGCGGGCCGGGCTCGTTCGCCTCGTCGAGCGCGCCGGGCTCAAGGTCGTTCGCGTCTCGGCGGGTACCGTCGATCAGAACCTGCTCGGGATGACCCAGACGCTGCTCAACGAGCTCACGTGCGAGCGCAACGTCGGTTTGCGCGCGTTGAAGGGCGACCGCGCGGACGTGGCGCGGCGAGACCTCATCCTTACTGCGCCTGCAGTCATTCCCGCTGCGCTTGCCGCGGTGCTGCTCGAGACGACGGCGGTGCTCGCCGGACGCGGCGGCTCGCTCGTCGTCCACGCCGTTCGGAGCGATTCGTGAGCGCAACGGTGATCGTGCCCTCCTGGAACGGCGCCGCGCGTCTTCGCGCGCTCCTGCCGTCGCTGGGCTCGTCGGCCCAGGTGATCGTCGTCGACAACGGCTCGACGGACGGGACGCGCGACTTGCTCTCGACGCAGTTCCCGGACGTCGACGCTATCTTGCTGCCGCGCAACGAGGGGTTTTCGCGCGCGGTCAACCGCGCTGCGAAGGAGGCGCATGGAGATGTGCTCGTACTCGTCAACGACGACTGTGTCTGCGAGCCTGGGTTCGTCGAACGCCTCGCCGAGGCGATCGAGCCGGGGCGATCGGTGGTGATGGCGGCCGGTGTCCTACTCGAAGTGAGTGATCCGACGGTGATCGACACGGCCGGCATGGAGCTCGACGACACACTGCTCGTGTTCGATTATCTGAACGGCCAACCGCTCTCGGCGCTGGCCGACGCGCCGGCGCCGTTCGGCCCTTCCGGCGCCGCCGCAGCTTTCGACCGCGCGGCGTTTCTCGACGTGGGAGGCTTCGACGAGCAGCTGTTCGCGTACTGGGAGGACGTCGACCTCGTGCTTCGGCTTCGGTCCTCCGGCGCCGTTTGTGCGGGCGCGGCGACGGCGCGGGCGCTCCACGCGCACTCTGCGACACTCGGGTCAGGCTCGTCGAAGAAGAACTACCTCACCGGCTTCGGACGCGGCTACGTGTTGCGGAAGTGGGGCGTGCTCGAAGGGCGTCGGCGCTTCCTCGTGCCGCCGCGCGAGCTCGCGATCTGTATGGCGCAGCTTGCGGTCGATCGAACGGTGACCGGCTTCACGGGCCGGGCTGCCGGCTGGCGCGCTGCCGCCGAGGTCGAGCGCCGCGAGTATCCAGCCGGCCTCGTGAGCGGCCGGCGCCGGACGCTTGCAGAGCTGCGGCGCCGGAGGGCGCGTCGGCGGCGGTTGCGGTTGGGGGCGAGACCCACATGACGTCCGAGCTCGACGTCGTGATCGTCTCGTACCGCTGCCAAGCACTGCTTCACCGCTGCCTCACGAGCGTCCGCGACCATGCACCGTCGCACACCGCGGTGTGGGTCGTCGACAACGACTCGCGCGACGGAACCGTCGAGATGCTCGCCGAGTCCTTCCCGTCTGTGCAGACGGTTGAGAACGATCGGAACGTCGGATTCGCGCGCGCCACGAACGCTGGGATCCGGTCCGGCGGCGCACCGTACATCCTCGTCTTGAATCCGGACACCGAGCTGCGAGCGGGTACCCTCGCGTACCTCTTGGCAACGATGGAGCAACACCCGGAGGTCGGGGTATGCGGCTGCCGGCTCGAGCGGCCGGACGGCAGGTTCGACCACGCAGCCCGTCGCGCCTTCCCAACGATCCTCGGGGCGCTCGGCCACTTCAGCGGAGTGGGGCAGCGTGTTGAGCGTGGCCGGCTCGCCCAGTATCGGGCGCCTGCAGTCGAACGCGGGCCGGTCGACGCGGTGAATGGCGCGTTCATGCTGTTTCGCCGCTCGGCTCTGGAAGAGGTGGGGCTCTTCGACGAGGGCTACTGGATGTACATGGAGGATCTCGACGTGTGTTACCGGCTCGCACAGGCGGGCTGGACGACCTGGTATGAGCCGAGTGTGACGGCGCTGCACGTGAAGGGCGGCTCGGCGGGCCGGAGGTCGCCGCGGCTCGAGCTCGCGTTTCACGCCGGTATGTGGCGTTTCTATCGCGCGCACTACGCGTGCAGGCGCTCGGTGCTCGTTAGCGGTGCCGTGGCGGTCGGGATCACTTTCAAGATGCTTGTCGCGCTCGCGCGCGCGTACTCGAGGAGGTTCCTCGCGTCCAGGGGCACCGAGGAAACGTCGAGCCTTGGCTGACTCGATGTTCACGTCGCGTCTCCTCCAATCGGGCGAGGAGCAGATCGCGAGCCTGCGCGAGCAGCTCGCGCGACTTCGGACGACCATCGAGGCGACGGAAGGGGCGCTCGACCTGCGTCAGCTGCCTCGCGCAGTTTCCACGTACGCACCGCCGAGCGACTTCAGCGACTTCGTCGTGCTCTTCGCACGCCAGCGAAGCGGCACGAACGGGCTCCGGTCGGTGCTCGGCCGGCACGAGGATGTCAACTGCCTGCCGGAGCTCTTCAACGTCGTTGCCCAAAGCAGTCCTCACGTGCTCGTGAGGGACGCGAACTTCTGGCACTACCAGGCGCGCGAGTCAGCCCTGTCGTCCCGGAATGGATCGCGCGGAGACGTGGCGGTCACGTCGTTTCTCGAGCACCTCCGTGGCCAATCGGAGAAACGCTTCACGCTCGTTGACGTGAAGTACAACGCAACACGTGACTGGGTGCAGACGTTCGGCTATCCCTTTCCGCTGCATATCTTCACTCGTCTGGGGATGGCTGTCGTGCACCTCAAGCGGGCGCACTATCTCCGCTATCTCGTTTCCCTGCAGAAGGCCGAGCGTCTTCGACGGTATTCGGTGCGGCTGAACGACAAGCGCGCGCCGTACCAGGACCTTCCGGTGGCTCTCGACACGCGCATCCTGATCTCGACGTTCGAGGCGTGTGAGCACGAGGACGCCGTGTTCAGCAATCATTTTCACGGGCATCCGCGGTACCTGGCGTGGGAGTACTCCGAGCTCTTCGACGAGGACGGACGAGTGGGTCCGGCGTTTCTCGAGCGCTTCTGCGCCTTGCTTGGAATCGACAACACGTGGGCTACTGCGGCCGGCGTGGCTGACGCCATCCCGAATACGGTGAAGCTTCCGTCGGAGCCGTTGGAGGTCGCGATCTCCAACTTCGACGAAGTTCGGCAAACCCTGAAGGGCACTCGCTGGGAATCACTGCTGGAGGATGAGAGGGCTCCGCGCCCCACGCCGCCGGCACAGCGCGCGAAGAGCGCACAACGAACGCCTCGGCGGAATGCGCCGGGAGACTATTCGGATTTTGTGGTCTTGCTCGCCCGGCAGCGGAGCGGGAGCAATGCGCTGCTGACTGCGCTCGAAGCGCATGACGAGATTGCGACATTTCTGACCGTCATCGCTCCGCGGCACGCGTCAGACCCGAACAGCTTCTTTCGGTTTGTCGCAGAGCGCTCCTCGGGCGCTCCTGCGGCGGCCGACCATGCCGCGCTCTTCCCGCAATTCCTGGACCGGCTGCGCGAGGTCTCGCCGAAGCGAATCTCGGTGCTCGAAGTCAAGCCCAACACCGTTTCGCAGATCGTCTCTCCCTACCACACGTTCGTCGAACCGCTCCTCTTCGAGTTGATCGATGCACACGGGATCCGTGTTCTGCACCTCACGCGCGAGAACTATCTCCGTTCGATGCTCTCGGCTCAGAAGGCGCGCCGACTGGGAAGCTGGCACGTCACGGCGACGGCTGGCCCGGCACAAGACGTGGCGGCTGAGCTCAATACCCGGGACATGCTTCGCCGGTTTGCTGAGTGGTCACGTGAGGATGAGGCAATTCGGCAGCGCTTCGCCGACAGTGACAATTACCTCGGCTGCGAGTACACGCAACTGTTCGACCTGGACACGGGGGAACTCACCACCCGATTCCGATCCGACCTCGGTGCAATGCTCGGCATCGACACCGACTGGCCTGCGCTTCCCGCCTATCGCAAAGGATCCCATCTCCCGCTGGAGCAGGCGATCGAGAACTACGAGGAAGTCGCGGCCGCGCTGCGTGGAACCGAGTTCGAGGCGTTTCTGGACGACGAGCCGTCGTACCGCACGCACGTCGCGCAGTCCGCAGAGGAACCGACGGCATGAGCGCCGATGCGATCGTCATCGCGGGAATGCAACGGAGCGGTGCGACCGCCATTGCGGGACTCCTCAAGCTGCTCGGTTGCGACCTGCCGGCGGGGGTTGTGCTCCCGACGGAGCGGGACCCGGTTGCGTCCTGGGAGTCCCCGGAGGCGGTTGAGGAGAGCGACACCTTTCTCGCTGCGATCGGGTCCGGGCGCGAGGATGTGCGGTCGATTCCCGATGGCGTCTTTACGAGCGCGGACGCCAGAGAGTTCGAAGACTGGCTCGTGTCGCTGCTCGAGCAAGAGTACGGACAGTCGCGGCAGTTCGTCGTCAAAGACGCGCGCATCTCGCGGCTCGCCCCGTTGTGGATCAACGCATTGGAGCGATTCGGTGCGACGCCCGGGTTCGTCATCCCGATCCGCAACCCGCTTGCGGTCAGCGCGGCAGTGGCGGAACACGACCCGCATGTCACGCCGCCTCAAGCGCTTCTCCTCTGGCTCCGCTACTCGCTCGACGTCGAGCGGCACACCCGGTCGGTTCGGCGGACCTTTGTCTCCTGCGAGAGCCTCACTCGGGACTGGCAGGCGCAGATTGTCAAGATCGCGAGCGAGCTTTCCGTGACGTGGCCGCGCTCGAGCGGTCTGACTGCCGCTGAGGTCGCGCCGCTCCTCCCACGGGACGGCCGGGCGCCCGAAGTGGGAGAGGGCGTCCCCTCGTGGGTGGAACGGACATATGCGGTATTGCAGGCGGCGTGCGAGGGAGCGCCGGTGGATCACGAGACGCTCGACGCCGTGCGCGCGGAGCTCGATGAGGCGGATCTCCTCTTCGGGTCGCTCCTCACCGACCTCCGCGTCGCCGATCGTTCACAGGCGACGGCCGCGTCGACGCGTGAGGCAGCTCTGGCTGCTGCGCTTGCCGAGCGAGCGGAGGGCGTCGAGGCACTCGCCGCCGAGACGGCGGGCCTCGAGGCAAGGATCAACGAGTTGAGCCGGCAGTTCGGACGTGCGCAACGCGCTCATGCCGAGGAGCTCCTGCACGAACGGGCGACGGTCCGGTCGCTACGCGAGCTCGCCGACGACCAGCTGCGTCAGATCGACGCGCAAAAAACCCGGATCGAGGAGCTCGAGTCGCGTCGCTTCATGTTCCTACGGCGTAGCGCGCCCACGGCTCAGCGTTCGCGCCGAGCCTCCAACTGGCTCCAGTCGCTCTCGCAGCTCACCTCCTGGTTGCTCCCTCCCCGGCCGCGCGGGCTCCGCCACCTGCATGCGTATTTCGCGCTTCGGCGGTCGGGGGCGTTCGACACCGACTACTACTGCGCGCGGTATCTCGATGTTGCCGTCGCTCGTCTCGATCCTTTGATGCACTACATCGAGCACGGCGCTTGGGAGTTTCGCGATCCGAGCGCGAGCTTCAGCACTGGTGAACATCTGCTGAAGCATCCGGAGCTGGAAGCGAAGGGCATCAATCCGCTCCTGCACTTCGTGAAGCGTGGGGGTGTCCCGGAACGGCGCGCCGCCGCACCCGCGTCGCCGGCTCCGCTGCAGCAACCGGTTCCCGAGCCTGCTGCGGTTGCTCCTGCGCCCGAGGCCGCTCCAGTGGTCGCTGCGTCCCTGCCGGTGACCTGGACGCAGATCGCCGGCTCTGCGGTGGTGCCCGAGTGGAGCGTGAAGCCGCTCGAGGCAACAGAGCAGGGCGACTTCGTCGTGCTCCTGAGCAGGCAGCGGAGCGGCACCAATGCGCTTCGGTCGATCCTCGACGCCTCTCCTGATGTGTGCTGCTTCAACGAGGTGTTCAGCGTGCCGGACAGAAGGGCCGATGACACACTCGTGCGCGAGTCGAACTATTACGTCTTTCTCGAACGCTATACCGGCGGGTCGATCGAACGCGCGCTTCCGGGGATGCACGAACGGCTGTTCCTCGACTACCTGGAATATCTCCGCTGCCTGTCCTCGGGCGTCGTGAATGTGATCGACGTCAAGTACAACGCGACGCATGCCCTTCAGCCGGTGTGGGCCGGGGAGCTCGGTGGTGCGCCCTTCCTGTTCGACGTTCTCCAACGGCACGGCGTGCGGGTGCTTCATCTCACACGCGCGCACCATCTTCGGGTGCTCCTCTCGACACAGAAGGCGCGGGACTCGCAGATTCACACCGTCCGCGCCGACGTCGGCGAGACAGCCGACCGTGCGGTTGAACTGGATCCCGAGCACACGATCGACCGCTTCGAGACGTGGTCGCGAGAGGATGCGCTGGTGGCGCGGGCGTTCGAGGGGTATGAGCGACTTCTCACCGTCGAATACAGCAAGCTTTTCCCGGGCGGTGGCGCGCCCGCGCCCGATTGCCTGCGGGAAATCTCAGAGTGGCTCGGCTTCAAGGGGGCGTTCGTCGCCCAGCCGTCCTACCGAAAGCAGTCGTATCTGTCTTTGCGCGACTCGATCGAGAACTTCGACGAGTTGGCGGACGCCCTTCGCGACACGCGTTTCTCGCATTTCCTCGAGGACGAGCCCGGCTATCCGTCAGCGGTAGCGGAGCGCGTCGCTCGCGGGTGACGGGTGAACCGGGACGAAAGCCCACGGCAACCGGACGCCGCCGCGAGCGTCGGCCGTCTCTTCGACCGCGACTACTACGCGGCTCAGGCGGGCGTTGCCTTTGCAAGCCGTGAGGCGGCGTTGGCCGACTACCTCGAACGCGGCTGGATGCAAGGGCTTGAACCTCATCCGTTGTTCGACGCCCGCTGGTACACGCGCGCCAACCCCCAAGTCGCAGACGGCGGTGCCTGCCCGCTGCTCCAGTTCCTCGCATCGGCTGACGCCGAGGCGAGTCCCTACTTCGACGCCGAGCACTTTTCGCGGTCCTCCGGGGCGCTGCGGCGGCGTTCGAGCACGCTCGTCGACTACGTCGAGAACGCCGCTCGCGGCAAGCTGAGCAATCCGAATCCGTTGTTCTCGGACGAGTTCTATCTCGACACGACCACGAGCGATGTGCGCGTGGGGGAGGCTCCGCTTGCGCACTATCTCCGCCAGGGACGGTTCCACGGAGATGCCGGGTCGAGCTTGGTTGCCCGGGTGCTCGAGCGCGTACGGGCCGCCGAGCGCGGCGGGCTCGAGCGGGGACGCCCGGTTAAGCGGCGTGTCGTCTTCCTTCTGCGCGGCGACCGGAACGCGGACCTCGCCGCGGCGGCTCAGGGCTTTCTCGGCGAGCACCATCTGGGCGGGGTCACAGTGTTCCTCCAGGCGCCGCCGGAATTAGGTCCGGTTCCGCCTCCGTCCACTGTCGTCCTCGACGGCGACGTGTTCGCTCGGCCTGCGGCGCGGCGCCTGCTCGCGCTTTCGCTTGCCTCCGACCATACGACGGCGTTGTTGGTCACCGACGTGCCAGACGCGCTCGTGGGAGCCCGCACGGCGCGAGTGCCCGCGTATCTCCTCGTGGCCGACGATGCTTCGCCGGCCGAGGTCGACCTGACACATTCGGCGGCTGACGCGACCCGCGTCGTCTTCGGCTCGCGCGCTGCGGTCCGGCGACACATCGCCGCTGGCGTCCCGCCCCCGGCGAATATCGCGCTCAGGGAACACCGGGACGGCGAAGGCAGCAGTGAGCTGATCAGCTCACTGCTCGGTCTTGCACGTCGCGACCAGGTGCTCGACGGTTCGAAGCTGGAGAGGCGTCCCTCGCGAGACGGAGCGATCCGAAAGGTGCTCGTGCCGTGTGCCGACTGGTCGGTGAGCGGTGTCAACACCGCCCTCGAAGCGATCGGGCTGGACCTGAGGCGACGCGGCTGGGACGTCGAGATCGTGTTCACGAGAGATCGCAAGCACGTCGAGCAGACGATGAGTGCCAACGCGCGCACGCCGCGGCTCCCGTACCGGTTCCTCGAGCGTCGGCGCGCCGGCGTCGACGGCATGTGGGAGGCGTTGATCGTCGAGTTCGAGCGGCACGCGCCGTGCATCGCTCTCCTGGGGTACGACTTCCATGCAAACAGCGTGGCGTCCGCTTTGACGAACAACGTCGGGACGGTGCTCTGGGCGCAATCCGACGACGCTGACTACTACGAGCAGACGTATCGCCTCGGGCGCTATTGCAACGCCGTGGTGTGCGTCTCAGAGCAGATTCGAGACACGGTCACGCACATCCATCCGGGGATCGGATCTCGCTCGCACGTGATTCACAACACGAGCGTCTCCGAGCGCGACATCGCCCCGCAGCGGCGTGCCCGGTCCTCCCGGCTCCGGATCGTCTACACCGGAAGGTTGGTGCAACAACAGAAGCGGATTCTCGACTTCGTGGAACTCGCAGATGCGCTGGTCGCGACCGGCCTGCCGTTCATCATCGACCTGATCGGAAGCTCTCCACCGCACGACGAGGCTGCCGCGCTCCTGCCCGTGCGCGCCGCGGCTCACATCGAGCGGGGAACGATCCGGCTTCCCGGTGTGATCCCGCTGGGCGCAATTCTCACGGAGCTCCGTTCCTCCGATCTGTTCGTCCTGCTTTCCGACTTCGAGGGAATGCCTCTGTCGGTCATCGAGGCGATGGCGGCGGGCTGTGTGCCCGTCGTGGCCGAGATGCGGAGCGGCATTCCCGAGATCATCGATTCAGGGCGAAACGGGCTCATCATCTCCGGTCGCGACTACGACAATTGGGCGCGACAGATCACGGCGCTCTGGTCCGATGAGGGACGCTTGCTCGAGATGTCGGCGGAGGCCCAGCGAACGGTTCGCGAAGGGTTCACGGCCGAGCGGATCGGCGCTCAGTTCGACGCGCTCTTGCAACAGGTTGCGGCCGAGACGTCTGGCGGGTTCGAACGCCCGCCGGCGCTGACTTGGGGATCCCACCGCGCGCCGTTCGGGGACGTGCTTCCTCCACCGTCGATGTATCGGCTCACGCGCGTGCCGGGCCTCGCGTGACGGCGCGCGGCAGCGCCGCTCGGGTCACGCGAGAACGCACGCAATGAAGAGAAGGTGGATCGACTTCGCACTGGCTATTTGGTGGCGGCTGCCCGCGTCCATGCGCGACCCGGTTCGCGCCCTGCTCTTCGCCCATGGTGGTCCGCGTGGCCTCCTCTTGCTCCGTCGGAGGCACGCGCCGGCCTTCGATCACCTGCCGCCGGCGCGGCACGTGGCAGCTCGAACGCCGGGCGGCGTCACCGCTTCCGTCTCGGTCCTCGTCGTCTCGCAACAGGACGCGCACACGGGCCGTGCGCGGGCAGCGATCGAAGCCCAGGAAGGGGTGCGCCCCGTCGACATTGCCGTGCTCGAGGTTCCGCCGGGAACCGCGTGCACGTTCGACCACGCGGCCGAACTGGCGAGCGGTGAGTTGCTCGTCGTCCTCGCCGAAGACGCCGTTCTCCTCGGCACGCATTCGCTAGCGGCGCTCGCGAAAGTGCTCGACGAGAACCCGAAGGTGGCGGCCGCCTCGCCTCGGGAGGTGCCGGCGTCGAGTGCCGAGCTCGCTGCGTGCTGGAGAGCCTTCGCGCGCGAACGGATGGTCGATCGTGTGTGGACGCAGAGGTCCTGCGTCGCAATTCGCCGCGCCGTATGGAGCGAGCTCGGCGGCGATAGCGCCGACTTCGGCGTGCGTGCGGCTGCGGCCGGCCGGGAGGTGGTGCGTGCGCCCGATGCTGCGGTCGCGCACTCGCGCGCGTTGGCTTCGGCCGATGTGTTCCGTGGGTGTCTCGTCGATCGACTGGAGCGTGCATCCGTCGCCTCGGTGGCGGAGAGCCCGGCGGACGCGCTCAACCAGTGCCGTAGGCTCGTTGCGGACCTCTCGGGCGCGCTCGTGAGGCTTGCGGCGTCGGCGCCGCTGGCACACCAGCTTTGGACATTGCGTGACGGCCTCACGGAGGACGCAGCTCCCGGACAGCTTTCCGGCGAGCTCGCCGAGTTGGACGCGCTGCTTGCACGGGGCGCAGAGGATGGTGTCCCGGCGTATGGGCGCGTCCGCGGCGAGTACCTCGAGCTCCTCTCGTCGCCTTCGTTGGAGCTTTTCGCGCGCGCGCACGCCTCCGTTGCAGCCGAGGACGCGGCACGGTTCGCAGGGAGTCTGCTTGCGTCAACCGCGGGTCGTGTTGTGGGCGACGCGCTCCGGACGAGTCCAGACGTAGCCGTTGCGCGATCGCTGGGTGTGTGACATTGCGCATCGTAGTCGTGACCCACCAGTTCTTTCCGCGCTACTACTCCGGCGTCGAGCGCATCACGCTCAACCTCGCGACCCAGTTCGCGCGCATGGGACATGAGTGCACAGTGATGACGAGCGCCGCGCATTCGTCGGGCGATTCGCGGCCGTTTGTCCATGAGGGTGTTCGAGTCGTTCCGCTCGACCTGTCGCGCGCCGACGTCGTCCGGCCTTGGGCTCAGCCGCACAGGCGGGCCGAGGCAGTCGGGCGTGCGATCGCGGCGGAGCAGCCCGACATCGTCCACATCCTGCATGCGATGCGACTCCCAGAGGCGTTCAGCGAAGCAGAGAGCGCCGGCGTGCCGATCGTGGCGCACGTGCCCGACTTGTTTTACCCGTGTGCCCGCGGCACCATGATCAGACGCGACCGTTCGCTGTGCGCGTCGGCGGAGGGTGGCACGGCCTGCGCATCGGCGTGCTGGATCAAGCCGGGACGCGAGCGGCTCCGCTGGGCGCAACAAACGCTCGACCGCGCCGGCGCTGTCGTCTGCCCGTCGCGCGCGACCATCGAGGTGCATCGTGAGAACGGTTTCGATACGTCCCACTGGCAGCACATCCCCTGGGGAGTCGATTACGCAATCCACGGACCGCGAACGCGCCGTTCGCGTACGGGGCCGCTCGTCGTCGGGTTCCTAGGCACGTTGCTGGAACACAAAGGGTCGCGGGTGGCGGTGGAGGCCTTACGCGCCGCGCCCGACCTCGACGTCGAGCTGCGGCTGTACGGCGGAAGCTTCCACGAAGTGCGGTACGAACGCGAATTGCGCAGGCTCGCCACCGCCGATCCGCGTGTCTCGTTCCGTGGTGCGTATGAGCACGCCGAGTTGCGTTCGGTGCTCGCCGAGCTCGACGCCGTCGTCATTCCGTCGCTCTGGCGCGAGAACCTTCCCACCACCGGTCTCAATGCCGTCGCCGCGGGCGTTCCGTTGCTCGTCTCGGACGTCGGCGGCCTCGTCGAGCTGCTCGAGGACTACCGCTGCGGTTTCAGCTTCGCCGTGGGCGACGGCGACGCACTTGCATCACTTCTCTCGCGGTTCGTCGAGGAGCCTGAATTGCTCGACAAGGTGCGTGACGGGATGCGCTACCCGCCCGGGATCGAAGATGAGGCGTGGCGGCTCCTCCAGTTGTACGAGGCGCTTCGCTGACGACGCACAGGCACGCGATGGGAGGATGACGCATGGACACTGAGCTCCTCCACGACTATCCCTGGGACGAGCTCGACTTCAACCTCCTGCCGCCGGCGATCAGGAAGGTGCGAGGCATGCTCACCGGACGCGAGAAGGCGATGCTCTACTGGATCGCCCTCCGCGCCTACGAAGCCGAGGGTTTGATCCTCGATCAAGGCTGCTTTCTCGGCGGTTCGACGGTGTGTTTCGCGGCGGGCCTTCGGAGTCGCGGCCTCGCGAAACCGCTCATCCATTCGTACGACCGCTTCGTGTTGGGCGACTTCGAGCGCGAGCACTATTTCGCGGACGGCGCGCCGCCCGACGATCGCTTCCGGCCGCTCTACGACGAGAACCTCGCCGGTTACCGCGACCTGGTGACAGTTCACGAGGGCGACATGCTCGCGCAGACGTGGCCCGGCGACCCGATCGAGATCCTGTTCGTCGACATCGCGAAGACGTCGGCGGTCTGGGACCACGTTGTCGCGTCCTTTTTCACGTCGCTCATCCCTCGGCGCTCTCTTCTCATCCTGCAGGACTATCTCTTCGAACACAGCGGGCCTTGGCATCACGTGGTCATGGAGAAGCTCGCCAACCATTTCGAGCTCGTCGGCGACACGGAGAAGAATTCGATGCTGTTTGCATACGTGGGAGGTCTCACCGCCGGCGAGATCCAAGAGGCGAGATGGGATCACATCGCCATGCACGACCGAGTCGAGCTGATGGACCGGGCGATTGCGAAGCTTGACACGCAGGAGAAGCGTGAGCTCCTTGCGAACGTGCGCGCGGCGCTGGTCGAAGAGGATCTCGGTTCAACGCGCCCGGACCCGCGTTAGCGTCTGACTCGCACGCGGTTGGCGCACTCGTGCGCCGGCTTCGCCGAGTGCGGCCTCGTACGCATCGACGGTCTCTCCGGGATCTCCGAAAGCCGCAACCAGTCCGCCGTCGAGCCAGAGTGCGCGAGTGCACGTCTCACGGACGAAGGTGTGGTTGTGCGTTACGACGACGATCGTGCTTGCGTGCGTCATGAGCTCCTTCATACGGGCGTCGCATTTCCGTTGAAAGGCGGCGTCACCGACGCCCAGCACCTCGTCCAGCAACAGGATCTCCGGCTCCACCTGTGCGGCGATCGCAAATCCAAGTCGTGCGCGCATGCCGGACGAATACGTTCGTACCTCAGCATCGATGAACTCCCCAAGGTCAGAGAACTCCGCGATCCGCGGCTCCAAAGCGCGCACCGTTTCGTGTGGAAGCCCCAGGTAGGCGCCGTTGAGATAGATGTTCTGGCGCCCCGTGAGCTCGGGCTCGAACCCGGCGCCGAGCGTCAAGAGGGCGGACACCCGCCCGGCGACGGTAAGTGAGCCCGTATCGGGAAGGAGGATGCCCGCGAGCGCGAGCATGAGTGTGCTCTTTCCCGATCCGTTGCGGCCGATGATGCCGAGCGCATCGCCGCGCTCGACCGTGAAGCTCACCGACTCGAGCGCCCAGAATTCCCGCCGGTCGCTGCCGCTGCGGAGTCGCACCATGTGAGACGCGGCTTCCCGAAGTGACCGAGGTCTGGCGAGTCGCAGGTCGTAATGGATGCCGAGCTCCTCCGCAGCGATGGCCACATTGGTTGTCTCCCGTATCAATTCAGCTTCGCGAATTTAGGTTCGCTCCAGACGAAACATCCGAATCCGACGAGGAGAAGCAGTACGGAGACTCCGGCGAGAATGCCGAGCGGGGCGATGTGGGGCATCTGACCGTCGAATACCGTCGCGCGATAGGAGTTGAAGAACGTATAGAAGGGATTGAGTGAGAAGACATGCCGATACCGCGCCGGCACAAGTGTTGCGGCGTAGAGCGCGGGCGAGAGGTAGAACCAAAAGCGGAAGACGTAGCTCGTGAGGTGTGCGGTGTCGCGGAAGAAGAGGTTCAGCGATGCGAACAGGTACGTCAGGCCTAGCGTGAAGACGAATTGCACCACGGCGATGACCAGCAGGAAGGGCGTCGCGCCGGTCGGGTAGATCCCGAAGGGCACGGCGAAGATCAGAAGCACGCCGATCGCAAAGACAAAGTGCGCGGCGCTCGCCAGGGTGGTTGCGAGCGGGATCACCCCTTTGGGAAAGGCGACCTGCCGCATCGCACGCTCCTTCGAAAGGCTGAGGGCCATGCCGTTGCGGATCGCCGTCGTGAAGAACTCCCACGGAATCAGCGCTGAGAGCACGAACACCGGATACGCGTGGTGTCCACGCCGCATGATGACGACGATGAAGACGGTGTAGACGGCCATCGAAAGCATCGGGTCGAGCACCCACCAGAAGAAGCCGAACACGGTGCCGGTGTTCTCCGTGCGCAGTGAGGTCGAGACGAGATAGCGGACGAGATGGCGGAACCGCACGATCGCGCGCGTGTGCGCGACGAGGCGCCTCGTCAGAGGCTCGTTCGCGTGGTAGCGGGTTGTTGGGATGATTGTCGAGCTCATCGATCGTCCGCCGCAGATTCTGCGAGGATCTGCAGTGCAGAGCCGACAATCGTACTCGCGGCGCGCGCAGGAATTTTACGCCTGGGCGGGGCGCGCGGCCCGACTGAGTATCGTGCCGGAGTGCAGCCTCGGCGGCTCTTGATCGTCGTGCTCCTGGCCGCGGGAGCGCTCGGTGTGACCGTCGCACGTGCGACGCCGATAGCTGCGACTGCTCCGGCCGCCTCGCATCCTCTGGTCCCGGGGATCTTTGATCCCTTCGCCGCGGTGCCGCCGAGCCCGGCCGAGGTCGCCGAGATGAAGAAGGAGGGCGTCGATGTCTTTCGGCTGACGGTGAACTGGTCCGAAGTCGCGCCGAAGAAGCTGCCCAAGCGGTTCACCCCCACGAACCCCGACGACACGCACTACCGCTGGCCGGTGGTCGACAAGGAGATCAAGGCCGTTGTCGCCGATGGGTTCCAGCCCATCGTGGACATCATCGGCGCGCCGACATGGGCGTCGGCCGGGCCGGCCAAGGAGGACGCGTCGGGACACGTGGTCGCCGGGCCCGACACGCCAGACGCCGCCGCCCTGGGACAATTCGCGCTCGCCATTGCAAAGCGCTACTCGGGAACCCACGACGGGCTGGTGCGTGTCCGCTACTGGCAGGTCTTTAACGAGCCCAACTACGAGCCCGAGCTCAGCCCGCAGTACGTGAACGGTGTGCCGGCGTCGCCCGGTATCTACCGGCGCCTGGTCAACGCGGCTGCCGCGTCGATCCATTCCGTGCACAGCGACAACCTCGTGATCGCCGGCGCTCTCACGCCGTTCACGTATGTCCAGAACGGAATTCCCATCTCGATCGGGCCGCTCGAGTTCATGCGCGACCTTCTGTGCATGTCAGGCGGAGCGCATCCGCATCCGACGTGCAAATCGAGCGTCTCATTCGATGTATGGGCGCACCACCCGTACACGTCGGGCGGGCCGACTCATAAAGCAGCACTTGCAAACGACGTCTCGCTGGGCAATCTGAGTGAGATGAAGACGCTTCTCGATGCTGCTGCGAAGGCGCGGCACATCGTCTCGCGGAAGCCACCGCAGTTCTGGGTGACCGAGTTCAGTTGGGATTCGTCGCCGCCGGACCCGAAGGGCGTGCCGTTGAAGTTGCTCGAGAGCTGGGTGCCGCAGGCGATGTATCAGATGTGGCGGAACGGAGTCAGCGTTGTCGCGTGGTTCTCGCTGAATGATTTCCCGTTGTCTTCGAGCTCGTACCAGTCCGGCCTCTATTTCAACGACGGCACGCCGAAACCGTATCTCGAGGGCTTCCGGTTCCCTGTGGTCGCCTTCCGAACGAGTAAAGGCTTCAAGGTCTGGGGTCGGACTCCAGGTGGGAAGGCCGGGACGGTCACCGTCGAGCAGCGGACGAGCGGCGCCTGGCGCACCGTTGGGACCCTGGCGACGGACACGTACGGCATCTTCCAGCACACATACGCCGGCGCGCGGACCGGCACGGTGCGGGCTGTGCTGAACGGAGAGGACTCACTCCCGTTTCCGCTGGCGCCGGTACCCGACAAGACGCTGCACGACCCGTTCGGCAGCTGAGCAGTTGTCTGACTCATCGGGCCTCCGTCGTCGTCACGCGACGCGTTCCCGAGCCAGGGGTGGGCTACACTCCGCCGTCGCTGGCCCATTCGTCTAGTGGCCTAGGACACCGCCCTCTCACGGCGGCGGCACGGGTTCGAATCCCGTATGGGCCTTGAGAAAACCCCTGCATTGCGGGGGTTTTCGTATCTTAGTCTGCGGTGTTGAAGAGCGCGCGGATCGATCGCGGAATGCGCCGGGAGGCAGACAACTTGGACTTACGTTCCGCGGGATCGCACGCCGCGCGCGGTGGACGCCGTCCCATGAGTCGTACGTATTCGCGTTGCACCCATTCTTCTGCCAGGCAGTTGCCGAGATGGAAGAAAACGGGTTCGGGCGTCGAGATCGACGGCAGGCCCAAGTCGGTGATCTGAGCGTCGAAGCCCGGGCACTTCCCGGGGACGAGCTTGTCCGTTCGCGGGTGCGTGCTCCGGCTGATCACGTCGGACGTCGTCAGGTAGGCGAAGTGCCCGCCGCCGGCATAGGCGATGTTGGCGCCTCGCGACAGCCGCAGATCGAAGTCAGGAACGTTCTGGCTGCTCTTGTACTTCTCGAGCGTCAGTCCGATGGACTGCGCCCACTCGCTCAGAACTGCATCCGAGACGAATGTGCCCTGTTCGATGCGTGTTCCGGGATCTGCGCCGAATACCGAACGAGCAAGCGCGAGCTGGGCTTCTGTCGCATAACGAACGGGCACGCCGCACACGATCCCAGCCTCTGGAAAAGCCTCCTTGACGGAGAGCAGCTGCTCGAGCCAGCCCTCGCGGAACAACACGTCGCAATCGGCGTACACGACGGCGTCGCCCGGAGCAGCGCGGAGCCCTTGGACGGCGGCGTTCACCGATCCGAGGTTCCGATCAGAACGCAGGTGGTACTGGATGTTCCCCTTCGCCTGCTCGTCGCGAATAAAGCGATCTACCGCGCGGCAGCTGTTGTTGTCGACGACGAGGATGTCGAACGGGACGTTCGTGTTCGCGCGTGCGCTCCGCAGCGAAAGCCGGAAGGCCTCGAGAACGCCTCTGAAGTAGCCGCTGA
>DASUKC010000139.1:0-2582 GCA_036278975.1 Gaiellaceae bacterium
TTAGGAGGGGTCGTCGAGTCCGAAGAGGTGCCGCAGGGCGTCGGCATACGAGGTGCCGTTCGCTCCTGCCGCCGCTTCCTTCATGCGCACGGTCGGCACGTGCAGCAGCTTGTTCATGATCTGCTGCGTCACCGAGTCGACCGTGCGGCGCTCGTGCTCCGACAACCGGCCGTCGATGCGCGCGAGCTCGTTGCGCCGGATCTGCTCCGCGTACTCGCGCAACGAAGCAATGGCCGGCACGACATCGAGCGACGCGCGCCACGCAGCAAAGCGGTCGGCCTCTTCGGCGACGAGCTCTTCGGCCCTCACAGCCTCTGCACGACGACCAGACAGCGTTTCGGCGACAACGGCTTCCAAGTCGTCGATGTCGTAGAGGTAACAGCCGTCGAGGTCGTTGAGCGCGGGATCGAGATCGCGCGGCACGGCGATGTCGATGAAGAACAGCGGCTTACGCCGGCGGGCCGGCACGTCCTCGGCGCGCACGACGATGCCGGGAGCGCTCGTCGACGAGATCACGACGTCGACGTCGGCGAGCGCGTCTCCGATCTGCTCGAGCGCGAGCGGCTCACCGCCGAAGCGACGCACGAGCTCGGCAGCGTTCTCACCGGTCCGGTTCGCGATGAACGCGATCTCCGCGCCGCGCGAGACGAGGTTGGCGGCGGCGAGCTCACCGATGCGGCCCGCGCCGACGACGAGCACGCGGCGCCCTGTGAGGTCGCCGAACACCTGGGCGGCGAGCGCGGCGGCGGCCGACGACACGGACGCGGGGCTCTCGCCGATCGCAGTCTCCGTACGCACGCGCTTGCCGACCTGCAGCGCCTGGCGGAAGAGGCGGTCGAGCAGCGAGCCCGTCTCGACCGACTCGTACGCGTCGCGCAGCTGGCCGAGGATCTCCCCCTCTCCGGGCACGAGCGAGTCGAGGCCCGCCGCGACGCGGAAGAGATGCAGCGCCGCCGCGTCGTCGTGCAGGCGGTACACAACCGAGTCGAGTGGCTCGCCGGCGAGCGACTCGAGCGACGCAACCGCTTGTTCCTCCGACTCGCCCATCAAGTAGAGCTCCGTGCGATTGCACGTCGAGAGGCAGACGGCATTGCCGAGCGAGCGTGCGAGATCGGCGGCAGCGGGAGTGTCGAGCGTGACGCGCTCGCGCAGCTCCACCGGCGCGACGTGATGCGAGAGGCCGACGAGCGTGAGCGCGCTCATGCGAAGTGCGTCCCCGCGAGCGCGAGCCGCGCAACGATGACGAGTGTGAAGCCGCCGAGCGCGAGATACGCGGCGCGGCGACCCGACGGCCGCGCGACGAAGATGCCGCCGTACGCGAGCCACGTCACGAGCGTGAAGATCTCGAGCGCGTCGAGCGACTTGCCGTCCTGGCGCAGCCGCACGATGCCGGCGATCAGTCCGAGCGTGAGCAGCGGCAGCGACACCTCGATCGTGCGCCGCGTCAGCCGTTCGAGCGCCTGCAACGGTGGCAGCCGCAGCCGCAGGATGTCGGCAGCCCGCCGCTTGAGACGGCCGTCCTCCCACAGGTAGAGCGCCGCGAGCGCAGCCGCGAGCGTGAAGCCGGCGAACGCCGCCAGCACGAAACCGACGTGCAGCACGAGGAAGAGGTTCGAGTAGTCGGAATGGCCGCTCGCGCGCGTGCCGCCGCCGATGCGCGCGATCGCGAACAGGACGACCGCGAGCGGCATGACCGCGAGCCCGAGTAGCCGGAAGCTCGGGCGGCAGCCCCAGATCAGATATGCCCCGACGACGAGCCAGACGAAGAGGTTGAGCGAGCCGCTCCAGCTCGACCACGGGAACCCGTCCGCGCGCACGGCCTGCACCGAGAGCAGCGCCGTCTGCGCGACCCAGCCTGTCCTCACACCCCAGGTCGCGATGTGGGATGTGCGAACCGTCGAATATGCAAGAGCCGCTTCGCCGTACGCGACGAGCGCCGGCCAGAAGAACGCCTCAACCACGATCGGCTGCCTTGCGCACGAGCTCGCCGAGCTGGCGCTGGATGCGCTGCAGCTTCGCGCCGATGATCGCAACCCACGCGAGCACCGCCACGAACACGACGAGGTACGCGGCGGCGACGTACTGCCACTCGGAAGGCGGGCCCTGCGGCGTCATCCTGCGACCAGCTCGCGCAGCTCACGCAACTGCGAGTCGATGCGCTTCCCCGCGAGCTCCACTGCGTACAGCGTGGCGAAGAGCGCGAGCATCGCCGCGAGCGACACGCAGAACGTGAGGAACTGCGTGTGCGTCATCTGCGGCCCTTTGAGCGTGAAGACGACGGGATGGATGAACTTCTGCGACAGACGAATGGCGAAAAACGACACCGGGATCAGCACGACGCCGAACAGCGCGTACACGGCCGACATGTTCATGCGCTGCCGCCCCGGTTCCACGGAGTAGCGCAGCATGAAGTACGCGCAATAGAAGAGGAAGAGGACGAGAAAGAGCACGAGCTGGTTCTCGGACCACGTCCACCACACGCCCCACGACGCCTTCGCCCAGATCGAGCCGGTGAGCAGGGTCAGCGCGCCGAAGACGACGCCTTGGTGGATCGCGACGTAGCTCTCGACGTCGTTGTGCTC
>DASUKC010000140.1:0-4550 GCA_036278975.1 Gaiellaceae bacterium
TTCCACGTCGAGCGTGGCGAGCTGTTCGGCCTGCTCGGACCGAACGGCGCCGGCAAGACGACCACGATCAAGATGCTGATCACGCTGCTGCTGCCCACATCCGGCAGCGCACACGTGCTCGGCCTCGACGTCGTGAAGGACGCGAAGGAAGTGCGCAAGCGCATCGGCTACGTGTTCGGCGGAGACCGCGGCCTGTACGAGCGCCTCTCGGCGCGCGACAACCTCCGCTACTTCGCCGAGCTGTACGGCGTCAGCGGCAAGGCGCAGCGGATGCGCATCGACGAGGTTTTCGAGCTCGTCGGTCTTTCGGGCCGCGACCAAGAGCGCGTCGAGGGCTATTCGCGCGGCATGCGGCAACGGCTGCACATTGCGCGCGGGATCCTTCACGACCCCGAAGTCGTCTTCCTCGACGAGCCGACGATCGGCGTCGACCCCGTCGGTGCGCGCGAGCTGCGCCAGACGATCGGGGATCTTGTCGCTGCCGGAAAGACCGTTCTCCTGACGACGCACTACATGTTCGAAGCCGATGCACTCTGTGATCGCATCGCGGTAATCGCGCAGGGCAGCATCGTCGGCGAAGGAACGCCCGAAGAGCTGAAGCGCGGTGTCGGCCAGGGCACGGTCACCGAGATCGAAGTGTTCGGTGTCGGCGACGGCGCGATCGAACGGCTGCGTGCGATCGAGACTGTCACTGCAGTCGTCGTCGAAGACCGCGACCAAAAGCAGGTCGTCGTCGTGCAATCGACCGGCGAGCGCGAGCTCACGCACATGCTGCTCGGTGAGCTCGGCGATGCGCAGGTCGGACGCGTGACATCACGCGAGCCGACGCTCGAAGACGCATACGTCGCGCTCGTCACCGCGGACGCGTGATGCGCACGCTGCGGCTGCTCGCGTTCAGCTGGCTGCTGCACTTCAAGATGCTCTCGCAGTCGGCGTTCGACGGCTTCCTCGCCATCCTCTGGCCGATCTTCTTCGCGACGGTCGCGTTCTTCATGTTCCGCACCGGGCACCGGAGCGAGCTCAGCACTGTTGCGCTCGGCGCTGCGGTGATGGGCGTGTGGACGGCGACCAGCGTGTCCGCGTCGTCGGCATTGCAGCGTGAGCGCAGGCTAGGCACGCTCGAGTTGCTCGTCGCGTCGCCGACGAGCCTCGCGCTCGTGCTGCTGCCGATCAGCCTTGCGACGTCGACGATTGGTCTCTACTGCATCGTCGCGACGCTGCTGTGGGCGCGCTTCGCGTTTGGCATCCATGTTCCGATCGCGCATCCGCTGCCGTTCGCGCTCGGAATCGTCGGCATCGTCGTGACAATCGGCGCGCTCGGCTTCCTGATGGGCGTCGCGTTCGTGCGCTCGCGGCGTGCTTGGGCGATCGGCGCCGTCACCGAGTATCCGATCTGGCTTGTGTGCGGCTTCCTCGTGCCGATCTCGTTGCTGCCACATTGGGTGAAGCCGATCTCATGGGTGCTCGGCCCGACCTGGGGCATGCGCGCCATTCACGCCGGCGCGTTCGGCGGCAACGGGTACGGCGACGTTGCGATGTGCCTCGGCCTCGCGGTCGTGTACGTCGCGATCGGGATGGGCGTGCTCGGAACCGTTCTCGACTCGGCGCGCCGCCGCGCGACGCTCTCACTGACATGAAGCAGTCGCTGCGCGTGTTCTTCGTCGGCGGCTACATCAGCTACCGCGCGTTGTTCGGCTTCCTCAGCCTCTGGATCTTCATCCCGACGCTTGTCCTCACGCCGATCTTCCAGATCCTGCTCTTCGCGTACATCGGCCGCGCCGCGGGCGTGCGCTCCGACGAGTTCTACGTCATCGGCAACGCGATCCAGTACGCGTCGGTGCCGTGCCTCTTCGCGATGACCCAGACGATCTCGGAGGAGCGCTTCTGGCAGACGCTCGGGCCGATCCTCATCTCCCCCGCGCGCCGCATGCCGATCTTCCTCGGCCGCGCGCTGCCGGTGATCGCGAACGGCCTCTTCGTCGCGGCGTTCTCGCTCTTCGTCGGCGGCTTGATACTCGGCGTGCGACTCGACGGTTCCGAATGGGCACGTTTGCTTCCGGTGCTGCTGATCGCGGCGTTCTCGTGCACCGGCCTTGGCTTGATCACGGCCGGTATCGGCTTGCGCGTTCGCGAGACAGCCGTGCTCTCGAACGTGTTCATCGGCCTGCTCCTGATCTTCAGCGGCGCGAACGTCGCGATCTCGTCGCTGCCCGGCTGGATGGCGACGATCGCGCGCGGCCTGCCGCTCACGCATTCGATCGAGGCGGCGCGCGACGTGGCGGCGGGCGCGTCGCTACACGCAGTGCGCGGGCTCCTCGGTAGGGAGCTCGCGATAGGCATTGTCTACACGGTGATCGGCTTCGCGTTGGTGCGGTACTTCGAGTGGCAGAGCCGCAGGCTCGCCACGCTGGAGCGCGTATGAGCGCCGCGCGGGTCGTGTGGTCCGGGTTCGTAATGAACCTGAAGATGGTTGGAACGTCGAGCTTCTTCCTGCTCACGTCCGTGGTGCAGCCGGTCATCTTCGCGACGGTCGCCTTCTACATGTTCAAGTCGGGCGGACGGTCGGGAACACTTCTCTATGCAGCGCTTGGTGCGGGGATGATGGGCGTCTGGTCGACCACGCTGTTCGGCTGCGGCGGGATCATCCAGTGGCAGCGCTGGCAGGGGACGCTCGAGCTCGGCGTCGGCGCGCCGCCGTCGATGGCGCTCGTCTACTTCCCGTTCACGCTCGCAAACGCGTTCACCGGGATGTACGCGCTCGCCGCAACGCTCGTGTGGGGACGCGTGTTCTTCGGCGTGCCGCTCCACCTCGTCCACCCATGGCTGTTCGTGCTTGCCCTGCCCGCCACCGTGATCTCGCTCGGGCTGATGGGGTTGCTCCTCGCGTCGAGCTTCATCCTCTACCGCTACGCGAATGCGATGTCGAACCTGCTCGAGTACCCGGTCTGGGTCGCGTCGGGCTTGATCTTCTCGACCTCACTGCTGCCCGGCTGGTCGCGCCCCATCTCGTGGTGCCTGCCGCCGTACTGGGGAATCCTCGCGATCCGTCACGCCGCACTCGGCGGCGAAGTGTGGGGGCCGCTCGGCATGGTCGTCGCGCTCGGCATCGCATCGCTCGTTCTCTCCGTGTTCACGTTCGGGATCTTCGAGACGCGAGCGCGCGCCCGCGCGACGCTGTCGCTGACATGAAGCGCTGGCTGAGCATCTTTTTCGTTGGCGGGGTGATTGCGTACCGCGGGCTGTTCAACTGGATTCGCCCGGCGATGTACATCCCGACGATGCTCGGCAGCCCGCTGTTCCAGCTGATCTTCTTCACGAAGCTCGGGCAGTACGCGCACGCCGAGTCGCGCGACTTCTACATCGTCGGCAACAGCGTGCAGGTGTGCGCGATGTCGTCGGTGTACGGAATGACGATGGCGGTCGCGAACGAGCGCTGGTACGGGACGCTCGGCCCGCTGCTCGCATCGCCGGCGAATCGCGCCGCTGTGTTCCTCGGCCGTGGCGTGCCGGTGCTCGCGAACGGCCTCTTCGTCTCGGCGTTCACGTTCGTCATCGGCGCATTGCTGCTCGGGTTCCGTCCCGGCCTCGGGTCGATTCCGTCGCTCGCCGTGATCGTCGTGGTGACGACCGTGTCGTGCACGTGCTTCGGGATGCTGCTTGGCTCGATCGGGCTCCGCGCGAAAGACTTCTTCTTCGTCGCCAACCTCGCGTACTTCCTGATGCTGCTCTTCTGCGGCGTGAACATCCCGCTCAACGTGCTCCCCGGCTGGATGGGCGCGATCGGCCGCTGCCTGCCGCTCACGCACGGCATCGCCGCAGCGCGTGAAGTCGCTGCCGGCGCGCCGCTCTCGCAGGTCTCCGGCCTGGTCTGGACGGAGGTCGGCGTCGCGGCCGCCTACGCGCTCGCCGCCTACGTGCTGTTCCGGGTGCTCGAGCGCGAGTCGCGTCGCAGCGCGGTTCTCGATACCTATTAGGGATGACCGAGCCCGCGCCGATCCGCTGCCTTGTCGCCGACGACCATCCGGCGGTGCTGAAAGCCGTCTGCGACTACTTCGCCGCGAACGACATCGAGGTCGTGGGCCAGGCCACGGACGGAGCCGCCGCGCTGCGCGAGATCGAGTCGACCGCCCCTGACGTGGCGGTCGTCGACCTCAACATGCCGCGGCTCACCGGAATCGAGCTGACGCGGACGCTCGGCGAGCGCTCGCTCCCGACCGCCGTCCTTCTCTATACGGGCGGGGGCGACCAAGCGCTGCTGGCCGAAGCGGTCGACGCCGGCGCGCGCGGCTTCCTCTTCAAGGAATCGTCGCTCGCTGAGCTCGTACGCGCCGTGCGCGTGGTGCACGAGGGTGGCGTCTACGTCGACCCGGTGCTCGCGGGGTCGCTGGCGACCGGCCGCGCGACCCGCAAGCTCGTCGAACTGACCGAGCGAGAACGCGACGTGCTGCGCCTGCTCGCCGAGGGCCGGGACTACGACGACATCGGCGAGCAACTCACAATCTCGCCGGAAACGGTGCGAGTACACGTCCGCAAGGCGATGGGCCGCCTGA
>DASUKC010000141.1:0-24539 GCA_036278975.1 Gaiellaceae bacterium
AGCTCGTCTTCGTCGCACGAGTCGTGGATCATGAAACCGTTCTCGTCGAGAAAGACCAACATAGACACAAGGCCGGTTCGCTTGTTTCCATTGTGAAACGGATGATCGTGCACCAAGGCGTGAAAGAGCGCGGAGGCGGCCATCTCGACGGTTGGATACTTCGCCTCCCTGCCCATCGCCGTGTGCTGTCGGAAAACTGCAGAGGCCAGGAGGTCCGGATTTCGTACACCCGGTGGGTCGATTGGATCCGCATCCCGAGAAAAGTCGGCGACGAGTTCCCAGTGGATGGCCTCGACCTCGGTTTCTGTTAGCAGACGCAACGCTCGCGGTTGACCGACGATTCGCCATTCGCCCAGAGCGACCTCGACCGCGGCCGGAGCGGCTTTCGAACTCGCAGCGGGAGCCACGACCGGTGGCGCAGGCGGTTGCCGCGCTGCATGACGCGAAAGCTTCGCGACTGCTCCTCGCGGAAGGGTCTTTGCCCGCGGATTCATCGGTGTGCCCAGTTCCGTCAGAAGGTCGTGGAGGGCAGGCATCTCGAGTCGCAACTTGTCCGCCCAGTGAGTGGGATCTAGGAGGTCGCGCTTCTTTGGCAGCCCAATGACGGATTCAGCGGTGGCCAAGTCGCGTCGCTTCAACTTGTCGCCGGGCTGGGTGTATCGCTCGAGTCCGACGTCCCACAAAAGGATCAGCGTCTCGTCCACGTCGAGATCCGCACGCGTGGCGAGCTCGGCGACCGTCATGACTCTACGCGACATAGGGCGGAATTGTTACGGGTGCTCACACCCAATGGAAGGGCAGATTGACGGCAATGCCACTTCCGCAGAGCAGCCGCCCTCTCGAATGCAGGTTTGTGCGGCCACTCAGTCGCGCCAGCTCGGTGAGCGCTTCTCGAGGAAGGCGCGCAGCCCGTCCTGGCCTTCGTCGCTCGTGCGGTGTGCAGCGATGCGCTGTGCGGTCTCTTCGGGGGAGAGTGGTGCGCGTGCGAGCTCCTTCGCGGCGCGCGCCGCGTTCGGACCGGCACTGAGCAGCTCGCCGACGACGTGGTCGACGGCGGCGTCGAGATCGTCGGCGATCTCGTGCACCAACCCGATGCGCAGGGCGATGTCGGCACCGAAGCGCTCGCCGGTGACGAAGTAGCGACGCGCCGCGCTCGAGCCGATTTTCGCGAGCGCGAACGGCGAGATCACCGCGGGCACGATGCCAAGTTTCACTTCGCTGAACGCAAACTGCGCGTCGGGCGATGCGATGGCGATGTCGGAACACGCGACGAGGCCGCAGCCGCCACCAAGGGCGTGACCCTGCACGCGCGCGACGACCGGCGCAAGGCAGCTGTCGATTGCGTCGAGCATCGCGCGCAGGCGCAGTGCGTCGGCGACGTTCTCGTCGTGGGTCAGGTCGACGGACGAGCGCATCCATTCGACGTCGGCGCCGGCGGAGAACGACGGCCCGTCGCCGGAGAGGAGCACCGCGCGCGCATCGCCTACATCTTTGAATGCGTCCGTTAACTCGGCGATCAGCGACGCGTCGAACGCATTGCGGCGCTCGGGTCGTGTCATCGCGATGCGGAGGAGCGCGCCGTCGCGCTCGATGCGCAGCGCCGTCATGCGACGTCGAAGAGCTCGACGAGGTCTGGGTCCTTGCCGATCAGCTCGAGTAGCCTTTCGGGCAGCGGCTCGGAGGCGGCGTCCGTGTCGGCGAAGACGGCGAACGAGCCGAGCCGCTCGGTGTGCTCGTCGGCGAACCACGTCTCGTTGTCGTTCTGCGGCAGCTCGGGGCGCAGCTCGGCGACCGACACCCCGGTGTCGGCGAGGCTCCAGAGCACGAAGCGCGCAACCACGGAGCCAACCCTAAAGGTGCCAGGCACCAAGAGTGCCTGGCACGAAAGCGGGCTACATCCGGAAGATGCCGAAGGTGGTCTCGGGGATCGGCGCGTTCAGCGACGCTGCGATGCCGAGAGCCAGAACGCGGCGCGTGTCGAGCGGGTCGATGATCCCGTCGTCCCAAAGCCGCGCCGTCGAGTAGTACGGGTTGCCTTCCGCCTCATACTTCGCGCGAATCTCGTCGGGGTCGGCGTCGCCGACCATCGTCAGCACGGTCGCCGCCTGCTCGCCGCCCATCACCGAGATGCGCGCGTTCGGCCACATCCACAGTTGGCGCGGGGAGTAGGCGCGCCCGCACATGCCGTAGTTGCCGGCGCCGAACGAGCCGCCGATCACGACCGTGAACTTCGGCACGTCGGCGCATGCGACGGCGGTGACGAGCTTCGCGCCGTCGCGCGCGATGCCGCCGGCCTCGTACTCCTTGCCGACCATGAAGCCGGTGATGTTCTGCAGGAAGACGAGCGGCACGCGCCGCTTGCACGCAAGCTCGATGAAGTGTGCGCCCTTCTGCGCGCTCTCGGCGAACAGCACGCCGTTGTTGGCGAGGATCGCGACGGGATATCCCTCGATGCGCGCCCAACCGCACACGAGCGTTTCGCCATACAGCTGCTTGAACTCGTCGAAGCGCGAGCCGTCGACCACACGCGCGATCACGTCGCGCGCATCCATCTGCGTGCGGTGGTCGTCAGGGATGACGCTGTAGAGATCCGACGGGTCGACCGCCGGCGGCTCGGGTGACGCGACCTGCCACGGCAACGCGGGACGCGCGAAGTGAGCGTCCGCGACGATGCGCCGCGCGATCGCGAGGGCATGCTCGTCCGACGTCGCGTAATGGTCAGCGACACCGGACTGACGCGCGTGTACGTCGGCGCCGCCGAGCTCTTCCGCGGTGACGTCCTGCCCGGTCGCTGCTTTCACGAGCGGCGGACCGCCGATGAAGATCGTGCCTGTGCCGCGCACGATCACGGTCTCGTCGCTCATCGCCGGCACATACGCGCCGCCCGCGGTGCACGAGCCCATCACCACGGCGATCTGCGGAATGCCCTTCGCCGACATGCGCGCCTGGTTGAAGAAGATGCGGCCGAAGTGGTCGCGGTCGGGAAACACTTCCGCTTGCAACGGCAGGAACGCGCCGCCGGAGTCGACGAGGTAGATACACGGGAGGCAGTTCTGTTCGGCGACTTCCTGTGCGCGCAGATGCTTCTTCACCGTCAGCGGGAAGTACGAGCCGCCCTTCACCGTCGCGTCGTTCGCGACGATCACGCACTCGCGACCTTCGACGACGCCGATACCGGTGACGACGCCGGCGCTCGGCGCCTGCCCGTCGTACATCTCCCACGCTGCGAGCGCATTCAATTCGAGAAACACGGTGCCGGGGTCGCACAGCCGGTCGATGCGTTCGCGCGCGAGCAACTTGCCGCGCGACCGGTGGCGCTCGACTGCCTTCTCGCCGCCGCCCGCCGCGACCTGGGCAGTGCGGCTGCGCAGCTCCTCGACCAGGCCGGCGAGGCGCTCCATGCGGCTTTCCAGGACGGCCATCCGTCACGCAGCCTAACCAGAGGGTTCTCTCACACCAACCCTCCGCACCCAGATATACGAGGCGCTATAGTCGCGCCGCTGGCTGCGGCACTCAGTCAGAAGGGGGGAGTTAGTTGCACCGTTCTCGCATGCTCACGGGACTGGTGGTTCTGTCCTTAGCGCTCGTTGGGCTTTTCGTGGTGACCGGCGCCTCGGCCGGTGGCGGCGGAACCGGAGTCACGGGTACGCCAACCGTCACGCCCATCCATCTCGACGATTCGCAGCTCAAGGCCGAAGACGCGGTGACGGGCGGGGCGAAGCCGACGCCCACAAGCCGCACGGTCGCGCATTGGAATGGAACGACCACGGATCCCGACAACGGGGTCACGTACAGCTACAACATGGTCGGCGCCGACCCGAACAACTGCTCGGGCTCCGCGTGCTCGACCACGATCCAGGCGGACATCACACCGCTGATCGTGAACGTCGCCGGCATGACGTTCGACGGGACCGCGGTGCTGCCGGCCACGCTGGCATCGCCTCTGTTCGCGACGAACGACTACGGCTCGACGCCGGCCGCGACCGCCGCAGGTGCGTTCCCGAACACGCCTGCAGAGATCCGCGGTCCCGGCGGCGTTCTGTCGCAGGGTGACGCGGGCAACTCGTTGCAGCTCGAAGACGCGACGATGCGCGCGCAGTTCAACCAGACGGGCGGCAGCCCGTATCACGTGATCCTGCATCCGAACGTCGAGTCACCGGTGACCATCAACGTGCCGAAGAACCAGGGCACGCTCATCGTGAGCGGTCGTGGCGTCATCGGCGCGGACATCGACATCGGCTGGTGGTCCTCGCAGATCGGAAACCTGGAGAACCAGGCGGACGTCACGCATCTGCCGATCTACCTGACGAATCAGGTGCTCCTGTACGACGGAAACGATCCGAGCAACTGCTGTGTCATCGGCTACCACGGTACGAAGGCGCCGGGATACCGCGCCGGCAACGGCAAGACCCAGGGCAACGGCGTCATCCCGACGTTCGCCTGGGCCTCGTACGTGCAGCCGGGCTTCTACAGCCGCGCGGACGGCGGCACCGACTGGGCGCTGCAGGACATCCACGCGCTGTCGCACGAGATCTCGGAGTGGGCGGACGATCCGTTCGTCAACAACCTGGTCGAGCCGTGGTTGACTCCGACTGCGCCGCAGTACGGGTGCACGAACATCCTCGAGACCGGTGACCCAGTTGTGGCCATCGGCTTCGCGATGGGGACGAACACGTTCGAGCAAGGCCCGAATCCGGATGGGTCGACGAGCGCCGACGGGTACTACCACCCGGAGGACGAGGTCTACCTGCCGTGGTTCATGCGCACGTCTCCGAACAACGTGTCGGAGCCGACGCAGAGCCCGTCCGCGAACATCGGGCGCTACACGCTCATGGGCGACCTGAATCCGTTCCCGGGCTTCCGCGAGCCGGCGACCGGCTGCTAAGCGGAACTCACGCCTGATCGCGAAGGGCCCGGGAAACCGGGCCCTTCGTCTTTATTCGGATGCGTCAAGCGGAGAACCACGGACGCCGGTTCGCGCGGCGGCGTCGATCCTCTTGGCGTGACGCGCAACCAGCGTTTGCTCGTACTCGGTGGCTTCGCGCTCGCCACGGTCGTCGCGGTGGCGCTCGCCGTCTCGCTCGGATCGTCGAGCAAGCCGGCGGCGGCACCCGTGGTCGCGTCGTACCTCGCGAACATTCCGCAGCACGGCGACGTGCTCGGCAAGACGAACGCTCCGGCGACGCTGGTCGTCTTCGAAGATCCGCAGTGTCCCTACTGCCGCGTCTGGTCACTCGACGCGCTGCCCGCCGTTGTCACCGACTTCGTCAAGACGGGACGCGTGAAGCTCGCATGGCGCGGTATTCCGATCGTGGGCGACAACTCGGTCGATGGTTTGCGAGCCGCATACGCGGCCGGGGAGCAGAACCGTCTCTGGAACCTCGTCGACCAGCTGTACCAGCGACAGGGCTCGGAGAACTCCGGCTGGATCACCGCGAGCCTGCTGAAGGACTCGGCGGTGGCGTCGGGCATCGACGCGAGCCGAATGCTCGAGAACGTCAACGCGTCGGGCACGACGTCCGCGATGCGGGAGTCTCTCGACGAAGCGCAGCGTGCAGGCATCCACGGCACCCCGAGCTTCGTGCTCGTGACGTCGTCCGGAAGTCGGCCGCTCAACGTGACCGGCCTCGATTCAGGGACCTTCTGCCGCGAGCTTGCTGCTGCGTTGCCGTGAAGCTTCGCGCAGCGATTGCGGCGATCGCGATCATTGGGATCGGTATCGCTTCGTACCTCTCGTACGCGCACTACGCGCACGCCGCACCGATCTGCGTGAGCGGCGGGTGCGAGAAGGTGCAACGTTCGTCGTACGCGATGCTTGGCGGGGTGCCGGTCGCGGTGCTCGGACTTGCAGGCTGGACACTGGTGCTCGCAAGTGCGGCATTCCGCGGTGCGTCCGTCGCCATGGCGGGCGGTGTGATCGCTCTCGCAGCGCTTGCCTTCAGCGCCTACTTACTCTGGGCGCAGCTCGGTCCGATCGGCGCGGTGTGCCAATGGTGCCTCGGCAACGACCTCGCGGTCACCGCTGTCGCGGCGCTCTGCGTCGTAAGGGTGCTCGCTGAGCCGGGGTAGACTGGACGCGCCGAGGGGCGTAGCTCAGTTGGTAGAGCGTCGGTCTCCAAAACCGAAAGTCGGGGGTTCGAGTCCCTCCGCCCCTGCTACTTCGCGCCGTACGTCTTCGTCAGGTTCTCGGCGTTGTAATGCTCGTCCGGATGGCCGTCCCAAGTGGGGACGTGCGCGCTCACCCAGACGGTCGCCGGCACGACGAGCGGCGGCAGAAGCACGTTGAACTTGGCCGTGACGGTTTGAGTGCGCGCCGGGTCGAGCGCCGCGAACGGCCCCGGTGCCGGCGCGTACTTCGGGTTGAGATAGAGGGGATGTGTGCGCCCGAGCACCGGGACGACCGTGATCTTGATGCTGCTCGAGACGAGCCCGTTGACGCCGTTGTAGTCAGGGTCCGGTCGGAACGGGATCGTCAAGGTCACGATGCCCTGGATGCTCCAGCGGCTTCCCACCTTCTTGACGAGCGTCGTGACGTTGAACGCGGGCTTGCCCGGCTTCGGAAGAGTGGTGAACGTCCCGTGAAACGCGGGGCCGGTATCGGGCGTGACCGTCAGCGTGTATTTCGCACCGAACGCAAGACGTTGAGCCGGCATGAACGCCGTCGTTGTCGGTCCGTTCGGTGTTGCCGCGGCAATCGTCGCTACACCCGACGTCGACGACTTGTTCGGCTGGAAGACCTTCACCGGGCCGGACGGGCCGGTGAGCGTCACCTTCACCGTCTCGTCGGTCGCGCCGGTGTTCATGACGTAGATCGGGAAGCCGACGTTTGCGCTCCTGAACCCGGTGCCGGAAAGCGGGTTCGGTGTCTCGCGCTCGCTCCAGATCGGCCAGACCCCGGACGTCCCGCTTGCCGGCCACACGTGCAGCGCGGCGCCGCGCTTGTTCGGCGCAACCGACGCGCTGCCCTTCGGCTGGCACGTGTCGTAGCGCGCGTCGCCAACCATCGTCCCGATGTTCGGCGCGGCCGGCGGCGAATACCCGAAACCGATTGAGCACGCCTCGAGCAGGATCGGCCCGTGGATCGGGCCGCCGAGCCACCCGCGCACGGAATCGCCGAGGTCGAGCCCGGCGTATGCGACTTCAGCGCAGCCAGCCGAGATCCCCACTGCGCTGCAGCGGTCGGTCGGCGTCGCGCCCGTGAAGCCGTTGGAGCCCGGCGTCTCGTCGTGGCCGAGTTGATTCGGATTTTCGACGAGATAGTTCGCGTGGTTCTGCGCGACGCTCTTCAGCGTGGGGTTGTACTGCAACGACGGCAAGCCCATCGGCCCGCGGAAGTACTTGTTGATGTACGTGACGACTGCCTGCTCCGAGCCTGCGCTCAACCCGGGGCTGCCCGCCGCGTGCAGAGACGAAGGTACGAGTGAAATAAGGAGGGCCGCGAACGCAGCGCCGACGACGACCCGTGTCCGCAGCACGCGCTGAACGTAGCATCAGCGCCCGTGCAGGTACAGACCGCGAGACTGACGCTGAAGCCGCTTCCCGAGAGCGCAGCCGCTGCAATTCCGCACGACCGCGAGACGGCCGCCGAGATTCTCGGCGCGAGCGTTCCCGGCGATTGGCCGCTCCCTGACCTGCTCGAAGTTCTCCAGTCGCTGGTCCGCAACGAGCCATACGGTCCGTGGGTCATGATCGACCGCGAGCTTGCGACGGTCGTCGGCGACGTCGGCTTCCACGGGCCGCCGCAAAAGGAGTGCGTGGAGATCGGCTACGCCGTGCTGCCGCAGTTTCGCCGCCGCGGATACGCGACCGAAGCAGCCGGTGCGATTGTGGAATGGGCGCTCGCGCAGCCGGGCATCACCGAGGTTCTCGCGCGCTGCGATACCGGCAACCCCGGCTCCATCGCGACCCTCGAGCGGAACGGGTTTCGGCGCACGGCCGAGGCTGGCGGGACGATCCAGTGGCGGCGGAAGTGAGCCTGGCGGCGCTGTTCTTGGTCTTGACCCTCGCGTTCGCGGCGATCGGGGTGTGGACGGTGGACGCCGGCCGCTGGCCGATCGCGGTCGCCGCCTTCGCCCTCGCGGCCTGGATGGGGAGCTTTGCTCGTGCCGCAGTGAGGAAAATCCGCTCCTAGCGCGTATTCTCAGAGGGTGGCGGGGGAGGACAACACCCAGGCCCTTTGGCATGAGTACCGGCGCACGAACGACAAGGCGCTGCGCGACCGCTTGATCCTCACCTACGCGCCGCTCGTGAAGTACGTCGCCGGCCGGCTCGGCTCGGGCCTGCCCGCGCACGTCGACGAAGGCGATCTCGTCTCGTACGGGCTGCTCGGGCTGATCAGCGCCATCGACCGCTACGACCCCGACCGGGATATCAAGTTCGAGACGTACGCGATCATGCGCATCAAGGGCGCGATCATCGACGAGTTGCGCGCGCTCGACTGGGTGCCGCGTTCCGTACGTGCGCGTGCGCGCGAGATCGAGCGCGCGATCGCAGAGCTCGAGTCGAAGCTCGGGCGCGCGCCGGATGACGAAGAGATCGCCGCGAAGATCGGCATCACCGAAGAGGAGCTCGAAGAATCGCTCACCGATATCTCGCGTTCGTCGATCGCCGCGCTCGACGAACTGTGGTCGGTGTCGGGCGAGGGCGACCAGGTTTCGCTACTCGACACGATCGAGGACTCGAGCGGCCCGCGGCCGGCCGACACGCTCGACGAGACGGAGCTCCGCGAGACGCTCGCCGAGGCGATCGCGCGGCTGCCGGAGCGCGAGAAGCTTGTGATCACGCTCTACTACTACGAGGAGCTGACGCTGCGGGAGATCGGCGAGGTGCTCGGCGTGACCGAGTCGCGCGTCTCCCAGCTACACACGAAAGCCGTGCTCAGGCTACGGTCCCGCCTGGGCGGGGCGCTCGCCCCGGCATAGGATTCCCCGGAAGCGTTTCCCACGTCCGAGGAGGTCCTGTCGATGCCCATTGAGGCCGGGAAGATCCGCAACGTTGCTGTCGTCGGCCACCGCGGGACGGGAAAGACCTCGCTCGTCGAGTCGATGTTGTTCCAGGCGGGCGCGACGAACCGGTTGGGCTCGATCGATGCGGGCACGACCGTCGCCGACTGGGACGAGGACGAACAGCGCCGGAAGATGTCGCTCGCGGCATCGGTGTGCGAGCTGCACTGGCAGGACCGCAAGATCAACATCGTCGACACGCCGGGCGACTCCGGCTTTCAAGCCGACACCGTCGCAACGCTGAGGGTCGTCGAAGGCGCGCTCGTCGTCGTGTCGGGCGTGATGGGTGTTGAGGTGAACACCACGCGCGTGTGGAGTCGCGCAGAAGAGCTCGAGTTGTCGCGCGTCGTGTTCGTGAACATGCTCGACCGCGAGCGCGCCGACTTCTATCGCGTGCTCGGCTCGCTGCAGGAACAACTGTCCGATCGCTGCATCGCCATTCAACTTCCGATCGGCACCGAGCACGAGCTCTCTGGCGTCGTCGACCTGCTGCACAACTGCGCGTACATGGATCCCGGCGGCGCCCGTGAAGGTGACCCGGTTGCAATCCCTGCGGAGATCGCGGCGCAGGTGGAGGAGTACCGCACGAAGTTGCTCGACGCGGTCGTCGAGACCGACGAGGCGCTGATGGAGCGCTATCTCGGCGGCGAGGAGATTCCCGCGGAGGACATCGCCGCTGCGTTGAAGAACGCGGTGACGCGCGACGAGATCTATCCCGTCGCGTGCGGCGTCGCGACGAAGAACCTTGGAACGCATGCACTCCTCGATCTATTGGTGGAGGGCGTGCCGAGCCCGGCGAAGAAAGGCAGTCCGATCAAGACCGATGCGTCGGTCGCGGCATTCGTCTTCAAGACGGTTGCGGATCCGTTTGCGGGCCGCATCTCGGTGTTCCGTGTGTACGCGGGCGAGGTGAAGGCGGACACGACGCTCGTCAACCACCGCGACCATTCGAAGGAGCGGCTCGGCAGCCTGATGGTGCTGCAGGGCAAGGATCACGAGAAGGCGGACGGCTTCGGTGTCGGCGACATCGGCGCCGTCGCGAAGCTGAAGGACGTGCAGACCGGCGATGTGCTCGTCGATGCGGAGCACGACCTCGAGCCGCCGGCGATCGGCTTCCCCGAGCCGGTGATGAGCTTCGCCGTCACTGCGAAGACGAAGGGCGACGAGGACAAGGTCGCGCAGGCGCTGCGCCGCCTCGCCGAAGAGGATCCGACGCTGCGCTTGCGCCGCGATGCGCAGACGGGGGAGGAGCTTGTCGCCGGGATGAGCCAGATGCACGTCGAGGTGACGGTCGAACGTGCGAGGCGCCGCTTCGGCGTGGAGATGGAGTTGCACCAGCCGCGTGTCCCGTACGTCGAGACGATCAAGTCCTCGGCGCGCGCGCAAGGGCGGTACAAGAAGCAGACGGGTGGGCGCGGCCAGTTCGGCGACTGCCATGTCGAGCTCGAGCCGATCGACGGCCACGTCGGGTACGAGTTCGTCGACAAGATCGTCGGCGGCGTCATCCCGCACGGCTTCCGCCCAGCGGTCGACAAGGGCGTGCAGGAAGCGATGCAACACGGCGACCTCGCGGGCGCGCCGGTGCAGGGCGTTCGCGTGCGGCTCGTCGACGGCTCGTACCACAACGTCGATTCGTCGGAGATGGCGTTCAAGATCGCCGGCTCGATGGCGTTCCGCGCCGCGTACGAGAAGGCGCAGCCGGTGCTGCTCGAACCGATCATGGAGGTCGAGGTGACGGTGCCGGACGACGCGGTGGGTGCGATCAACGGCGATCTCAACTCGCGGCGCGGGCGGCTGCTCGGTATGGAGCCGAAGGGCGGCGTCACGACGATCCGCGCGGAGGTGCCGATGGCGGAAGTGCTGACGTACAACCAGGCGCTTACATCGCTTACCGGCGGACGCGGCGATTACCACATGGGTTTCCTGCGTTACGAGGAAGTGCCGGCGCACATCGCGCAGAAGCTGATCGACGCGGCGAAGAAAGATCCGGAAGCAGTCCCCGCGTAAAGCGCTAAACCGCTGCAAAACCGGTACTCTCGAGTGTCCATGACGCGTGTCACTCGGGTGATGGTCGAACGGTCCTGCGCGATCTGCGAACGCACGCTGCTGCTCGGCGAGCGTTCGACGCGGTTCGCGCCACACGGCGTCGACGACTACGTCGACGTCTGTCCACTGTGCTCGGAGACGGCGCTCGAGTTCGGTTGGGTGCGCGAAGGCGCGCCGACGACGCCGACGTTCGCTGCGCGCGGGCGCGGCCCCGGATGGTTTGCCGCACTGCTCGGCGCGAAGCCGCGCGCGTCGGAGGGGACGGTTGCGTCGGAGCCGATCCTCCGTCGGTTGTCGGAGCAGGAGCTGTCGCTCGTCGAAGCGGCAGATCTCTTCAATGCGTCGCAGTACCGGCGGACGGTGAGCGGCATCGCCAAGTCGCTCGGCACGCCGACGGTGTCGGTGAAGGTGCTCTCGGGTGTCAACGCGGAGGTCGTCGTGACCGTCGCGTGGGATATCTCCTGGTACCAGTACCGCATCGCGCTCGACTCGGACAACCCGGTGCGGCTCGAGGGGCGCGGCCACGATCCGGCCGAGCTCGACGGGTCGTTCAGCGAGTGGAACGCGCACCTGGAGGACGACGGCCGCGTCGTCCCCGACATCGCGCGTTTGTAGCTCTTAGCCGAGCGGCGTCTTACACTCGGTGGCGTGATCTATTGCGTCGTCCCGAAGGAGCTCGAGGCGGAGCTCTACGACAAGCTCGTCGAGTACTACAAGGACAACCCGAACGTCACGGTGATCGTCGACCGGCGCGAGGGGGCCGACCGCCGGCATGGTCCGCCGCCGCCCGGGATGGCGGAGAAGCGGCAGACACGCGACCGCCGGCGCCATCGCGCCGAGGGCACGTTCCCGGACGTCGATCCGCCTGCCGCTGCTTAGTCACACTCTCGTAGGCCTTCCGTTCACGCGCGCCCGCTTATCGCAACCGCGGTTCGCATAAGCAACCGCTATCGCGTTGTCCAGCGCATGCAGGCATTTCCAGTCGCGGTCACAGAGGCGTGACAAATTCCGGGGTCAGGCACGTGCCAGACCCCGGTCTTACGCGCGTCGCTAAGCTCGCCGCCATGGCGACGACCACTTTCGATTCGCTCAACCCCTCGACGGGCGAGGTCATCGAGGCGTTTCCGCGCTCGACCGCGGACGATGTGAACCGCGCCGTCGCGACCGCGAAGGCCGCCTGGGAAGACTGGCGCCTCGTGCCGGCGCCCGAGCGCGGCAACATCCTCTTCCGCTTCGCCCAGCTGCTCGAGCAGCACAAGCCGGAGCTCTCCGACCTGATGACCCGTGAGATGGGGAAGGTGAAAGCGGAGGCCGGCGGCGACGTCCAGGAAGCGATCGACATGAGCTACTACATGGGCGGCGAGGGTCGGCGCCTCTTCGGCCAGACAACGCCGTCGGAGCTGCGCAACAAGTTCATGATGAGCGTGCGCATGCCCGTGGGCGTGGTCGGCGCGATCACACCCTGGAACTTTCCGATCGCGATTCCCGCGTGGAAGCTCACCCCGGCGCTCGTGTGCGGCAACACCGTCGTGCTGAAGCCCGCCGAGGACACGCCGAAGCTCGCGCAGCGCTTCGTCGACATCCTCCACGAAGCGGGTTTGCCCGAAGGCGTCGTTCAGATCGTGCACGGCTACGGCGAAGAAGCCGGCGACGCGCTCGTGCGTCATCCGGACGTCCCCGTGATCACTTTCACCGGATCGCGCGAGACAGGCGTGCTCGTCACGAAGAACGCCGCCGACGAGTTGAAGCACGTCCATCTCGAGCTCGGCGGCAAGAACGCGATCATCGTGATGGACGATGCCGACCTCGACCTCGCGGTCGACGGCATCACCTGGTCGGCGTTCGGCACCGCAGGCCAGCGCTGCACCGCCGCATCGCGCGTCATCGTGCATCGCGCCGTCTACGACGAGCTGCAGAAGAAGCTGGTCGCGCGCGCCGAGCGCATGATCGTCGGCGCGCCGTGGGAGGACTCCACCGAGATCGGCCCGGTGATCAACAAGGCCGCCGTCGACAAGATCCACTCGTACACCGAGATCGGCAAGTCGGAAGGCGCGAAGCTGCTCACCGGCGGCGAGCAGGTCGACGGCCCCGGCTTCTATTACCGGCCGACGGTGTTCGCCGAGGTCGATCCGCAGATGCGCATCGCGCAGGAGGAGATCTTCGGCCCGACCACCGCGCTGATCCCGGTCGGCTCCTTCGAAGAAGCGGTACACGCCGCGAACAGCGTGCGGTACGGACTGTCCTCGTCGATCTTCACGCGCGACGTCAACAAGGCCTTCGCCGCGATGCGCGACCTGCAGACCGGCATCACCTACGTCAACGCCGGCACGACCGGCGCCGAGGTTCACCTTCCGTTCGGCGGCATGAAGCAGACCGGCAACGGCCACCGCGAAGCGGGCCAGGCCGCGCTCGACGTGTTCACCGAATGGAAGTCGGTGTACGTCGACTACTCCGGCAAGCTGCAGCGCGCGCAAATCGACAACGTCGAGTAACTCGTCCCGGGAGCCAGCCGCCGCATCGGTTAGATTCGGTGTGTAGCGTTCAAACAAGGGAGGGGTCTCTTGAAGACGTGGGGTCTAGTCGTTGCGGTTGGGGCTGTGCTCGTGCTCGGCGTGCCGATGCTGGCGAGCGCCGACTCTTCGCCGTACGGCGACAGCGACTCCTTCTACACCTGGCCGGGCGCGGTGCTCTTGCACGTCGAGCGCAACCCGTCGCCATCCGGCTACGTCCAGAGCGCGCCGTACTACCTGGACTGCCCCAACGCTTGCACGCGCCCGTTCGATCCCGGCCAGCAGGTCACGTTGTGGGCTCACCCAAGCGACGGCCCGTCTTTCACCGGCTGGAGCGGGGATCTCTGCGCGGGGCAAGGCAATCCGTGTACCGCGACGATCACCCAAGATTCCATCGTCACGGCGAATTTCGCCGGCACCGTCGTGACGCCGCGCTACACGCTCACGTTGACGGACGCCGGGGCGTTGACCCTGGTGACGGTGATACCACCGGACTCACCAGGAGTCCCGAGTTGTTTCAACGTCTTCAGCTCGACCGTCTGCTCCTATCACTATCGGCAGGGCGCGCAGGTCGAGCTGACCGCGTCCCCCGCCTTCGGCTCACCCTCCTGGGGAGGAGCGTGCCATGGGCCGTATACGGATCCGTGCGTTATCACGATGGACAGAGATAGGTCGGTGTCCATCTCGTAGTCTGCGCTGCGGTGAAGGCGCGTCTCTACACGGACGGTGGCTCGCGCGGCAATCCCGGACCCTCGGCGTTCGCGTATGTGCTCGAAGCGGAGGACGGGACGGTGCTCGCGTCGCACGGCGAGACGATCGGCATCGCGACGAACAACGTCGCCGAGTACAGCGGGCTCATCGCGGGATTGCGCGCGGCGCTCGACCTGCACGTCACCGAGATCGATGTCGTGTCCGACTCGGAGCTGCTCGTGAAGCAGATGCGCGGCGAATACAAGGTGAAGAACGAAGCCTTGCGCGCGCTGTCGATCGAAGCTGCGCGCCTTGCGCGCGAAGTCGGCAGCGTCGAGTATCGGCACGTGCTGCGCGCGCACAACGAGCTCGCCGACCGCCTCGTCAACGAAGCGTTGGACGCCGCATGACCGTGCGCGAAGCGATCGAAGCCGGCGACGTCACGGCGCTCGGCGCGCTACTCGCCGACGACGTCATCTTCCGCAGCCCTGCGGTGTACAAGCCGTACCAGGGGCGCGACACGGTGATCGCGCTGCTCGGCGTCGTCGCGCAGGTCTTCGAGAACTTCCGCTACCGCGCTGAGTGGAACGACGGTGACACCACGATCCTGTTCTTCGAGGCGAACGTCGGTGACCGCGAGCTACAGGGTGTCGACATCCTCGAGCACGGAGCCGACGGGCTCGTCGAGCAGTTCACGGTGATGATCCGCCCGCTTTCGGGCCTGCAGGCTCTCGCCGAGACCGTTCAGTCGCGCCTCGGCTAGACTGGCCGCGCTACGCGGGCGTAGCTCAGTTGGCTAGAGCGTCTCCTTGCCATGGAGAAGGTCGTGAGTTCGAGTCTCATCGCCCGCTTCTTTCGAGGTAAGGCTCACGGCGCGGACGTCGAGGCCGCGCCGTGAGTTGAGCGTCACTGACCGTGCTTGATTCCCGGCTCGCCCCATGCGAGCTGAACCAGCTTTGTCGGCCGGTGGCCCGGAATGTTCGCGTCGGCGTTGCCTTTGAACAGCGGCAGCATGGTCTTGCCTGCGGCCGCATTCACCATCATCGCCGTCGCGACGTACCACGCAAGCCAGGCCGAGACCACAAAGACCCAGCCGGCCCAGTGTTGGATGTGCGCGCTGCCGTCCAAGAAGCCGACGGCGGCGAGTCCTGATCCGGCCGCGAGCGTGCCGAGCACTCCCACGACGCCCATGCTCGCTTCGACGAGCGCGCCGAGCATGCCGGAGAACGTGATCCCGCAGAGTGCGATGAACCAAAAGCCGAGCGCGTGGTCCATCGTCGTCCCGGTCGGGAGGGCCTTGGTTACGACCAGCAGGTTCAGGATTCCGTAGCCAAGCCAGAACGCTCCCCAGGTCCCGTGCATCGCAGTAGCAACGGCGTCACGCGCCTTGTACGCCCACATCCCTGCGGTGAACTGCGCGAGCCCGCCGAAGAACATCGCGAACGGGAACAGATAGCCGGGTGTTGTCGGGTTGCCGTACCAGCCGGCGAGGTTCGCCGCGACGATGAACGTCGCACCCGCGAATCCGAAGAGACCGAGAACCGACGGTGCTGCAATCGGAGAGAGAACGACCCGCGGCGGCGCGAACCCGTCGTCGTCGAAAACGACGCCCGCCGTAGCTCGCTCTCGGCGTTCTTCGATGCTGCTCATAGAACGAACCCCTTTCTATTCGTATGGGGCCCACGTTCCCGCATGGCGAGCGAAGAAACAGATCATGGCGTGATCTGTTTCACGGATCGGAAGGATGGAGAATCGATGCGTGTGACGCTCGGCGATCTCATCTCGTCGTGGCCTGTCGTGCGGCAGGTCCGCGAAGGAGATCTGCTCGGCCTTGGGCGAGCGGCGCGGTCGCCGCTGTCAGCCTCGTTGCGTCCGCGGATCGACGATGCCGACCACGTCGTCCAATCGATCTGCCCGTACTGCGCCGTCGGCTGCGGGCAACTCGTCTACGTCAAGGGCGGCGAAGTGACGCACATCGAAGGCGACCCGGCCAGCCCGATCTCACGCGGCCGGCTCTGCCCGAAGGGTCAGGCAGCGAAGGGCTACGTACAGAGCCCGCTGCGCGAATACAAGGTCAAGTACCGGCCGCCGTACGGAATGAAGTGGGAAGAGCTCGACCTCGACACGGCGATGGACATGATCGTCGACCGGATCATCGAGACGCGCGCCGTGAACTGGCAGGCAGAGACCGACGGCGGCGCACCTGCGAACCGCACGATGGCGATCGCGAACCTCGGCGGCGCGACGCTCGACAACGAAGAGAACTACCTGATGAAAAAGCTGTTGACCGGTCTCGGCATCGTCCAGGTCGAGAACCAGGCCCGCATATGACACAGCTCGACGGTGCCCAGTCTGGGCACCTCGTTCGGGCGCGGAGGCGCTACCGACTTCCAGCAAGACCTTCAGAACTCGGACTGCATCGTGATCATGGGCTCGAACATGGCCGAGAACCATCCGGTCGGCTTCCAATGGGTGATGGAGGCGCGCCGGCAGGGGGCGAAGGTCTTCCATATCGACCCGCGCTTCACACGTACATCGGCCATGGCAACCGACTGGGTTGGGATTCGCGCCGGCAGTGACATCGCGTTCCTCGGCGGGATCGTCAACTACATCCTCGAGAACGAACTGTGGTTCGACGAGTACGTCAAGCACTACACCAACGCTCCGGTGATCATCGACGAAGGGTTCAAGGACACCGAAGAGCTCGATGGTTTCTTCTCCGGCTGGGACGCGGAGAACGGCAAGTACGACCCGGCGACGTGGCAATACGAAGGAATGGAGGTGCATGCGTCCGCGGGCAACCGCGAAGAGGGCTTCAGCGCGAGCGGCCAGCAGGCGCACGGCGCGCACGGCGGCGGGCTGCAGTCCGGTGAGCCGCCTGCTGAAGACCCGACGCTGCAAAACCCTCGCTGCGTCTTCCAGATCCTGAAGCGCCATTACACGCGTTACACGCCCGAGTTCGTCGCGGAAACGTGCGGGTGCACGGTCGAGGAGTTCACAAGCGTCTGCGAAGCACTCACCCAGAATTCGGGTCGCGAGCGCACGAGCGCATTCGTCTACTCCGTCGGGTGGACGCAGCACACGGTCGGCGTGCAGTACATCCGGACGGCGGCGATCATCCAGCAGCTTCTCGGGAACATGGGACGCCCGGGCGGCGGCATCATCGCGCTGCGCGGCCACGCATCCATTCAGGGATCGACGGACATTCCGACGCTGTTCGACATCCTGCCGGGCTACCTGCCGATGCCGCACACGGAGACGTACGGCGACTTCGAGAACTTCATGAAGTCGAACATCTCGCCGGGCGGCTTCTGGGGACATTTCAAGTCGTACTGGGTAAGCCTGATGAAGGCGTACTTCGGTGACGCCGCAACGTCAGACAACGACTGGCTGTTCAAGCAGCTGCCGCGAATCGACTCCGACAACTCCGCGTACTGGACGCTCGGCGAGATGCTCGAAGGCCGAGTGAAGGGCTATGTCGTCGCCGGCGAGAATCCCGCAGTCGGGAACGCGAACGGGAAAGCGCATCGGCTCGGCCTCGCGAAACTCGACTGGCTCGTCGTACGCGATCTGGTCGAGATCGAGACCGCGTCGTTCTGGTACGACAGCCCCGAAATCGAGTCGGGCGAGCTTCACACCGCCGAGATCGGCACCGAGGTGTTCTTCATGCCGGCCGCCGCACATACGGAGAAGGACGGCTCGTTCACCAACACGCAGCGCCTACTGCAGTGGCACTGGAAAGCAACGGAGCCGAAGGGCGATTGCCGCTCCGAGCTTTGGTTCTACTTCCATCTCGGACGACGCATCAAGCAGAAGCTGGCCGACTCGAAGGAGCCGCGCGACGAACTGCTCAAGGCGTTGCGCTGGGAGTACCCGACGCACTCGGCGGTGCAAGAGCCCGACGCCGAGTCGGTGCTCGCCGAGATCAGCGGCTACGAGGCGGATTCGCGCAAGTACCTCCCGGGTTACACGGAGCTGAAAGATGACGGCTCGACCGTCTGCGGCTGCTGGATCTACTCAGGCGTCTACGCCGACGGCATCAACCAGGCGGCGCGAAAGAAGCCCCATTGGGAACAGGACTACGTTGCGCCGGAGTGGGCGTGGGCGTGGCCTTCGAACCGCCGCACGCTGTACAACCGCGCGTCCGCGGATCCGGGCGGGAAGCCGTGGTCGGACCGCAAGAAGCTCGTCTGGTGGGACGGCAAGAAGTGGACCGGGCCGGACGTCCCCGACTTCGAAGCGGAAAAGCCGCCCGACTACGAGCCGCCGAAGGATGCAACCGCAGAAGACGCAATCCGCGGGGATCATCCGTTCATCATGCAGCCCGACGGACGTTCGTGGCTCTTCGTCCCGCAAGGACTGCAGGACGGACCGCTGCCGACGCACTTCGAGCCGCACGAATCGCCGTTCGACAACGCGTTGTACGACACGCGCGCCAATCCAGCGCGCCAGCAGAAGGTGCTGAAGGATTTCGATCCTTACAACCCGGTTGACGGTGAGCCCGGCGCCGACGTATTCCCGTATGTCTTCACGACGTACCGGCTGACCGAGCACCACACCGCCGGCGGCATGTCGAGATCGGTGGGTTATCTCGCCGAGCTCCAGCCCGAGATGTTCTGTGAGGTGTCGCCGGAGCTTGCCGAGGAGGCAGGGCTCGAGCACGGTGGGTGGGCGACGATCTACACGTCGCGCAGTGCGATCGAAGCGCGCGTGCTGGTGACGAAGCGCATGCGGCCGATGACCGTTCGCGGCCGCGTCACGCATCAGGTCGGGCTCCCGTACCACTGGGGCTCGCGGCTCCTCGTGCGAGGCGACAGCGCGAACGACCTGATGCACGGTGCGCTCGACCCGAACGTGCACATCATGGAGACGAAAGCTGCGACCTGCGGGATCAGGCCCGGCCGGCGTCCGCGAGGCAGAGAGCTGACGGAGTTCGTCGAAAGTCTCCGAGCGCAAGCAGGTAGCCGGTGACGACATACGGCACAGAGCAGAAGGAACGCGTCGGTTTCTTCACCGACACGTCGGTGTGCATCGGCTGCAAAGCGTGTGAGGTCGCTTGCAAGGAATGGAACACCATTCCGGTGGACGGGCTCGAGTGGACTGGGAACTCGTACGACAACACATCGGAGCTCGACGCGAACGCATGGCGGCATGTTGCGTTCATCGAGCAACAGCAGGACGGCGGCGGCATCCGGTGGCTCATGTCCTCCGACGTGTGCAAGCACTGCACCCACGCCGCGTGTCTCGACGTCTGCCCGACCGGCGCACTGTTCCGCACCGAGTTCGACACGGTCGTCGTGCAGGAGGACATCTGCAACGGCTGCGGCTACTGCGTTCCCGCCTGTCCGTTCGGCGTGCTCGGCAAGCGGGAAGAACCGAAGGACGGCCGTGTGTTCAAGTGCACGCTCTGTTACGACCGGCTGAAAGGCGGTCACGAACCGGCATGCGCGAAGGCGTGCCCGACGCAGTCGATCCAGTTCGGGCCGCTCGACGAGCTCCGCGCGCGCGCCGACGAGCGACTCGCGAAGGCGCAAGCCGAAGGTTGGCAGGGGGCCCGGCTCTACGGTCGCGACCCAGAGGACGGCGTCGGTGGGTTCGGCGCGTTCTTCCTGCTGCTCGACGAGCCCGAGGTATACGGCCTGCCGCCGGATCCCGTTGTCACGACGCGCGATCTCGGGACCATGTGGAAGAGCGTGGCGCTGGCAGGCGTTGCGATTTTCGGCCTTGTCGCCGCCGCCGTTGCTGGAGGCGAGTGATGTCGGACTCGTATTACGGGCGCCCGGTGATCAAGCCTCCGGTTTGGACGTGGGAGATCCCCACTTACTTCTTCACCGGGGGCCTCGCGGGTGCGTCGTCCGTCCTGTCGCTCGCTGCGCGCATCTCGGGTCGTCGTCAACTCGCCAAGGCTTCGCTCTACATCGGCGCGGCGGCCGATGTCGTATCGCCGCTGCTGCTCATCTCCGATCTCGGGCGCCCCGAGCGCTTCCACCACATGATGCGTGTGGTGAAGGTGACGTCGCCGATGAACGTCGGCGCATGGGTGCTGCTCGTCAGCGGCGGTGCATCGAATACGGCCGCGGTGCTCGAGCTGCTCGGCTGGTTGAAGCCCGTCAAGGTCGCGGCCGAAGTGGTCGCCGCTTCCGCAGGCCCGCCACTCGCAACGTACACAGGCGCATTGGTTGCGGACACTGCCGTGCCGGTGTGGCATGAAGCGCATCGCGAGTTGCCGTGGCTCTTCGGTGCCAGCGCGTGCGCGTCCGCCGGTGCTGCTGCGTGTGCCGTCCTGCGCCCGTTCGACGCGGGGCCGGCGCGCCGCCTGGCGGTCGCCGGTGTCGCCGCGGAGGGGCTCGCGATGCGTGCGATGCGCGTGCGCCTCGGCAAGCTCGGCGAGGTGTACGACAACGGCGAGGCCGGCATGTTCGCCAAGGGCGCCAAGACACTCGCCGGCGCAGGCGCGGCCCTGCTCGCACTCCGCGGCCGGAAGAGCCGGAAGGCGGCGGCGCTCGGAGGCGCGATGGTTTGCGCGGGCGAGCTCTGCCTGCGCTGGTCGGTCTTCAAGGCGGGGTTGCAGTCGGCGCGCGATCCGAAGTACACCGTCGAGCCCCAGCGTGCGAGGGTCGCCGCGTGAGCGAGTGGCTCGACGAGTTTCGCGCGTCGCTCGAGTCCCAGTCGGGCACGACGCTCGAGTTGTCGCCAAGCGAGATCGAGCAGCTGCTGGAGCTCGCGCGCAACGTGGCGCGCGGAACCGGCGTGAAGCTCAACGCCCCGCTCGCGTGTTATCTGCTCGGTCGCGCGCAAGGTGCGTCCGGGCGTCCACTGGCAGAGCTGATTGGCTGACCTCACCGGGATCCTGCTGGTCGGCGGGCGCAGCAGCCGCTTCGGTTCGCCCAAGGCGCTGGCCGAGCTCGACGGAGAGACCCTCGCCTCGCGCGCATGGCGGCTGCTCGGCGAAGCATGTGACACGCGCATCGCCGTCGGCAAGCAGTCGGATGAGCTCGAGCTGCCCTTCGAGATCGTCGACGACGGCACAGAGGTACGCGCGCCGATTGCGGGCGTCGTCGCCGGCCTGCGCGCGGCGCCAACGGATCTTTGCGTTGTCGTTCCGGTCGACTGCCCGTCACTGACTGCGGCGTCGCTCAACGAGCTCGCGAGCTCATGCACAGCACTCGCCGCCGTGCCGCAAACCGGGCCGTTGCCCGGCGCGTATCGGCGAGCCGCGTTGCCTGTGCTCGAGCGCCTGCTGGGTGCGCAACGGCTCAGGTTGCGTGACGCGGCCGACGAGCTTGCCGCCGTTCGTATCGAACTGCCCGCGCATGAGCTCTCCAACGTCAACTCGGCTGCGGAGCTCGCGCGTCTCGGGACGTCGCGAACTTCCGTCGCGGAGGTGGATGTTCTCCGCGTTCCCGGGTGCGCGGAACGAGATTTCGTCGCCGTCGAGGATCCTCTCGAGCTGCGAATCGGCGGCAACCCGATCGCGGTGACGATGCGCACACCCGGCCACGACGAAGAGCTCGCGCTTGGGTTTGCGGTTGGCGAAGGACTCGACCCGATCTCTGCATCCCTGCCGGATGACCTGGCCGCGAACACGATCGAGCTGCTCGTTCGCGCATTCGATCCCGAGCGCTTGACACGTCACTTCTACACGTCGTCTTCCTGCGGGGTGTGTGGCAAGGGCGCACTCGCGGCGGTCGCTGTTACCGCGCCGCCGGTCAACTCGTCGCTTCGAGTCGAAGCATCGCTGCTTGCGTCGCTCCCCGAACGACTCCGGGCGGCTCAGCCGACGTTCGAGTTGACCGGGGGACTGCAGGGCGCAGGGCTCTTCGACGCGGACGGCAACACGCTGTGCGTTCGCGAGGATGTTGGTAGGCACAACGCGGTCGACAAGGTCGTTGGTTGGGCGTTCGTCAACGGGCGGCTGCCGCTTCGCGACGCGATGCTTTGCGTCAGCGGGAGGCTTTCGTTCGAGCTCGTGCAGAAGGCGGCATGCTCGGGCTGCCCGATCCTCGTCGGCGTCGGCGCTCCGTCGAGTCTCGCGATCGAGCTTGCGGGTGCGCAGGGCGTCACACTCTGTGGGTTCGCCCGCGGTGGACGCGCGAACGTCTACACCGGCTCGGAACGCGTGCTCTAGTAAACGGGGCCCGGTCCTAGGACCGGGCCCCGAATCCTCAGCCGGTTACTTGCTGTGGCCCTTGGCGTTGCCCTGGCCGTGACTCGACCCGGACTTGCCGCTCGAGCTAGTCGACGATGTCGTCGTGCTTGACGTCGACGAAGTGGTCGTCGTTGTCGTCGTCTTGCTCTTCTTTCCCTTGTTGCTGGTCGAGCACGCGCCAAGCGTGTCGCCATGCCTCAGGTGAGCGTTCACGGCCTTCGCGCCGACAGTGATCGTCACCCACGGGTTCCTCTTCGAATGCGTGTGGTGGCAGATCGTCACCTTCTGGCCGTACTGGTACTGGTTCGCGCTGCTGGACCCTTGGGCCCAACTCGTGCCCGCGAAGACGGTCAGCGCCACGATCGCGCCCATCACCGCGGGCAACGCCCACAGGCCATTTCTAGCTTTGCGCATACACACACCCCCACTGGACGGTTTTGCTCCGAGGGAGTGTTCCGAACGTGAGTCGAAGCGAACGTAAGGGCCTGTAAGGGCCTGTAAAACGTCAGCGCGGCAAATCGGCCGCAGGCCCATGCGGGTTCAGCGCGATCGCACGCGCACGCGCATCGTCACGCGTTGTTCCCGTCGTCGCGAGTGCGAGTTGATACCAGAGCTCCCAGTCGCCCGGGTCGCGACGAGTCAGGCTCGTGAAGGTCCGCGCTGCGGCTTCGACATTGCCGGCGGCGAGTTGCGACTCGCCGAGCATGAGGCGCGGCTGCGTCGACCATGGCTGCCAGTCGTCTGCGCGGCGCGCGTCGTGCGCAGCCGCTGCGAGCCGACCGTCGTCGAGTGCGTGTGATGACGCTGTCTGCGCGGAGTTGCCGACCTGGAGGACGAAGACGGCGGCTGCACCAGCGAGCGCAGTCGCAACCGCCACGTACCGGACGTGAATCCGCCGTTCGCCGGCCGCCGACGCGACGAGCGCAGCGCCGCAAAGCAACCCGCAGAGCATGACGCCGGGAAGCTCCCAGTCCCAGTCGAGCGCCGCGTGCACGAGCAGTGCGACGTATGCCGCTGCGAGCGCAGGCGTCAACGGTTCGCGCAACGCACGCCGCAGCGCAAGTAACGGAACGGCGAGCGCACCGGTGAGCAAGAGCAAGCCGATCGGGCCGAGCTCGGCGAGCGTCTCCAGGTACAGCTCATGCGCATCGAGCGCGCCGTTCGTGTCGGGGCGCCGCAGTAACCACCAGCGCGACCACGTTCCGGCACCTCCGCCGAGCGCAGGATGCGCGCGCACTTCGTCGAGCGCTGCGCGCCAGTAGTCGCCGCGGCCGTTTCCCGATAGCGACGCCAGACGAGCACTGCCGCCGGTCGCTTGCCCGTGATGCCCAAGCAAGAGCCCGGCAACGACGACGAGCACGCATAACGCCACCGAGACCGGCGAGCAACCGCGGGCGCATGCGCACTTCAAGCGCGACGATCACGACCACACCCGCGCCGAGCGCGACCCACGCGCCGCGGCTGTAGGTCAGCACGAGGGTCGGCACGAGCACGATCAACGTCGACAACACTTCGGGACGGCGGCGCGCGAAACCGAGGGCGAGCAAGATCCCGACCGCTGCGACAAGACCGAGGCCGTTCGTGTACCCGATCGGTCCCTCCAGCCGCGCGGGGGAATGCCCGAAGAGCTTGTCGCCGAGCGCCCATGCACAGAGCACGAACGACGCCGCAAACACGCCCAGCGCGATTGCGCGCGAGCCGGCGACGAAGACCGCCGCCACGGCTGCGGCGTAGAGCAGAGCCCGTTCCGCTTCTAGGATCGGCGGCCCAGCGGTCGGCGCCCAGATCGCCGACAGCGCCGTCCACGCGGCGAGCGAGAGGAGTGCGAGCACGAAGGCGGCCTGCAGGCGCGTCAGCGAAGACGCGAGGATCGCCACAAGCACGAGCAAGGGCACGCCGGCCCAGCCCCATGTGTCGGCGAGGAAGCCGCCGTTCTGTCCGCCGAGCACGAGGATCGACGCGAAGGCAATGAGCGCGGCGGGCGCGCCGCGAGCGAGCACGCGCGGAGGCTACTAACGTCCGCCGCGAGATGACGCAGCTGCGGGGGAAGACGTGTCTGGTCACCGGCGCAGGCGGCGGGATCGGGGCGGCGATCGTCGGCGCGCTCGAAGCGGGCGGCGCGAAGGTGATCGGCTCGGATCG
>DASUKC010000142.1:0-10064 GCA_036278975.1 Gaiellaceae bacterium
GGTGCGCGACAGGTTCTCGTCGATGAAGCGCTCGTAGTGGCCGATGTCGAGATCGGTCTCGGCGCCGTCTTCGGTGACGAACACCTCGCCGTGCTGGAACGGGCTCATCGTCCCCGGGTCGACGTTGATGTACGGGTCGAATTTCTGCACCTGCACCTTCAGCCCGCGCGCTTTCAGCAGCCGGCCGAGCGATGCGGCGGTGATGCCCTTCCCGAGAGATGAAACGACGCCGCCGGTAACGAAAACGTACTTCGTGCCCACATGCGGCTTCCCGAGGATTTCATCCACGGGATGTGAGAGTAGCAGCGACTCCGGTTAGAGGTCGGCGGCAGTCTGCACGAGGTCGTAGAGCCGCTTCACCGCGACCTTCGAGAGCGACGCGCCGCCGCGGTTTGTGGTCACGGTGACCTCGGTGCGATCCTCGGCGGTGGCGCGCAGGCGGATCTCGACATCGAGCTTGCCCGCCACCAGATGCCACGACCAGCGCTCGTACTGGTCGATGTCGCGGATGAGCAGCATCGTCTCGACCTTCCGCGAGCCGAGCAGGAGGTTGCGCACGGTGGCGATCGCCTTCCAGCGTGCGCCGGGGGCGAAGCCGCGCCGGTCGGGCTCGACGCCCGTGAGGCCGGGCCACCAGTCGGTCAGGTGGTACGGCTCGGCGAGAAACGCCCAGACGTCCGAGCGCGGCGCCAGCAGTTCTCTCGATGCGCTGAATTTCAAGAACTCAGTGTTGCGAGGAATTCCGCCCCACCGAGCATGCGCTGAAGCTCGTCGCGGCGCTGGGCGTCGTCGAGCGCTTCGATCCGGGTGTGGGTCGGGTCGCCAGGCACCTTCTCGACGCTGAAGTGCCGATCGGCGACGGTCGCGATCTGCGGCAGGTGGGTGATCGTGATCACCTGGGCGCGGCCGGCAAGGCGCTGGAGCGTCTCAGCAACCGCGTGAGCGGTCGTCCCGCCGATGCCGGCGTCGATCTCGTCGAAGACCATCGTCTCGCCTCCGCCGACCGCCGCGATCGCGAGCGCGATGCGCGACAGCTCGCCGCCCGATGCCTGCTCGGCGGCCGGGCCGAACGGCAGCCCAGCGTTCGGTTTGACCAGGAATGCGACCTCGTCGGCGCCGGACGGGCCGGGCTCGCGCTCTTTCAGCTCCGCCCGGAACTCACCGTCCCCGAGCCCGATGCCCTTCAGCTCAGCCGCGACGGCCGTGGCGAACGGCTTGGCGGCCTTCGTTCGCGCCGCGCGCAACGCGGTCTGGATTCGGTCGACCTCCGCCTGTGCCTTCGCGAGCGCCTTCTGCGCAGCCTCAGCGGGATCGCCGCTGTCGCCGAGCGCAGCGAGCTCCGCGCGCGCTGCGTTCCCGGCTTCGAGCAGCTCTGCGTACGTCTGGACGTGGAAGCGGCGGCGCAGGTCGGCGTAGCGTTCGAGCTCTCCCTCGAGCTCTTCGAGCCGACCGGGCTCCGCTTCGAGCGAGAGCAGGAACGCCTTCAGATCCGACGCGACCTCGCGCAGTTGCAATTCGGCCTGCCGCAGCGTGTCGGCTGCGGCGGCCAGCTCAGGCGCGAGCTGCTCCACCGGAGCGATGCCACGTTCTGCCGCCGCGACGAGATCCGTCGCTCCGTCGCCCTCTTCCGGAGCGAGCGACGCGGCAGCACCGCTCGCCGCCTCGACGAGCTCCGAGAGGTGACGCAGCCGTTCGCGCTCCGCCTTCAACTCGTCTTCGCGAGCCGCCTCGAGACCGGCTGTGTCCTCAGCGAGCGCACGCAGCTCCTCGAGTCGCGCCTGGGCCGCCGCGGCGTCGCGAGTCAGCTCGTCGTAGGTTCGCTTCGCGGCCTGCAGCTCGCGCCAGGCACGCCGCGCGTCGCGTGTGTCGACGCCGGCGAACGCGTCGAGCACGCTCAGCTGGTACGACGGCCGCGCGAGGCGGCGCTGCTCGAACTGGCCGCTCATGGCCAGCACACGCTCCGCCACCGCTGCGACGTCTTCGCGGGCAGCCGCACGGCCCCATGCGTAGGCGCGCGTGCGGCCGTCGGCGAAGATCCGCCGCGCAAGCACGAGCCCCTCCTCGCCTTCGGGCCGCAGGTCCACGAGTTCGCCGAGCTGCTCGTCGTCGATGCCGTCGAACTCCGCCTCGACGTACGCCTCGTCACCGGCGGCGCCAATCTGAGCCGCGTCACCCTTCGAGCCGAGCAGCAGGCCGATCGCGCCGGAGAGGATCGTCTTGCCCGCACCGGTCTCGCCGGTGATGGCATTCAGGCCGGGCGCGAACGCAAGCTCGGCCTCCCGGATCAGGACGAGGTTCGAGATCGCCAGGCGGCGCAGCACGGTCCCATCGTAGGGACGGTGCCTGTCGGCGTCATCGGCCGAAAACGGCGGCGTAACGCCTGAAGAACGTGACGTCCGGCAGCGTCGCGAGGACGCTGTGCTGCTCGCCGATCTTGACGCTCGCCTTCGCGCCCGTCGCGAGCCCGGCCACGCGGTGACCGTCGACGAGGACGGTCGTCTCCATGCCGAGCGTCTCGTTCGTGATGTCCACCTGCGCGCCGCGCGGCACGACGAGCGGGCGAATGTGGAGCGAATGCGGCGCGACGAACGTAAGCACCATCGCGTCGATCCCCCACACGAGCACCGGGCCGCCGTTCGAAAGGTTGTACGCGGTCGACCCACCCGGCGTCGCGCAGATCAGCCCGTCGCACGGCTGCACGCCGAGCTCCTCGCCGCCGATCGCGTACGAGAGCTCGACCATGCGCCCAAGCGTCCCACCGGCGACGACGACATCGTTCACCGCGACCGCGTGTGTGTCGCCAACCGTCACCTCGACGGTCGCGAGCTCGATCTGCCGATACTCGCCCGCGAACACGCGCGCGATGCCTTGCTCCAGCTCGTCCGCCTTGATCGCCGTGAGGAACCCGACGCGCCCGTAGTTGACGCCGATCACCGGCACGCCGGTGCCGAGGAACCGCGTGAGCGCACGCAGCATCGTCCCGTCGCCGCCGAGGACGATCGCGATGTCGGGCGTATGACCGTCCGCGTCCTCGTACAGCTCGACGCCCGCCTTTTGAGCGACCCGCCGGAGCCGTTCGACGGCATCTCCCACGCCTTCGCGGCCGTGCGTGATCACCGCTGCGGTCTTAACCGACGGCATCAGCGACCCACCGGTCGAAGTCATTGGGGAGCTCTGGGGTGTCTGCCTGCACGAGGTGGAGGACGAACTCGCGGTTGCCCTTGGGGCCGGGCAGGCCCGAGTCTACGACGCCGAGAGGCTCCGCTCCGCACGCGAGCAGGGAGTCGGCCACCTCCCGCACGACGCGCCGCTGCACCGTGGCGTCGCGGACGACGCCCTTCGGCACCTCTGCGCGCCCCGCCTCGAACTGCGGCTTGACGAGCACGAGCGCCCGCCAGGCCGGGGCCGCCAACGCAATAGCGGGCGGCATGACGAGCTTCGCCGAGATGAACGAGACGTCGCAGGTGATCAGCTGCGGCGCATACGGCAACTCGGTCAGCGACCGCGCGTTCACGCGTTCGAGCACCGTGACGCGCGGATCGTCGCGCACCTTCGAGTGCAACTGCCCGTAGCCGACGTCGAGCGCGACGACCCGCGCGGCACCACGCTGCAGCAACACGTCCGTGAACCCGCCGGTCGATGCGCCGACATCGAGGCAGTCGAGCCCTGTGACGTCCACGCCGAACGCAGCAAGCGCATTCGCCAGCTTCGTCCCCGCCCGCGACACGTACGGGAACGGCGCTTCGACTTCGAGCGGCGCGTCCTCGTCGACGAGCTCCCCCGCCTTCGCATGCCCCGGCACGCGCCCCGCCATGATCAGCGCCTGTGCCTGCGCGCGCGACGCCGCGAGCTCACGCTCGACGAGCAGAAGATCAAGTCGTTTGCGGGGCACGGGCCTCGATGCCGTAGATCGGTCGCATGACGAAGACGAGCATGTTCGCCGTCAGCGCCAGGACGCCGGCTGCGATCAGCGTCGGCCTGGCGCCGACGACTGCGGCAATGGGGCCGGCGACGGCCGAGCCGAGCGGGATGAGTACGAAGGAGCCGAGCGAGTCGTAGGAGCTGACACGGGAACGCGCGGCCTCCGGCACCTGCTCCTGGAACGCCGTGAACCAGAGCGTGAGGTGCAGCGCGAGTCCGAAGCCCTGGACGAATGTCGCCGCGATGACGAGCGGCAGCGGCAGCAGCAATCCCAGCACGAGCGTCGGCAGTCCGTACGGCAGCGCCCACAGGCACGATGCGAGCACGATCCGTCGCGGCTTGACGCGCATGGCGAGGAGGCCGCCGAGGATTGCGCCGACCCCCGCTGCGCCGCCGATGAAACCCCACGAAAGCGCACCGTGGTAGTGCTGCTTGACGATGTACGGGCCGAGCACCGCCCAGGCGGAGCCGAAGAAGTTGCCGAGCAGGAAGAACACGAACGTCTGCGAGATCCACGTCTGACGTCTGAACTCCGCCCAGCCTTGTCGCAGCTCGACAAAGAATCGCTCCGGTTCGACGACGTCCGCGCGCGGCCGAATCACGACGCGTAACAAGAGCACCGCGGAGATGACGAATGTCGCAGCGTCGACCTCGAGCCCGGCGCCCGGGCTCCCGAGGAACGTCAGCACGCCGCCGATCGTCGGCCCCAGCATCCCGAGCACGGAACGTGTCAGGCCGAGCAGTGCGTTCGCCTGCTGCAGCCTCCCTGCGCTGACGATCGTCGGGACGAGTCCCTGCGACGTCGGGATGACGAACCCGTCGGCCATCCCGTAGACGACCGCAAGCCCGGCGATCATCGCGACCGTCGCGCTGCCGGAAAGCACGAGCGCGCCGGTGACGGCCTGAACCACGCCTTGCACCGCGGCGACCGCGACGAGCACCAGATGGCGCGGCAGCCGATCGGCGATCACACCCGCTGCCAGCGTGACGATCGTCGCGGCCGCCTGTCGCGAGGCGATGACGACGCTCACCGCGACCGGCGAGTTGTGGATCTTCAAAACCGCGAACGAGAGCGCGACGAACGAAACGCCGTCGCCGAACGCAGAGATCGTGGTGCTCGAGAAGACGAGACGGAAGTTGCGCTCCGCGAGCGCGCCGAACTTCTCTCTCATGCGGTGCGCGCGGCGAGACCCTCGACGATCTCGGAGAGCACGCTCGTGTCCGCCGAGATCTCCGCAAGCCTGGCCTGCGCGCGACCCGCCGCATCGCCGGCAAGCCGGCGTGATCCTTCGACACCGACTTCGCGCACGTAGCCGTCGCCGTCGAGGATGTCGTCAACGACCTGGAAGAGCAATCCGAGCTCACCGGCGAACGCGCGCCACGGCGGATGGTCGTCGGGTGGAACCTCACCGGCCCAGAGCGCGCACATGATCGACGCGTTGAAGAGCGCGCCGGTCTTTAGCCGGTGGAGCTCAGCCAGGTCGATTGCGCCTTCTAGATCGAGCTGCTGGCCGCCGATCATCTGCAACGTCGCGTTCGTGAGCTCGCGCGCGACACCAGGGGTCGGATACGTCAGCGCGAGACGCAGCGCCTCGGCAAGCAGCGCGTCCCCGGCGAGGATCGCCGTCGCCTCGCCGTACGCCGCCCACACGCTCGGCGCACCGCGACGCTCGTCGTCGTTGTCGAGCGCGGGCAGATCGTCGTGCACCAGCGAGAACGAGTGGACGAGCTCGACCGCCGCGGCCGCCGGCAGCAATCGCTCGGGCTCGAGCCCGAGCGCGTCGCCGGTCGCGAGACAGAGCACCGGCCGTACACGCTTCCCGCCAAGCCCGTGCCGCATCGGCGCGGCAAGCGAGCCGAGCTCGGGCGTCAGCGACAGCTCGTCGAGGTAGCTCTCGACGAGCGCGCGGAGTTGTTCAGGCGGCCGGGGCATCCGGTTCCGGGCCGGCAACCGCCTCGGTTTCCGCCGCGCGCTTCGCGCGCTGAAGCTCCGCCTCGACCTCCTTGGCGAGCTCGGCCAGCTCCTGCAGCAGCTCGATCGCCTGGTCGGGATCCTCCGTCTGGTCGAGCCGGGTGCGCGCGGCCTCCAGCCGCGCCAGCAGATCCTCCGCCTTGGACAGTGCCTCTTCAGAGCTCATATCCGCTCCGGCGCCGGCAAAGCCGGCACCTCCGCTACTTGTGAGACTCCGTCAAGCCTACGTCTCATGCCGCTTCCTCTCGTTGAATTCGCCCAAGAATGCCGTTCACGAGCCTTGCCCCGTCATCTGATGCATAACGCTTCGCGAACGCGACTGCTTCGTTGATCGCGACCTGCGGCGGGACGGTGCGGGTTTCCAGCTCGTAGACGGCGACGCGCAACGCACTTCGTTCCACGGCGCCGAGCCGGTCGGCCGCCCACCCGTCGGACGCGCCGGTGATGCGCGCGTCGAGCTCGGGAGCCCGCTCGGACACGGCAAGCGCTGTGTCGCGCGACCACGTATCGATCTCGCCTGCGTACTGCGAGCCGATCTCCTGGCCGGAGAGATCCCACTGGTAGAGGAGCATCAGGGCCTGGCGCCGCGCCTGCCGGCGCGAGAGGCTCATACCGGTACCTGCGCGCGCAGCAGGTCGAGCGTCGACGTCGAGTACTCGCCGCTCCGGAACGGGTGGCTCGCAAGCACGTCGAGCGCGAGCTCGCGCGTCGTCGGGATGCCTACGATCTCCGTCTCGCGCAGCGCGCGCTCGGCGCGTGCGATCGCCGCGGCGCGATCTTCGTCCCACACCACGAGCTTCGCGACGAGCGAGTCGTAATACGGCGGAATCGCCGCGCCGCTCTCGAGGAATGTGTCGACACGCACGCCGGGGCCTTGCGGCGCCACGAACTGCGCGATGCGACCGGGCGCCGGGCGGAAGTCGTGCTCGGGATCCTCGGCGTTGATCCGAATCTCGATCGCGTGCCCACGGCGCGGCGCGCGTCCTGTCACGTCGAGCTTCTCGCCTGCAGCAACATGCAGCTGCATACGCACCAAGTCGAGGCCGGTGCACATCTCCGTCACCGGATGCTCGACCTGCAGTCGCGCGTTCAGCTCGATGAAGTAGAAGCTGCCGTCAGGGCCGAGCAAGAACTCGAACGTGCCCGCGTTGCGGTACCCGACCGCGTGACACGCGCGCTCGGCGGCGGCTTCCATCTCTTCGCGCGCGACTTCCGACAGCGCGGCCGACGGGGTCTCCTCGATCAGCTTCTGGTGGCGCCGCTGAATCGAGCATTCGCGCTCACCGAGCGTGAGCACGTTGCCGTGGTTGTCGCACATCACCTGGATCTCGACGTGCCGTGCAGGCACGAGCGCCTTCTCGACGTAGAGCGTCGGGTCGCCGAACGCCGCCTCCGCCTCGGACGCCGCCGTGCCGAACGCATCCGGTAGGTCCTCCGCGTTGTGCACGAGGCGCATGCCCTTCCCGCCGCCGCCCGCGCTTGCCTTGAGCAACACGGGGAAGCCGATCTCGGCTGCTGCGGCTGAGGCCTCGGCAACCGTCGTCGCGCCTTCGGTGCCCGGCACCGTCGGCACGTTCGCCGCGCGCATCGCCTGCTTCGCGGAGATCTTGTCGCCCATCGTCGCCATCACATCCGCCGGCGGGCCGACGAACACAAGGTCGTTCTCGACACACGCGCGCACGAACGCCGGGTTTTCGGAGAGGAAGCCGTAGCCGGGATGCACCGCTTCGCAGCCGGTCGTCTTCGCCGCCGCAATCACGCTCGGCATGCGCAGATAGCTCTCGGCTGCGGGCGGCGGACCGATCTGGACGGCGTGGTCGGCCATGCGCACGTGCAGCGCGTCCTTGTCGGCGGTCGAATAGATCGCGACTGCCTCGACGCCGAGCTCGTGCAACGCGCGAATCACGCGCACCGCGATCTCGCCGCGGTTCGCAACAAGGACGCGGTTGAACATCAGACTGCGTCGAACGGGCGGCCGTTGATCGGCTCGAGCTCGAACAGGAGCTGGCCGTATTCCACCGCCTCGGCGTTGCCGACGTGGATCTTGCGCACGACTGCCTCGAGCTCGGCCTTCACCTCGTTCATGAGCTTCATCGCCTCGAGGATGCAGAGCGTCTGGCCCGGCGCGACGGCGTCGCCCTCTTCGACGAACGGCGCCGACCCGGGAGCCGGCGAGCGGTAAAACGTGCCGACCATCGGGCTCTCGATGCGCAGGAATGCGTCGGAGCGCGGCGCGATCGGTTCGGATGCCATCAGCTCGGTAGGTGCTGCGATGGGCAGTGACGGCAACGCTGCGACGTCGGCCGTGCGGCGCACGCTCACGCGCATTCCGTCCTCTTCGACCGTGATCTCGCCCACACCTGTCTCCTGGACGATGCGAACGATGTCGCGGATCTTCGCCGCGCGCTGCTGGTCGACACCGGCAGCACCGAGCGAGTCCTCACCCCCGGAACGCTCGCGGATCGCGCGGAGCAGCGGCTCTGCCTCCTCGCCGAACAGCGCAAGTAGCAGCAACTCCTCCTCGCTCGAGGCGAGGCCGTCGGATTCTTTCCGCAGCTCGTCGAGGTCGACCGGCGCTTCGTCGGCAGCCAGATTCTCGACCGCTCTCTGAAGTGCGGGATCCACCGGACCGGGCGTCCGGCCGAACCCGCCGCGCACGATGTCGCGCACCTCGTCGACCATCGTCGAGTAGCGATTCGCCGAAAGCACGTTGAGCAGCGCCTGCGATGCGAGCACCTGGCCGATCGGTGCGGCAAGCGGCGGCGATCCGACTTCGTTGCGCACCTGGCGCAACTCGTCGAGCACTTCGTCGAGGCGATCACCGGCCGCCTGTGTACGCAGTTGCACGTCGATTGCTGCGACGACACCTACGGGAAGCTTGTGCTGCGCGGCGCGCACGGCGATGCGCGGCGCCGTCGGGCTGACCGGCTCGTCGCCGATGTGTTCGTCGACGATGTCGGCCGCCTGCCAGAGCAGGTCGAGATCGACGCCCGGGTCGAGGCCGATACCCGCGAGCGCTTGCGCGGCAGCCTCGGCGGAGACGCGGTGCATCGTCAGCGCAACCGGATAAACCGCGGTCGCAAGCAGGTCGGCGCCGGCGCGTGCAGCTTCGAGCGCCGCCGCGAGCGCGTTGCCACCTGCGCCCTGCCCGTAGAGACCGACGGGGAGGCCGGAGACGTCGCGCAACTCGGCGACCAGTTCGCTGGCGCGATGCGGTTGCAGCAGTGCAGCGGGATCGTGCAGGAGGATGCGCGCCGCGCCGAGCTCGGGCAGCCGCTTGCCGGCTTCGACGAGCGCCTCATGCCGGCCGCTGCCGTAGAGCAAGCCGGCGTCGAACTCTTTGCCGGCCGACGTAATCGCGTCGGCGGCCTCGCGCAGGTTGTCGACGTCGTTCAACGGGTCGTGCAAGCGGAAGACGTCGATGCCGCTACCGGCGGCGCAGGCGACGAAGCGCCGTGCAAAGTCACCGCCGACCGGGCGCGACCCGACGAGGAAGCGGCCGCGCAGCGCGAGCGCCAGCGGCGTCTTCGTGCGCGTCTTCAGCGCGCGGATGCGCTCCCACGGACTCTCGACGCCGCGCCGGACTGCGGTGTCGAACACGCCGCCGCCCGAGACTTCGAGGTACTCGAAACCCGCCCTGTCCAGGATTTCCGCAAGTCGCAGCAGCTCGGCGGTGGGCATCAGCCCCGCAAGCGGCTCCTGGGAAAGGACGCGGATCGTCGTGTCGACGAGGCGCGGCATGCGCTGGACCTTACCGGCCTTAAGCCCTTGAGATGTAGCGCGCTTCGCTGGGGTCGACCTTGAGCTTGTCGCCCGTGTTCACGAAAAGCGGCACCTGGACGACGGCGCCCGTCTCGAGCGTCGCCGGCTTGGTCACGTTGGAGACCGTGTCTCCCTTGACGCCGGGCTCGGTCTCGATGACTTCGAGGATCACCGACGCCGGTAGGTCGACACCGGAGGGCGTCCCGTCGACGAACATCACCTGCACCGTCGACGAGGGCAGCATGAACGGCAGCTCGTCCTCGAGCTCCGCGTGCGGGAGCGAGATCTGCTCGTACGTCTGCTCGTCCATGAAGACGACTTCGTCACCGGAGTCGTAGAGGTACTGCATGTTCTTCTGCTCTGTGTGCACGCGGTTGAACTTCTCGCCGGCACGGAACGTGCGGTCGAC
>DASUKC010000143.1:0-28795 GCA_036278975.1 Gaiellaceae bacterium
GTTGAACCACGACGTGTACTGCCGCGAGTTGATCTCCTTCTTGCCGAGCAACACGATGTCCTGACCGCCGGAGATCTCCTTCCAGACGGTCGACTTCGGATCGAGATCACCGCGCGACTGGTCGACGTACGCGAGCTGCACCGTGTCGCCGATCCGCAACTCGCCGGAGTCCGGCTTCTCCTCGCCGGCGATCATCTTGAACAACGTCGTCTTGCCGGCGCCGTTCGGCCCGATCACGCCGACGATGCCCGCCGGCGGCAGCGAGAACTCGAGGTTCTCGAAGAGCAGCTGGTCGCCGAATCCCTTCGACACGCCATTCGCCTCGATCACCACGTCGCCGAGGCGCGGCCCCGGCGGGATGTGGATCTCGACGCGGTCGAGCTTGACGTTCTCCTCATCGGCGAGCAGCCGCTCGTACGCCTGCAGGCGCGCCTTCGACTTTGCGTGCCGCGCCGTCGGCGACGCGCGCACCCACTCGAGCTCGCGCGCGAGCGTCCGCTGCCGCGCCGACGCTTGCTTCTCCTCGACCGCAAGCCGTGCCTGCTTCTGCTCGAGCCAACCCGAGTAGTTGCCCTCGTAGGGGATGCCGCGGCCGCGGTCGAGCTCGAGGATCCAGCCCGCCACGTTGTCGAGGAAGTACCGATCGTGCGTGACCGCGACGACGGTTCCCTTGTAGTCGGCAAGGAAGCGCTCGAGCCAGAACACCGACTCGGCGTCGAGGTGGTTCGTCGGCTCGTCGAGCAGCAGCAGATCCGGCGCCGAGAGCAGCAGCCGGCACAGCGCGACGCGTCGCCGCTCGCCGCCCGACAGCGACGTCACATCGCGGTCGCCGTCCGGCAAACGCAACGCGTCCATCGCGTGATCCAGCTGCGAATCGAGCTGCCACGCGTCGCGGCGGTCGATCGCGTCCTGGACGGTTGCCTGCTCGGCGAGCAGCGCGTCGTAGTCGGCATCCGGCTCGGCGAACTTCGCTGAGACCTCGTTGAAGCGGTCGAGCAGGTCGCGCAGCGCGCGCACGCCGTCCTCGACGTTCTCGCGCACCGTTCGCTTGTCGTCGAGCTCCGGTTCCTGCTCGAGCAGCCCAACCGTTGCGTTGGGGGAGAGGTCGGCGCTCCCAGACGACGTCTCCTCCTTGCCCGCCATGATTCGCAGCAGCGTCGACTTGCCCGAGCCATTTGGGCCGAGCACGCCGATCTTCGCGCCGAGCAGGAAGGACAGCGAGATGTTCGCCAGCACCTGGCGCTCTGGGCCGTAGAACTTGTCGGCCTTATACATCGAGTAGACGAAGTCGCTCATCGCGGCCACGATATCGGCCGGGAGTACAGTTCACGGGCGATGGCCGTGACTGCCGAGCGGAGACTCGACGCGCACAAGTTGCGCGCGGACTTCCCGATCTTCGCGCAGGAGTTCCACGGCAAGCCGCTCGCGTACCTCGATTCCGCCGCGAGCGCGCAAAAACCGCGGCAGATGCTCGACGCGATGAACGGCTTCTACGAGACGTCGTACGCGAACGTGCACCGTGGCGTCTACGAGCTCGCCGAGCGCGCGACCGAGGCTCTCGAGCACGCGCGCGAGCGCTGCCGCGCGTTCGTCAACGCGTCGACGGCGTCGGAGATCATCTTCGTGCGCAACGCGACCGAGGCGATCAACCTCGTCGCGTACGCGTGGGGTCTGTCGAACCTCGGCCCCGGCGATGTGGTCATCGTCACCGAGCTCGAACATCACGCGAACTTCGTCCCGTGGCAGTTCATCGCGAAGAAGACCGGCGCCGACTTCAAGATGGTTCAGGTCGACACCGACGGCACGCTGCACCTCGACGAGCTGGACGAGATCGAAGGCAACGTCAAGGTCGTCGCGACCGGCTATGTGTCGAATGTGCTCGGCGGCTCGAACGACGTGCCGCGCATCGCTGCGTGGGCGCACGAGCACGGCGCGATCCATGTCTGCGACGCCGCGCAGGCCGCGCCGCACAAGCGCGTCGACGTGCAGGCGCTCGGCTCCGACTTCGTCGCGGTCAGCGGCCACAAGATGTGCGGCCCGAGCGGCATCGGCTTCCTCTGGGGGAAGACCGACCTGCTGCTCGCGATGGATCCGTTCCTCACGGGCGGTCACATGATCCGCAAGGTGCGCGCCGACGAGACGACGTGGGGCGAGTTGCCGCACAAGTTCGAGGCCGGCACCGCACCGATGGCGGAAGCCGTTGGTCTTGGCGCAGCGATCGACTACCTCGAAGAGATCGGCCTCGACGCGATCGAGCAGCACGAGCATGAGCTCGTCGCGTACGCGCTCGAGAAGCTCGCCGAGATCCCCGGCGTCACGCAGTGGGGGCCACCCGCCGACAAGCGCGCCGGCATCGTCAGCTTCGACGTCGAAGGCGTGCACCCGCATGACGTCGCGCAGATCCTCGACCTCGAAGGCGTCGCGATCCGCGCCGGCCATCACTGCTGTCAGCCGCTGATGTCGCGGCTCGGCGTCGTCGCGACGAATCGCGCGAGCTTCTACCTCTACACCGTGCCGGAGGAGATCGACCGCCTTGCCGCCGGCCTGCTCAAGGTGAAGGACACGTTCGGTGTCTGAGCTCGAGCAGATGTATCGGGAGGTGATCCTCGACCACTACAAGAATCCGCACGGGCACGGGTTGCTCGAGCACGCCGACGCGCACGCCGAAGGCATGAACCCGTTGTGCGGCGACGAGGTGACGATCTCCGTCAAGTTCGCCGCCGACGGCGAGACGATCGACGAAGTGGGCTTCGAGGGACGCGGCTGCGCGATCTCGCAGGCAGCGACGTCGATGCTCACCGATCTCGTCAAGGGACGGACGGCGTCTGAGGTTGCGACGCTGCCGAAGGAAGACTTGCTCGACGAAATTGGGATTCCGCTCACCCCGGTGAGGATCAAGTGCGCGATTCTCGGGCTTGGTGTACTGAAGGTCGCGCTGCATCGCGCGAAGGGCACGCCGCTGCCCGACGAGTGGCAGGGCCTCGACTTCGCGTAATGGCACTGATTGACGTAGCGCCGCTCGAGGAATTCGGCCCGGGCTCCTCGAAGATCGTGCAGGTCGGCTGGACGTCGGTCGGCGTCTACAACTGCGGCGGCGCGCTGTACGCGATCGAAGATCGCTGCTCACACGACGACGGGCCGCTCGCGGAGGGCGAGTGGGATCGAGAGTTGTGCCGCGTCATCTGCCCGCGCCACGGTTCTGCTTTCGACCTGCGCACGGGCACACCGCTCTCGCTACCGGCGTTCGAGCCGGTCGAGACGTATCCGGTCATCGTCGAGGACGGGATCGTCAAGGTCGAATTGCAGTGACCGACGTCGTGCGGTGTTGGGAGACGACGGATCCGTCGTACAACGCGTACCACGACGAGGAATGGGGCCGCCCGGTGCTCACCGAGGCCGGCATCTACGAACGGCTGTGCCTCGAGGGCTTCCAGTCGGGCCTTTCGTGGCTGACGGTCCTGCGCAAGCGCCCGGCGTTTCGCGCAGCGTTCAAGAACTTCGATCCGGACCGTGTTTCCGAATTTACGGAGACGGATGTGGAACGGTTGCTCGGCGACGCGGCGATCATCCGCCACCGCGGCAAGATCGAAGCGGCGATTGCAAACGCGAAGGCAACAGTCGCCCTACGAGAAGGAACGCCTCTGCACGAGCTCGTGTGGTCGTTCAGGGACGGATCCGAGACGGACGCGAAGGAGCTCTCGAAGCGGTTGAAGAAGGCGGGCTTCCGCTTTGTCGGCCCGACGACGGTCTACGCAGGGATGCAGGCGTGCGGGGTGGTCAACGACCACATCGCCGGCTGCTGGGTGCGTCAGGACGTCGAGCGCGAGCGCAGCGCAGCCTTCACCACATAGTGCGCGGCGGGCGCCGGGTGCTTGCTGCGCCAGACGAGTTTTCCGGCTGAGTCCGTCCGGCCAACCACGCGTGCGACCACGCTCGAGCCGCGTCGCACGACCAGAGATACCGGGACGCGCCGCGCGGGCCTCGTGCCCTGCAGCACGCGCACCGTCACGACGAGGTAACCCTTCACGCGCCGCGTCGTCACGCCGGCAATGCGCGCGGGCGGACGCTTGACCGTCACCGCTGTCGTCGCGGAGAGCGAGCCGAGCGTCGCGGTGAGTCGTCCGCGTCCCGCGGCCGAGCCGGACGCAGTCAATGTCGTCGACGGACCCACCGCCGGCGACAACGTTCCGAGCTTCGGCGACACGAGCTTCCATGTGACGGCCGCGTTGGTCGGGTTGCCGTACTGGTCGGTGACACGTGCTGCGAAGAGCTGCGTCTTGCCGCCGACGATCGTCGCTCTGCGCGGCGTGACGGCGATCGCCGCGGGCGCCGCCGACGCGACCGTGACGGTCTGCGACGCGGGCGGCTGTCCGGCGAGCGTTGCCGAGATCGTCGGCGTGCCTGCGAGCGTGTCCTCGTAGTAGAACGACGCGGCTGAGGTGCCGGCGGGAATTGTCAGCGTCACCGTGTGCGTCCACGGGCCGAGGGTCGATGTCGAGAACTGGCCGGTTGCCGACGTGGTCGAGAGCGTCACCGCGGTCGGCTGCATCGCGTTCGTCGGCACGCCGCTTGTCGAGAGTTGCACCGTGATCGGGCCTGCGACGTCGCCGGCGGTGACTGTCACCGGTGCGGTGGCGAACGACAGCCCCGTCTGCGTCCACGTGGAGAACGACGCCCACGCGCTGGTGAACGCTGCGCCCGGGACCACCGTCTGACACCACAGGTTCTGGCCGAGCGGGCCGCACGCGCCGACGCCTGGGTCGAGCGGGTCGATCGTGACGGCGGAGTCGGAAATTGCTTGCCCGAGCCGGTCGAGAATCGCCGCGGTCTGCGCGTTGAAGTCGCCCTTCGTGAGGCCGAGCGTGTTTGCGGGCGCCCATCCGAAGCCGAAGCGGTCCGACAGCAGCCCACTCGCGGAATCGAACGCGCGCGCCGCGTACACCTGCGCCGAGACGAAGTCCTCCATCTGCGCGAAACCGACCTGCGTGAACCCGTACGACTGCGCGTATGCCCACGCCGCGTTCGCGACGGGGCCATAGTCAGTGGCGAGGAACGTGTGTGCAGCCGTCGTGAGCGCGCCACCCGCGGTTGCGAGCGCGAGCGGGGCGCCGAGGTATTGCACGAGCGCGTCGCGGCGCTGCTGTGCCGACGCGCCGTCGACCGCGTAGTCGCGGATGTCGCCATACGTCTCCTGCATCCAGTCGACTACGTCGCCCGAGATCGCCGACCAGAACGTCGTGTCCTGCAGCCAGCTCTGCATCGTCACCTTGTAGGCGGTCTGGTCGCCCGGCTGGCCGACGCCGATCACGAAGACGATGCCTTGCACCGGGCTGCCGCCGCCGTCGTGCAGTCCGTTCAGGAACTGCGCGAGATCGGAGCGCGAGGTTCCGGTGTTCCGTCGCACCGAGGACGGAACTTCGTTCAGCGCCCAGGTGTCGCCGGCGCTCACGTCGTAGCCGGCGCCGGCCATCGATTGACGCGCGGCGACGCCTGCGGCGAACCAGTCGCCGTTCCCCGCGACGACCCATTTCTGCCAGGCGGCGTAGTTGATCTCCGCCGCCGCGTGGATGTTCGAGCCGAGCGCGCGGATCAGGTTCGCCTGGCCCGACCTGGCCTTCGTCTTGTTCGAGCTGAGCGGCGGAATCGAGATGTAGTAGTTGGCGCAGGGCGACGCGTGCTGCGCGACCTTGGTCGCGAGGCGCAGCCAGTCGGTCGCCGCGTAGATCACGATGCGCGCCGGGCGGCAGTCCGCGCTCGCGCGCGGGCCAAGCCGCTGGTGGTTCGCGACCAGCGCGCGCCAGAGCTTCCAGGTCGCCGCTGGGGTCAGCGACGGCACCGGTTTGGCCGGCTGAATCTTGGACGGCTGTGCCATCGCGTGCGGCGCCAGGACCAGCGCAAGCACAGCTGCCACAAGGGCGAATTTCCCGCGAGAGACGTTCACGACCCCTGCCCATGCTAGCCGGGGTCATCAGCTATGTTGGGTGTACCGCGGAAAGGAGGTGGTCCGGCGTTGGAGACTTCAAGTACGGGCAGTGGAGGTACCAGCTCGTAGAGGCGCGTCCCCGGAACCCAAGCGGGGAATCGTCTAGCCAGCGTAGGGGACTCGCGTAACGCGCCGCCGTAATCGGCCGGAAGCGCTTCTACGAAGAACCAGCTGGTAACCGGAATGAGGGCCGCGAAAGCGGCCCTCTTCTTTTCTAAGCGGCTCGGCGCAGCTGTTCCGCAAGCGCGACGAGCGGAAGGTCGAACGTTCGCACCGCGTCGTCGTTCGACACGATGTTGTCGGGACCCGCGAGCATCTCGACCTGGTCGGCAGAAAGCGGCGCGCCCGGGAGTGACTGCGTCAGCCGCGCGCCGGTGCGCGCGACGCCGAACGGCACGTGCACGATTGCGCGCTTCTTGCCGAGCGTGCGCGCGATTTCGCGGTAGAGCTCGTTCCACGTGACGACGTCGGGTCCGCCGATCTCGAACGTGCGGTTCGTCGCGCCGGCGTGATCGAGCGACGCTGCGAAGTACGCGGCGACATCGTCGACCCAGATCGGTTGGCTGCGCTGCGTGCCCGGGCCGATCACGGTGACGACCGGCGAGTACTTCACCTGCTTCATGAACGTCGACAGCGCACCTCCGTGACCGAACACGAAGCTCGGCCGGAAGATCACGTGCTCGAGTCCCGACGCTATTACCGTTTGCTCCATCGCGAGCTTCGCGCGGTAGTACGGAACATTCCCCGTTCCGAGCGCGCTCATCAGCACGAAGCGCTCGACGCCCGCGTTGCGTGCAGCGTCGACGAGGTTGCGCGTGCCCTGCGTCATGACGCGATCGAACGCCGCGGGTTTGCCCGTGAGGATCGCAACGAGATGAATGATGTGTGTGCACCCGTTCGCGGCGGCGGCGAGGCTGTCGGGATCGGTGACGTCGCCGACCGCAAGCTCGGCGCCGATCGACTTCGCGTGCGCGCCACGTTCCGGCGACCGCACGAGCACACGGACGTCGCGATCCTGCGCGCGTAGGGCGTGCACGATCCGCGGGCCGACAAACCCCGTCCCGCCGGTGACGAGGATCCTCACTTCTGGAAGTTCTGCCAGTACCTGCTCGGCGTCGGCCCGCGCTGGCCCTGGTACTTCGAACCAAGCGACGAGCTCCCGTATGGCTTCGATGCGGGCTCGGACATCTGCATGAAGGACACTTGCCCGATTTTCATGCCGTGATAGATCGTGATCGGAAGATTTGCGACGTTCGACAGCTCGAGCGTCACGTGGCCGTCCCAGCCCGCGTCGATGAACCCGGCCGTCGAGTGGATCAGCAGTCCGAGCCGGCCCAGCGACGACTTGCCTTCGAGCCGAGCTACGAGATCGTCGGGCAGCGTGATTCGTTCGAGCGTCGATCCGAGCACGAACTCGCCGGGGTGCAGGATGAACGGGCGGTCGTCGTCGATCGACACTTCTTCCGTCAGTGACTCCTGCGATTCCTTCACGTCGATGTACGGATAACGCGCGTTGTTGAACACGCGGAAGTAGCGATCGACGCGCACGTCGACGCTCGACGGTTGCAGCAGCGCGTCGTCGTACGGGTCGATGCCGATGCGCCCTTCGGCGATCAGCCGCGCAATCGTGCGGTCGGAAAGAACCACGCTCGGATTCTCTACAAATCGGGGTCTGGCCCGGGCCTGACCCCGAGGCCTTCCGGCCGCGTCGCATCGGTGCCAGACCTCGGCGCGGCGAACATCCTGCAAACGCCAAGGTTTTCGGTCGAATTCAACAGGCGACGGGGTCAGGCACGGGCCTGACCCCCTACGAACGCGCCGCGGCGAGGTAGTAGCGGTTCGTGTACTCGATCACCGCGCGCTGCATCGAGAACACGGGCGACAGTTGTGCGATCGAAGCGCGCATCATCGTCAGCCAGCGTTCGCGATCCGCGAAGCACGGCACGATCTCCTGCTCGAGCACGCGGTACAGCTGCTCGCGATCGTCGTCATCCGTGCCGCCGTCGATCGCCCAGCCGAATGCCGGGTCGTACGCCTCCGCCCACCAGCCGTCGAGCACGGAGAAATTGAGCACGCCGTTGACGGCGGCCTTCATCCCGCTCGTCCCCGACGCTTCGTGCGGACGCCGCGGCGTGTTCAGCCACACGTCGACACCCGGGATGATCTGACGCGCGAGATCGATGTCGTAGTTCGCGACGAAGACGATGCGCGCGTTCGATGATGCGTCGCGCGACAGCTCGACGATCTCCTGCATCACGTCCTTGCCTGGCGTGTCGGCCGGATGCGCCTTGCCGGCGACGACGATCTGCACCGGCAGCGACAGCAGCCGCGGGAGATCGCTGAAGACAAGGCCGGCGCGCTTGTACGTCGCGAAGCGGCGCGCGAAGCCGAGCGTCAGCAGGTCGGGGTCGAGGCCTGCGAGACCGGTAACGCGCCGCTTGCGCACCTCGTGCACCGACGCGAGCGCCTCGAGATCGAGCGCTTCCGCTGCCCCCCAGTTGGCCCAGTCCGGCGGCGCGGATGGGCGCACGCCGGCATCGACCAGCAGCTCCGTCAGCTCGCGAGAGAGCCAGGTGCCGAGGTGCACGCCGTTCGTGATCGAGTCGATCGGCGGCTCCTGTCCCGGCCAGAGCGGCGCCCACATCTCGCGCGCCACCTCGCCGTGCAGCTTCGACACGCCGTTCGCGTGCGCCGAGAGCCGCAGCGCCAGCGGCGTGAGCCCGAACCCGTCGGTGCCCTCGCTGTGGCCGAGTGTGAGCAGACGCTCCTGGTCGATGCCCGCCTCACCGGCGAGTGCGCTCACGTAGCGCGTGACCAGATCGTCGGCGAACACTTCGTTGCCGGCGGGCACCGGAGTGTGCGTCGTGAAGACCGTGGTCCGGCGAACTTCTTCCAACGCATCGTCCGTCGACATGCCTTCGGCGACGAACATGCGCGCACGCTCGATCGCGAGAAACGCGGAGTGCCCTTCGTTGACGTGGAAGACCGTCGGCGCGAGGCCGAGAGCGGCAAGTGCGCGCACGCCGCCGACGCCGAGCAACAGCTCCTGCCGGATGCGGTGCTCGCGGTCGCCGGAATAGAGCGCATCGGTGAGAAAGTCGACGTCGAGCAGGTACAGCGGCACGCTGCCGACGTCGAGACGCCAGACGTCCGCCGACACCGTCTCACCCGCAAGCTCCACGTCGACAGTGACCGCCTCGCGCTCCAGGCCGAGCGCTTCCGGATCGAGCGACGCGTACTTCTCCTGCTGCCGGCCGCTCGCGTCGAGGCTCTGCGTGAAGTAGCCGCCGCGATAGAAGAGGCCGACGCCCACCAGCGGAATCCCGAGCTCGGCCGCCGCCTTCAGGTGGTCGCCGGCGAGGACACCGAGGCCGCCCGAATAGATCGGGAGCCGCGCATCGAGGCCGAACTCCATGCTGAAGTAGGCGACCAGCAGATCCTCGCCGCCGTGCTCCTGACCCCACCACGAAGCACCGGTTTCGATGGATTCGTACGTCGTTAGTGCATCCACGCCGTCCGGAACCTAGCGATCCCTGCGGTTGGGGTGGCGCAGTTCTGAATCGCTGCCATTCATCTATGCAAACCGAGGGGTAGCTCCGCTACAGTCGATTCATGGCCGCCACCCGCACGATTTCCCTCTCGACCGCTCTTCCCGGGCCGCGCTCGCAGGCGATCCTCGAGCGCCTCGCGGCCAGTGTCGCGAGGCCGCTTGCGATTACGTTCCCGATCGCTGCCGCGGAGGGCCGGGGCGCGACCGTCACCGACGTCGACGGCAATGTCTTCCTCGACTTCACCGGCGGTGTCGGCTGCCTGAACGTCGGCCACGCGCACCCGCAGGTGGTTGCGGCGGCGCAAGAGCAGCTGGAGCGTTTCGCGCACACAGATTTCACGGTTGTCCCGTACGAGGTGTACGCCGATCTCGCCGAGCGGCTGGTCGCGCTTGCGCCGTTCAGCGTCGCGGCGAAGGCGGCGTTCTTCAACAGCGGCGCAGAGGCCGTCGAGAACGCGGTCAAACTCGCGCGCGCAGCGACCGGCCGGCACGCGGTGATCGCGTTCGAGGGTGCGTTCCACGGCCGCACGGCACTCGCCGTCGCGCTGACCTCGAAGGTGCATCCGTACAAAGCGGGGCTTGGGCCGTTCGCGCCCGAGGTCTATCGCGTGCCGTTCAACGACGTCGACGCGATTCGTGCTGCGTTCAAGACGCTCGTCGCGCCGGAAGATGTCGCCGCGATCGTGTTCGAGCCCGTGCAGGGTGAGGGCGGTTTCATCCCGGCGACGCCCGAGTTCGTGCGCGGCGTGCGCGAGCTGTGCGACGAGCACGGCATCGTGATGGTTTGCGACGAAGTGCAGACCGGCTTCGGTCGCACGGGCCGTTTCTTCGCGATCGAGCACTTCGGCGTCGAGCCCGACCTCGTTGTCATCGCCAAGTCGATCGCCGGCGGCTTGCCGCTGTCGGGCGTGCTCGGCAAGACGTCCATTGTCGACGTCGCCGGAGAAGGCGCGATCGGCGGTACGTACGTCGGCAACCCGGTCGCCCAAGCTGCGGCGCTCGCGGTGCTGGACGTGATGGCAGAGGAGAACCTCACCGAGCGAGCGGCGCAGCTCGGGGAGATCCTGCGTGCGCGCATGGAGGCGTGGCAGTCGCGCTTCGCGCAGGTCGCAGAGGTCCGCGGCCTGGGCGCGATGCTCGCGATCCGGCTCACAGACCCGGCTCTGGCGACGCGCGTCGTCGAAGAGGCCTTCAATCGCGGTCTGCTGCTGCTGAAAGCAGGCGTCAACCTGGACTGCATCCGGGTGCTGGTGCCGCTCGTCATCTCGGACTCCGAGCTCGACGAAGCCCTGGGTGTCTGGGAAGACGCCCTGACGGCCGCCCTGTAAAGGGCTTTAGTCCATGGGGAGCCGGGTAGGCTCGTCGGCGATGGTCGGCGAGGTTCTGGTGGACCGCTACGAGGTCGAAGAGCTGGTCGGCGCGGGGGGAATGTCGAGCGTGTACCGCGCGCATGACCGCCTGCTCGAGCGCAAGGTCGCGCTCAAAGTCATGCACCAGCATTACGTCGACGATCCCGAATACGTCGAGCGGTTTCGGCGCGAGGCACGGTCGGTTGCGTCGATCTCGCATCCGAACGTGGTGACGGTCATCGACCGCGGCGAGTGGGAAGGCCGCCAGTTCATCGTTTTCGAGTACGTCGACGGTGAAAACCTGAAGCAGCTGATCGAGCGGCGCGGCCCCGCTCCGGTCGCGATGGCGCTCGAGCTTGCGATCCAGATCGGGCAGGCGCTCTCGTTCGCACACCAGCAGGGACTCGTGCATCGCGACGTGAAGCCGCAGAACGTGTTGCTGAACGGCGACGGTCGCGCGAAGGTCACGGACTTCGGCATCGCACGTTCCCTCGACGTGCAGCAGGGAACGACGCAGACAGGCACCGTGCTCGGCACCAGCGACTACATCGCGCCTGAGCAGGCGCAAGGGCAACACGTCGACGAGCAGACGGACGTCTATTCGCTCGGCGTCGTGATCTTCGAGCTGCTCACGGCGAGTGTGCCGTTCCCGGGTACGAGCTTCGTCGCCGTCGCGATGCGACACATCAACGAGCCACCACCGCGCTTGCGCGACGCGCGGCCCGACGTGCCGTTGCGCGTCGAGGCGGCAGTGCAGCGCGCGATGGCGAAGAGCCCCGCCGACCGCTTCCCGACGATGGCTGCGTTCTGCGCCGAGCTCTCCGCGTGTCTTGGAGAGTTGAGTGGCGGCGCGACCGAGGTGATCGCGCCTGCGAAGCCACGCCGTCCGCGGCCGGCTCGCAGTTCCTCTGCATGGCCTGTCGTCTTGGCGTTGCTCGCGCTGATCATCGCCGGCGCAGTAGCGGGCTGGATCGTCCTGCACCGCAACGGCACGCTCGGCGGCGGCTCACATTTGTCGAGCCCGCTCAACAGCACGGTGCAACTGCAGGCCGTCACCGCCTACGACCCGTTCGGCGACGGGAATGAGCACGACTCCGACGCGCACCTCGCGACCGACGCGAGCACGTCGACCTACTGGGAGACCGAGAGCTACCACTCGACCTTCGCGGCGCTCGGGAAGAAAGGCGTCGGTCTCGTGCTCGATGCAGGCTCTTCCATCAAGCTGCGCCAGCTCGGCATCGCGACCGCCACGCCCGGCTTCCGCGCGCAGATCGAGGCGGGCGACTCGGCAACGGGCCCGTTCGACACGGCGGTGTCGCCGAACGAGGTCGTGACGACGCAGATGGTCTTCCCGCTCACGGTCTCTTCGCCGCATCGCTACTACGTGATCTGGATCACGGCGCTCCCGAACGGCAGCGGTCAGGCGCGCATCAATGACGTGACCGCGTCGGGTTAGTTTCCGCCCGTTGTCACGAACGACAACACACGGCGGTGCGACTTCGTCACCCCTGCAAAAGCGGCGTTTTCACGACGCCTCGCGTCGGCGGCGGTGCCAGGCAAGTGCCAGGCAAATACCAGGCACCGGGCGAGCTAGAAGCGAAGGTTCGCGCGGCGGTCGAAGCGTTCGACGGCGAGCGCGGCCAAACGTTCGAGCAACTCGCCGTACGGGATGCCTGACGCCTCGAACAGCCGCGCGTAGACGCTGGTCGACGTGAAGCCGGGAATGGTGTTCAGCTCGTTGACGAGCACCTCGCCATCGTCGCGCACGAAGAGATCCGCGCGCGCCATCCCTTCGCAATCGGTGGCGACGAACGCTTCCACCGCGACTTGCTGCGCGCGCTCGATCTGCTCGGGTGTGATGCGCGCCGGCACGATGAGGTCCATCTCGCCCTCTTCGTACTTCGCCTCGTAGTCGTACCACTCGTTGTTGGTGACGACGATCTCGCCGGGCAGCGACGCGAACGGCGTGCGGTTGCCGAGGACGCCGACTTCGACCTCGACGCCGGTGACGAGCTCTTCGACGAGCACCTTCTCGTCATGCTGGAAGGCGAGCGCGACTCCTTCGGCGAGCTCTGCTTCGTCATGCGCTTTCGTGATGCCGACGCTCGAGCCAAGGCGCGCCGGTTTGATGAAGCACGGAAACCCAAACGGGTTGCGAGGCTCGTCGCCGGCGCGCAACGTGACGTTGCGCGTGACGGGAATGTTGTGGTCGCGCATGACGGACTTGAAGATGTCCTTGTCCATGCAGAGCGCGGATGCGAGCACACCGGCGCCGACGTAGGGGACGTTCGCAAGCTCGAGCAGCCCTTGCACCGTTCCGTCCTCACCGAACGGGCCGTGCAACACCGGGAAGACGACGTCGACGTCGGCGATCGTCGTCGCCACTTCCTTTCCCGGCAGGCGCGAGCCCGCCTCGAGCGCTTTCTGACCCGCCCCTAGCTCCCACGTGCCGTCGCGCTCGATCGCAACGGTGACGACGTCGTTGCCGGACGCCGTCAGCGCGTCGATGACGCTTTGCGCAGACGCGCGCGAGATCTCGTGCTCGCTCGAGCGTCCGCCGAGGACGACGGCGATGCGGCGGGTCACTGTCCGGTGCTGGTTGTCGTGTCGCCGCCGGGCGTGCCCTGCGCGAGCTGGCCGACGGTGATCGTGACCGTCTCGTTCTTCACGCCGGTTGTGTTGCCCTGCGGATCTTGCGCGATGACGATGCCGTCCGAGCCGGGGTCGGTGACGTCCTGCGTCACGACCTGCGGCTTGAAGCCTGCGCCCTTGAGAATCGCGATCGCGTCGCTCTGCGTTTGGCTGGTCACATCGGGAACCTGTGACGTGCCGGGTCCCTTCGACACCGAGAGTGTGATCTTCGAGCCCTGCGGGACGCTTTGGCCGCCCTGCGGATCCTCGGAGATGACCGTGCCCGGCGGCTGGTCGGACTGGATGTCGAGTCGTCCCACGGTGAATCCGGCGCCTCGCAGCGCCGACTGTGCGTTGTCGAACGGCTGGCCGGTGACGTCCGGCACGGTGACCGGCTTCGGCCCGCGCGAGATGTTGATGTGCACGGTCGAGCCCTTGAGCACGACGGTCTTCGGTTTCGGAGCCTCGCCGACGACCACGTTCGCCGGCTCGGACGAGTAGACGTAGGCCGGCTTTGCCGTCAGGCCGGCGGCCGAGATCTCCTGGACCGCGTCGACCAGCTGCTGGCCCTTCACCTCCGGCACGACGGAGCGCGGTTTCCCGGTTGAGATGACAAGGGTGACGGTCGAGCCCTTGCCGACCTTGGTGTTCGAGCCGGGGTTCTGGCTGATGACGGAGCCCTTGGCCACGGTGTCGCTCGTCGCCGGCTCGAGCTGTGTCTTGAAGCCGGCGTGGTCGAGATTGCTGATGGCCAGTTGCTTCGCCTCGAGGCGCACGTCGGGCACGGCGACGGTCGCGTTCTTGTTCAGCTGGTGCTGGATCTTCGTGTAGAGGAACCAGCCGCCGATTGCGCCGAGAATGATCAGGCCGAGCGCGAGCAGCCACGGCCAGAACGACTTGCCCGACGGCTCTTCGTAGTCGTAGTACGGCGTCGGCGGGCGGTACGCGGGCGGCGTCGGCGGCAGGCCGCCGGCACCGCGCGGCCGCTGCACCATCGTCGAGGCGCTCGAGAGGCCGACGCCGGACAGCACCTGCGTCATCGCCTCTTCCGTCTCGTGCGACACGGCGACGCCGCGCGCGACGCGCGCAAGATCCGCTTCCATCTCTTCCGCGGACCCGTAACGCTGGTCCGGATCCTTCGCGAGCGCGCGCATCACGACTGCGTCGAGATCGTGCGGCACATCGGGGCGCAGCTTCGACGGCGGCTCGGGAACCTGCGACAGATGCTTCATCGCGATCTCGACCGGCGTGTCGCCCGTGAACGGGACCTTCCCGGTGAGCATCTCGTACAGCACGATGCCGAGCGAGTAGATGTCCGAGCGCGGATCGACCGGTGCGCCGCGCGCCTGCTCCGGCGAGAGGTACTGCGCAGTGCCGACGATCGAGCCGGCTTCCGTCATCTGCGACGTGCCGGAACGCGCGATGCCGAAGTCCGTCACCTTCAACCGGCCGTCGCGACCGACGACGACGTTGTGCGGCTTGATGTCGCGATGAATGATGTTGTTGCGATGCGCGAACGCGAGCGCGCCGAGAATCTGGCGCGAGTAGTCGATCGCGATCGGCACCGGCGTCGGCCCGTTGCGGACGAGCAGCTCCTTGAGCGTGCGCCCGTCCAGGTACTCCATCGCGATGTAGTAGGTGCCCTCGGCGCGACCGCGGTCGAAGATCGACACGATGTTCGGATGGTTGAGGCCTGCGGCGCTCTGCGCCTCACGCCGGAACCGCTCGACGAACTGGTCGTCTGCCGCGTGCCGCTCGTTCAGCAACTTCAGCGCAACGCGGCGGCCGAGCTCCTGGTCCTCCGCGAGGTACACGTCGGCCATCCCGCCCGAGCCGAGCTTGCGCTTGATGACGTAGCGCTCGTCGAAGGTGCGGTTGATGAGTGTGTCGGTCGTGGCCATACCCGTCCGGCTTTAGTGCTTCGACGTCTCCTGCAGGATCGCCTGCATCAGCTGCTTCGCGATCGGGGCCGAAACGGAGCCGCCAAAGCCGTTCAGCTGGTTCTCCAGCACGACGGCTCCCGCCACCTGAGGGTTGTCTGCGGGCGCGAAGAAGATGAACCAGGCGGTGTAGACGTTGGGCTTTCCTGTCTCTGCGGTACCGGTCTTGCCTGCCACCTTGATACCAGGGATTTGTGCGGAAGTTCCGGTTCCGCCGGTGACGACCGCCTGCATGAACTGGTTGAGCGTGGCGGCCGTTTGCGGCGAGGTCGCATGGCGCCACACCTTGGGCTTGACCTTCGTCACCAGCGAGCCGCTCGGCGTCCGCACCTCCTGAACGAGGTGCGGGACCATGATCGTGCCGCCGTTCGCGACGCCGGCCGCGACCAGCGCCATCTGCAGCGGCGTCACCAGCATGCGCTCCTGGCCGAACGCGAGCCGGCCCGGGTCGACCTGGCTGCCGTCGTCGAAGAACTTGTGCGTCTTGAAGTTGAGGAGCCCGCTCGGCGCGACCTCGTCCGAGGGGAGCTCGATCGGCGGCTTCGAGTAGAAGCCCCACTTCTTCGACTCGTCGATGATCTTCTGCGCGCCGAGCTTCTGGCCGATGTTGCAGAACACCGCGTTGATCGAGTGCTCGAACGCCGATTGGAAGTCCACGCTGCCGAACACTTCGGGGCCGCTCTGGTCGAGCGCGTTGTAGACCTTCTTTCCGTACTCGGTGCAGTACCCGGGGTCGCTGAATGTCGAGCCGACGGTGTAGACGTGGTCGTCGAGCGCAGTCGCTGCGGTGATCGTCTTGAACGTCGAGCCCGGTGCGTACAAGCCTTGCGTTGCGCGGTTGAGCAGCGCCGACGACGAGCCGGGACACGCGGACGGTGCTTTCAGGATGCTCGCGAAGCCCGAGTTCGACTCGATCAGGTTCGGGTTGTACGACGGCGACGACGCCATCACGTACACCTGGCCTGTCTTCGGGTTCAGCACGACCGCTGCGCCGCAGTTGCCGGCGAGCGCGGACTCGGCGATGCGCTGCGGCCCCGGCAGGATGTTCAGGATCAAGTTGTTGCCGGTGATCGTCGCGCCGGAAAGATCCGCGGTGAGCTTGTCCCAGATCGTCCCCAGGTTCGCATCTGATGCGGTGAGGTATGCGTTCTGCGAACGCTCCAGTCCGGCGCGCGAGCGTCCCTGCGTCGAGTAGCCGACAACCTGCGCGGCAAGTCCCGCCTGCGGATAGCGGCGCAGATAGAGCGTCTGCCCGGCCGTCTTCTTCGTCCGGTTCGCGGCGAGCGCCGTCTTGCGGTCGGCGGCGTAGATCAGCCCGCGCTTGATCTCGAACTGCGCAACGCGCTCGAGCGCGTTGTCCTGCTTCGCCTTCAACCCCGGCGCCGCCCACGCCTGCCAGTACGTCGTCGCAACGATGAGCGCCGCGAGCAGCAGCAGCGCGATCAGCGAGATGCGGGAGATCTGCCTGTTCATGTCGAGTTGGCGCGGTTGGAGACGAGGAGGAGGCCCGCCAGCACGAGGAAGTTCGCGACCACCGACGAGCCGCCGTACGAGACGAACGGCAGCGTGATTCCCGTGAGCGGGATGATGCGAAGGACGCCGCCGACGATGATGAATGCCTGCAGCGCGAATCCGAACGTCAGACCGGCGGCGACCAGTTTCGAGAAGCCGTCATCGGCCTGCAGCGCGATCTTCATGCCGCGCATCACGAACAGCATGAACACGAGCAGCATCGCGGCGACGCCGATCAGCCCGAGCTCCTGTGCGAGCGCCGAGTAGATGAAGTCGGTGTTCACGTACGGGATCAGCTGGATCGGCGGGTTGCCGGGGATCACGAACGTGCCCTTGCCGAGGCCGGTGCCGGCGAAGCCGCCGTTCGCGATCGAGTAGAGCGAGTGCACGAGCTGGTAGCTCGCGCAGTCCTGACGAAGCGCGGTTCCTCCGGTCTGCGCGCAATAGACCTTGTGCGTCGTCCACGGATGCAGCCAGATCGTGACGCGGTCGCGGACGTGCGCGATCTTCTCGTAGGCGACGAAGCTGCCGCCGACGAACAGCACGAGTCCGATCAGCACGTACGACAGTCGCGCAGTTGCGACGTAGAGCATCGCGAGGAAGATCCCGAAGTAGAGAAGCCCTGAGCCGAGGTCGTTCGTCTCGACGAGGACGAGCATGCAGCAACCCCAGATCACGAGCAGCGGGCCGAAGTCCTTGAGCCGTCCTTGCGCAAGCACTTCGCGCTTCTCGCGCAGGTATGCCGCGAGGAAGACGACCAGACAAATCTTCGCGAACTCGCCCGGTTGCAGCTGGAAGCCGCCGATGTGGATCCACAATCGCGCGCCGTTGACAGTCGTGCCGATGCCGGGCAGCCGCGGCAGGAAGAGCAGCACGATTGCGCCGACGCCGAAGATGTACTTGTACTGCTCGAGCACGCGGTAGTCGCGCTTCAAGCCGAGCAGTGCGACTGCGAACAGCCCGACGCCGATCACGATCCAGAGCCCTTGCTTGAACGCGGCGTCGGTCGGGCCGAGCCGGTAGATCTCGGTGACACCGACCGCCGTGAGGAAGCCGGCCATCGGCAAGAGGTACGGGTCGCCGTTCGGTACCGCGATGCGGGCGACGACGTGCGCGGCGACGTAGAGAACGAAGAAGAAGATCGCGTACCCGAGCGAGCCCCAGCTTACGATCGACTTCTGCGCGATGTAGACGGACGCGAAGCCGACGGCGGTGAGAATGCCGACGGCGCTGATGTACAGCAGCTCGCGTGTCCGGAACGACGTCATGCGGAGCTCATCGGGCGAGTCCCCACCAGACGAGCACGACGATCAACACGCAAAGCGCGATGATCACCGCGAGCGCGAGCATTCGTCTGCCGATTCCCGCCTCGAACTCTTCCTCTGCCTCCTCTTCCGCAGTCAGCTGCTCGACGCGGACCACCATCGTGTCGTCCGCGGCAGGTGCCGGCGGCGGCGGCGTGACGTGATCCTCGGGGTGCAGCGTGGCCGTTTCCTGGCCGGGGACAGCTGCTGGCCCGCTGTACTCGCGCGTCGTCTCGTCGGGCTCTTCGTCGCCGACCGTCTCGAACAAGACAGCCGTGATGTTGTCCTCGCCGCCCGCGCGGTTCGCAGCCTGGATCAGCGCGCGCGCCGCTTCGTCGAGGTTGCTCCGATGCGTGCGCAAGATCACCTCGATGTCGCCGCCGTCGACCATGTCCGACAGGCCGTCGGAGCAGATCAGGTAGAGGTCGCCGGGCTTCGCCTCGATTGCGAACGTGTCGACGTCGATGTTGGGATCGGTGCCGAGCGCGCGCGTGATCACCGAGCGCTGCGGGTGCACCTCAGCCTCCGCGGGTGACAGCTCGCCGCGGCGCACGAGCTCGGCGACCAGCGAGTGGTCGTTCGTGACCTGCTCGAGCCGGTCCTCGCGCAACAGGTATGCGCGCGAGTCACCGACGTGGCCGAAGATGATCGTGCCGTCGTCTTCGACGATCGCCGCGGTGATCGTCGTGCCCATCCCCGACGTCGACGCGTCGGTCGACGCGCGATTGTGCACGCGGCGGTTCGCTTCCTGGATGAGGTCGGTGACGTTCGCACCCTCCGGCCGTTCGCGCAGCGCGTCGGCGGCGAGCGCGGATGCAACTTCGCCGGCCTGCGCACCGCCCATGCCGTCGGCGATCGCGAACAGCGGCGGCTTGCAGACGAATGCGTCCTCGTTGCCGCGCCGCTTGCGGCCCGGGTCGGTCTTCGCGGCGAAACGGCCGAGGCGGGTCACGGCTCGAACCTCAGATCGGTTTCGCCGACGCGGATCACGTCGCCGGGTGCGAGCCGGCGCGGACGTGTGACGCGGATGCCGTTGACGAACGTGCCGTTTGTCGAGCCGATGTCGTCGACCCACACACCGTCGTGGCGCGGCTCGATGCGCGCGTGTCGCGTCGACGCGTACTCGTCGTCTTCGAGCGAAACGTCGTTACCGGCGGCGCGGCCGACATGCAGCGGGTGCGCGTCGAGCGTCAGCACCTTGCCTTCTTCGAGGGCGGGGCTTGTCACGACGACGAGACGCCCGAGCGCGGCGCGCGGTCGCGCCTGCAGCATTCCGGCGACTTGGCTTGGGCCGAGGATCATCGACTCCTGCGGCAGGCGCAGGTCGCGCGCCGCCGAGCGAACGATCCGCCAGATGAAGAGATAGAGGACGACGAGGAACGCAAGCTTGAGAACAAGCAGCGTCGTTTCTACGCTTGTCGAGGCGACCAGCGTCACTGAAGCTCCCGAGTGAAGGCGATCTCGGTGGAGCCGACGACGAAGCGGGCTCCGTCCTCCAGCTTCACGCGCTTCACCCGTTTGCCTCCAACTTCCACGCCGTTTGTCGAGTCGAGGTCGACCAGCCACCACGTCGCGCCCTCCTGCTGCAACTCCGCGTGGCGGCGCGACACGTTCGGGTCCTCGACCTGGATGTCCGCCTCGCGCGAGCGGCCGATCACGACCCGGCGCTTCTCGATTTCATGCCGGTTCCCGTTCCATTCCAGGACGGCGATCTCGCGCTGGACACCGAGCTCGACCGGGGAGGCCGCCTCCGTTACCTGAGGCGTGGGCTTGTAGACCATCGTCGCGCCGGCGGCGGACTCGACGGGCTCGTCCGGCTCGCGGCCTTCCGGCTGTGTCATCCGGGTGGCGATACCGAAGACGCCGAGGTCGAGATCCTCGTCCGTCTCGAAGGCAACCCGTGGCGGGGTCAGGGTTGCGTAGCCCTCGCGGCGGGCGTGCTCGGCCACGTAGTCGGCCAGTTCGCCCTTGAGCTGGTCCTCGTACCCCTCGAATTGCGCGCGGTCCTCCGTCGACAGGTACACGGTGTACTCGTTCGGCACGTAGACGCGCGAGATGGAGACGTTCTTGTGCTCGTCCATCTCCTTGACGAGCTTGCGTGCCAGCTCGACCGGTTGCACGTTCGTACGAAACGCCCGACCGAAGACGCCTTCGAAGAGTGATTCGAGTTTCGACTCGAGCGTGCGCAGCATGAGATGGTTGCGCCCGTTTACCCGGGCGAAAGAAGTCTAAGTCTCCAGGGAGAGGACGGCTGCTGTCAGCCAGGCCGTTGCGATCAGTGGTAGCACGGCCGTTGCGGGGGCTGCGAGCGCGGTCGCGGCGAGCAACGCGGAGCCGAAGCCGGCGGCCGCCCACGGGCCGCGCTTGCGGAGGAACGGGAGTGCGACTGCGGCCGCGGCAAGGACGACCGCCTCCCACGCGATGGTCGGGTGCGCCTGCAGCTGGTTGATAAAGGCGTCGGCGACCGCTGTCGGCGAGCGCGAGCCGGGGATGCCGAGACCGAGTGGCGGGCTGGCGTGCTCGAACGGCAGCGACACATGGCGCACGCCGGCGACGAGCGCCGCGAGCAGCACGGCGGCGGCGGTCTGGATCGCCCGGCGTGCGTGGCCGCGTGTCACCTGCGCCACCAGCGGCAGTACGCCGAGCGCTCCGAGCGGCGCGAGCAGCGGGCCGAGTGCGAGCAGCAGGCCGGTGCGCGCGTCGCGCCAGTTGAGCGCGAGCAGGCCGACGGCGAGCAGCGAATAGAGCAGTGCGAGCCCGAGCGAGATGTTCGCGAGGGGGAAGAACGCGATCGCCAGCGTCAGCGCGAGCCCGGTGCGGGGGGCGACGAATGACGTCGCTGCCGAGGCCGCGGCCAGACCGATCGGCCACTGCGCGGGGAAGAACGGCAACGTCGCCGTCACCCATCCGGCGGCCGCGCCGGCGACTGCCGCCGAGCCTACGCGCGCTGCGACCTCGACCGGCTGCGGACGCACGACCTGCTTCGGCTGCTTCTTCTTCCTGCGCACTTGCGGGATGGCGCGCAGCTCGCGAGCAAGGTCGCGTGCTGTGGGGCGCCGCTCGGGATTCGCGGTGAGCGAGCGCGCGACGGTCTGCAGCAGCTGCTTCGGCAGCTCGGGGCGAATCGTCTCGAGCGCGGGCACACCTTCCTGGATGCGACGCGATGTCTCGGCGAGGTCGCCGTCCCAGAACGGATGGTGGCCGGCGAGCGCCTCCCAAAGCACGACGCCGACACCCCACACGTCCGCGGCCGCTGTCGCCGGCCGTCCGAGCAATCGCTCGGGCGAGATGTACGCGAGCGTGCCCGGGATGTCGCCGTGATTCGTCAGCGTGTCGAACTCACGCATCTGCGCGAGCCCGAAGTCGAGCAGGCGCACATCGATCCCGTCTACCTCCGCCAGCAGCACGTTCGAGGGCTTGACGTCGCGGTGGATGATTCCCTTCGAATGCGCATGCGCGAGCGCGTCGCAGATTTGCGCAGCGATCTCGGCGGCGTCGCGGTGGCTCAGCTCTTTCGCGCGCAGTGCTTCGCGCAGCGTTCGCCCCGGGATGTACTCGTAGGCGATGTAGACGTGCGACGGGTCGCGCGCCAGCGAGAGGATGCGCTGGCAGCGGTCGTGGCGCAGCGAGGCCGCCGCACGCGCTTCACGCTCCGCGCGGGCGCCCGATTTCCCTTCCCTGGCGACGATCTTCAGCGCGACGTCGAGCCCGCTCCGCTCGTCGCGGGCGAGCCACACATGCCCCATCCCGCCTGACCCCAGCGGGCGCAGCGCCCGGTATCGGCCGAGGATGAGGTCGTTGACAGGAGCAGCCGAGGAGGACACTGGTCACTTCTACTGCGCTCGCCGGACAAGACCTCCTGGTTTCTAGGGGTTTTGCTCGCAAACTCGGTACAGTCAGGCCTTCACATGGACCCGACCGGCGACGATCTCGAGTTCGATTTCTTCGAGGATGCGCCTCCGACCACGGAGGTGGCGGCTCGGCCCCGCATCCAGCGTGGCGGCCGCCCGCCGCGCGTTCGCCGCCCCGTCGGCCCGCCGCGCGGGCTGACTCCTTTCCTGCGGCTGCTCGCCGTGATCGCGATCGGGATCGCCGTGCTCGTGTTCTTCGGGCTCGTGATCCAGTCGTGCGCGAGCACGAGCAAGCATTCGCGCTACTCGAGCTACATGGACCGCGTCGGCGTGATCGCGCGCAGCTCCGCGTCCGACGGCAACTCCGTCGCGAACTCGCTCACGACGCCTGGGCTCAAGATCGCCGATCTCGAGTCGAAGCTCGCCGGCATCGCGAACCAGGAGCGGCAGAACGTCACCGCCGCGGAACACCTGAACCCGCCCGGGCCGCTTCGCCCCGAGAACCAGCAGCTGATCGAGGCGCTGCAGTTGCGCGTGCTCGGCACGCAGGGTCTCGCCGACGCGCTCGGCGCCGCGGCGGCGACGAAGTCGAAGACCGGCAGCGCCGCGACGCTTGCCGCGCAGGGTGAGCGGATGCTCGCGAGCGACGTCGTGTGGGACGACCTCTTCCTCTCGCCGGCGAAGGCGCAGATGCAGGCGAGCAATGTGAGCGGTGTCGTCGCACCCGAGTCGCATTACGTTGCGAATTCGGCGATGGTCACCGAGAGCTCGATGTCGCTGCTGCTGCAGCGCCTCTCCGGCGCGACCACCGGCGGCACGCCGACCGGTCTGCACGGCACGAATCTCATCTCGGTGAAGGCGGTGCCGAGCGGCACGCAGCTGTCGCCGACGACGGATCTCAACCAGATCACCGCGTCGCCGAACCTCGGCTTCGACGCTGTCGTGCACGACGGCGGCAATTCGCAGGAGGTTCGCATCAAGGTCACGCTCACGATCCAGCGCGTGCCCGCGTCCGGCCAGGCGATCGTGCAGACGGTCACCATTCCGGTGATCGACCCCGCACAGGACTACACCGTGCACTTTACGAAGGTCGATGTCGGTGCGCTGATCGCCGAGAAGGCGAAGCTGACCGTCGACATTGCACCGGTATCCGGCGAAGCCGACAAGACAAACAACTCGGCGTCGTACCCGGTGATCTTCTCCCTGTCGTAGGCTGTCGTCGTGACGGCGACGATCGCTGCGATTATCGGCGCGGCCGGCTGTGTTGTCGGTCTGATCGGCGTGACCGTCGGCTGGGCGGCGCTGCGCAAGGCGCGCAGGCTGCGTGAGCAGCAGAAGGTCGTGCTCGGCGGCGACCGGCGCGACCTGCTCGAGTTCGCGATCGCGTTGCAGGGTCGCATCGACGATGTGCACACCGCCGTCGACGAGGTTGCGGCGGGCATCGCGCGCGTCGACCGGCGCATGGACGGCGCGTTCGCGAATACGGCGATCGTTCGCTACGACGCCTACGAGGACACCGGCGGTCACCAGTCCGCGTCGGCAGCGATCCTCGATTCGACGCGCACCGGTTTCGTGGTCACCGCGATTCAGGGTCGCGACTACGCGCGGATCTACATGAAGGACGTGGATCGCGGCCGCGCTTCGATCGAGCTTTCGCCCGAAGAGGCGGAAGCCGTCGAGCGCGCAATGGGTCGTTAAGCGACGGCGGTCGTTAACCGTCCGTCAACCGGCACCGCCGCTGGGTGGGGTACATTCCTGCGAGGTGCAGCAGGTTCTAGTCCTGAATGCGAGTTACGAGCCCTTGAACGTGTGCTCGTTGCGCCGCGCGCACGTACTCGTCTACAAGGGCAAGGCAGAGGTGGTCGAGGAACTTGACCGACCACTTCGCTCGGCCACCTCGACGTTTCGGTGGCCGCATGTCATTCGCCTCGTGCACTACGTCCGCGTTCCGCGGCTCGTGCAACGAAAGATCTCGCGTCGCGCACTGTTCGCGCGTGACGGCTGGCGCTGCGTCTACTGCGGCACCACAAACGGTCGCCTGACGCTCGATCACGTCGTGCCGCGTTCGCGCGGCGGCGAGTCGAGTTGGGAGAATGTCGTCACCTCGTGTGCGCCGTGCAACCTGCGCAAGGGCAACCAGCTGCTGCATGAGGTGCATATGGAGTTGCCGCACGTCCCGCGTCCGCCGGCGGCGGTGTTGTTCATCCGTCTGGCGACGCCGAAGATCCCGTCGCGCTGGGAGCGTTACCTCTCCGCGTACGCGACTGCGACCGCCGCCTAGCGTCGTGCCTCATCTCGAGACGCTGCGTCCCGATCACTCGGCGGCAGTGCTGGCGTTCGAACGCGACAACCGGACGTACTTCGCCGCCTTCATCTCCGATCGAGGCGACCAATTCTTCGCCGAGTTCGACGAATGGTTCGACGAGCTGCTTGCCGAGCGAGAAGCTCGTCGCGAGGCGTACTACGTGCTCGTTGACGATGACGGGTCGGTGCTCGGAAGGTTCAACCTGTACGACATCGGGGACGGCAGCGCCGAGGTTGGCTATCGGGTGGCGGAGCGCGCCGCGGGGCGAGGCGTCGCGACGGCAGGCGTGCTGGAGCTGTGCCCGCTGGCTGTGTCGGAGCACGGCGTCCGCAGGCTGCGTGCCAAGACGACACACGACAACGTCGCGTCTCAGCGAGTTCTTGTCAAAGCCGGCTTCGAGGTGACCGGCGAGGCCGACGACGTCGGCGGTCGACGCGGCATCTGGTTCGAGCGGGAACTGCCGCAGCCTGGCTAGTCGCGTTCGACCGGGAGCTCCGGATGTTGCTCCCACTCCGACCAGGAGCCGGGATAGAGCCGTGCGTTGCGTCCGGCGAGCGCGAGCCGATGCACGACGACACACGCGGTGACACCTGAGCCGCAGTACGCGACGAGGTCGCCGGCAGGAAGCTCGGGCAACGCTTCGTTCCACGGCGCGTTCAGTGCACCCGGAATGCGGCCGGGAACCTTGTCGATCGCGTTCGCCTCGCCGCGCCAGCGTGACGCGACGCGCGCGTCGACCGGCACGATCCCGCCGCGTGCGATCTCGTCGCGTAACGCGACGTCGTCGGTGCGCTCGCGCGGCACGAACGTCGACGGCTCGACCGGCTCCTCGCCGGAAACGAGCGGACCGTGCCACGCGACGAAGTCGACCACGGCGCAGTCGTCGTGCCCGTAGTGCCGCAGTAGCCACCACAGCCGCTCCGCGCCGCCGAGCGATCCAGACGCGACGACGAACACGCCGTCCTCGACGCCCACACGCGACATCGCCGCGACGAACTGCTCCGTTGTCGGCAGCGGGTGACGCCCGCCTGCCCCGGGCGGTGCGGCCAGGTCGCGCTCGACGTCCACGAACACTGCGCCCGGAATGTGGCCGTCCAGATAGGCGCGGCGCCCGAAATCGGGGTCGTCCAGCGCCCAGCGGCAGTCAACAAAGAGGTAGCGCACCTGTGACATCGAACCATGTCGGCGGCGTATGAACGGCATGAGACGACTTCTGCTCCTTTCCGTGCTGGCCGCGGCGCTCGTCGCCGTGCCGGCCGCGCTGGCCTCGACCGCCGGGCGCTTCGTCACCGTGACCGGCCACGGCGTCGTCACGGTCACGCCGAACCAGGTGACGATCGACGCCGGCGTGACCACGACCGCTACGAGCGCGAAGACCGCGCTCGCGAACAACGCGGCTGCGATGACCAAGGTGATCGCAGCGCTCAAGCGCGTCGGCTACAAGACGCTGCAGACACAGCAGGTGTCGCTGAACCCGAACACGAGCGCGAAGGGAAAGGTCACCGGCTACACCGCGAACAACACGGTCACGGTGACCGGCAAGATCGCGAACGCGGGCGCACTGATCGATGCCGCAGTCGGCGCCGGTGCGAACAACGTCGACGGCCCGACGCTCGGAGTCTCGAACCAGTCGCTCGTCTACAACACGGCGCTGCGGCGTGCGGTCGGAAACGCGAAAGCAAAGGCGAAGGCGCTCGCCAAGGCCGGCGGCTTCCACGTCGGTCACGTGCTGAACGTCGTCGAGCAGAGCTCGCCGACGCCGATCCAGTTCTCGGCGCCGGCCGCGAAGTCGGCCGGCGGAACGCCGACACCGGTCGTCGGCGGCACCCAGCAGGTGACCGCCGACGTCTCGGTGAGTTTCGCGATTCTTTAGGCGACAGCTCGGAGCGCTGAGCCGTCCACGCGGACGGTCTGAATCGTCTGCAGGATCCGCCCTGCGACGCGATACGGATCGGCGAGTGCGTTGGGCCGGCGATCCTCGAGATACCCGCGGTAGTCGTCGCCGACGAACGTGTGCGGGATGCGGATCGACGCGCCGCGGTTCGCGACGCCGTAGTTGAACTTGTCGATCGCCTGCGTCTCGTGGAGGCCGGTGAGGCGCATGTGGTTGTCGGGCCCGTACACCGCGATGTGCTCGTCCTTGCACTCGTCGAACGCATCCATCAGCGACTCGAAGTACTCGACGCCGCCGACCTCGCGCATGTGCTCGGTCGAGAAGTTGCAGTGCAGGCCTGAGCCGTTCCAGTCGACGTCCATCCCGAGCGGCTTCGGATGGAAGTTGACGTCGACGCAGTAGCTCTCGCAGAGGCGGAGCAAGAGGTAGCGGGCGATCCAGAGCTCGTCGGCGGCGCGCTTCGATCCCTTGCCGAAGATCTGGAACTCCCACTGGCCCTTCGCAACTTCCGCGTTTGTGCCTTCGAGCTCGATGCCGGCGGCGAGACACAGGTCGACGTGCTTGTCGACGATCTCGCGCGCGACGTCACCGACGTTCTTGTAGCCGACACCCGTGTAGTACTCGCCCTGCGGCGCGGGGAACCCTTCGCGCGGGAACCCGAGCGGCACGCCGTCCTTATAGAGGAAGTACTCCTGCTCGAACCCGAACCACGTGTCGGCGTCGTCTGGGATATCGGCGCGGCTGTTCGACGGATGCGGCGTCCCGTCGGGAAGCATGACTTCGCACATCACGAGCCACGCGTTGTCGCGCGCGGGGTCGGGGAAGATCGCAGCCGGCTGCAGGATGCAGTCCGAGCTCGAGCCTTCGGCCTGGCGCGTCGAGCTGCCGTCGAAGTTCCACAGCGGGACGTCGTCCAGCGTCGGCGTGCCGTCGACGTCGACGATCTTCGTCTTGCTGCGCAAATTTGGCGTGGGCTCGTAGCCGTCGAGCCACACGTACTCGAGCTTCGTTTTCATCGGGCGCTCCCTTCAGTGGTCCAACACGAAAAAACCCCGCAGCTGATGAATCCAGCTACGAGGCTCCATTGCCTCCGTCTCGTGCCGGCGGCGGCCCGAGAACGTGCCCGGAGGCTAGCGGTCCCGGCGGTCGGATCGCAAGGAGCGAACCTGCAGGAGGTCAGGCTGCGCATGTTCGACCTGGAGCGTGCTGTGGTCGACGCCGAACCGGCTTCGCAGCAGCGTTTCCAGGCTCCGGCGGATGCCGTGGCAGTCGTCTCCGGGCTGCACGAGGACGTGGGCCGAGAGGGCCGGGAAGCCCGAGCCGATCGACCAGACGTGCAGGTCGTGCACCTGGACGACGCCCGGTACCGCCTCGATCGCGGCCGCGACCTCGTCCGGGTCGACGCCTTCCGGCGCCGCCTCCAGCAGGATGCGCCCGGAGCGGCGCAGCAGCGGCCAGGCGGCGAGCAGCATCGAGCCGGCGACCGCCAGCGACGCGATCGGATCGGCGCGCTCGAAGCCCGTCGCCCAGACGACCGCGCCGGCGATCGCCGTCGCCGCGAACGCGTAGAAGTCGGTGAGCAGGTGCAGGTAGCTGCCCTCGACGTTGAGGCTGCTGCGATCCGCGTGACCGAGGCGCCGTAGCGCGATCAGGTTCACGACGCCGCCCGCGCACGCGGTTGCCACCACCAGCGTTCCGTGCACGTGCGCCGGGTCGACGAGCCGCCGCACCGCCTCGACGACGATCGCAAGCGAGAGCAGCAGCAGCGTGATGCCGTTCGCCTGCGCCGAAAGGATCTCTGCGCGGCGCAAGCCAAACGTCATGCGCCCGCCGGGAGGCCGGCGCACGAGCCGCGCCACCCACACGCCGAGCCCGAGCGCGCCCGCGTCCATCAGCATGTGCGCCGCATCCGAGAGCAGCGCGAGCGAGTGGGCGACGATGCCGAGCGCGACCTCGGCCACCATGAACAGCCCGATCAGGACGAGGGCTTCGGTTAGTGGCCGCGCTTCACCGTGATGGTGGTCGTGCACAGTCGTAGTCTGTACCCGATGGAAGCTGTCGTGTTTGTTGAGATCCCCTCAGGCTCGCGCAACAAGTACGAGTGGGATGAGGAGCTCGGTGGAATCACGCTCGACCGCCGCCTGTTCACGTCGATGTCGTATCCGGCGGACTACGGCTTCGTCGAAGGGACGAAAGCCGAGGACGGCGATCCGCTCGACGCGCTCGTGCTGGTCGGCGAGCCGACGTTCCCCGGCTGTCGCATCCGCGTGCGTGTCGTCGGTGTCTTCCACATGGCTGACGAGAAAGGGCCGGACGAGAAGCTGATCTGCGTGCCGCTACGCGATCCGTCGTGGAGCGCGATCGAAGACATCGGCGACGTGCCCGACGGATTGCGCAACGAGATCGAGCACTTCTTCCAGGTCTACAAAGACTTGGAAGGAAACGCATGGACGCAAACTGCAGGCTTCGGCGATCG
>DASUKC010000144.1:0-3120 GCA_036278975.1 Gaiellaceae bacterium
GACGCGATCGCGCTCGGCCAGTCCGGCCCGGTGCTGCGCGCGTCCGGTGTCAACTGGGACACACGGCGCAACGAGCCGTACCTCTCCTATAACAAGGTCGACTTCCGCGTCCCCGTGCACACGGCCGGGGACGTGTACGCGCGCTACCGCGTGCACATGGAAGAGATGCGCGAGTCGGTGAAGATCATCGAGCAGTGCCTCGACCGGCTCGAGAACATGGAAGGCGAGCCGTGGATCGCGGACGACAGGAAGGTCGTGCTGCCGCCGCGGCACGAGCTCCACACCTCGATGGAGTCGCTGATCCATCACTTCAAGATCGTCACGGAGGGCTATCGCGTTCCCGAAGGAGAGGTGTACGTCGCGATCGAGTCGCCGCGCGGCGAGCTTGGTTGCTACGTCGTGTCGGACGGCGGGCCGAAGCCGTGGCGCGTGAAGTTCCGCGCTCCGTCGTTCGTCGCGCTGCAAGCGACGGCGACGTGCATGACCGACGCGCTGATCGCGGACATGATCGCCATCGTCGGCTCGCTCGACACCGTCATGGGAGAGGTGGACCGGTGAGCCTTACGGAAGACGTCCGCACGATCGCGAAGAAGTACCCCGACTCACGCTCGGCCACGCTGCCGGCACTGCGGCTCGCGCAAGAGCGCGACGGCTGGCTGTCGCCGGAGACATTGCGTGAAGTCGCAGACGCGCTCGAGTTGACGCCCGCGTACTGCAAGTCGGTCGCGACCTTCTACGACATGTACCACCTCGCGCCGGTCGGCAAGCACCTCGTCGAGGTGTGCACGAACCTCTCGTGCGCGCTCGCGGGCGCCCAGAAGGTTGTCGACGCGTTCGAGGGCGAGCTCGGTGTGAAGCCGGGCGAGACGACGCCCGACAACGAGGTCACATTCCGCACCGTGGAGTGTCTCGGCGGCTGCGGCTACGCAACGGTCGTCGCCGTCGACCACCGCTACAAGCAGCACGTCGGCCCGGATGACGTCGCCGGCATCGTCGAGGAGATTCGTGGGGCTCAGTAACGTCCTCCTGAAGGGTGCTGACGAGCGCGACCTGACGAAGCTCGCCGAGTATCAGGCGATCGGCGGCTACGCAGGCGTGCCGAAGGCTCGCGCCATGACGTCCGATGCACTGATCGAGGTGCTGCAGACGGCCACGCTGCGCGGACGCGGCGGCGCCGGCTTCCCGATGGGACGCAAGGCGTCGCTGATCGACCGCTCGAGCGCGAAGCCGAAGTACCTCGTCGTCAACGCCGACGAGTCGGAGCCGGGAGCGTTCAAGGACCGCGAAGTGATGGCGCGCGTGCCGCACCGTCTGATCGAGGGCTGCCTGATCGCGGCGCACGCGATCGAGTGCACGCACGTCTTCATCTTCATCCGCGGCGAGTACCTTGCGGAGTACGAGATCCTGCAGGCCGCCGTCGACGAGGCGCACGCCGCCGGCCTCTTCGGCGACACCGAGATCACCGTGCACCGCGGAGCCGGTGCGTACATCTGCGGCGAGGAGACGGCGCTGCTGGATGCTTTGGAAGGCCGGCGCGGGCAACCACGCCCCCGTCCGCCCTTCCCGCCGATCCAGGGCCTCTACGCCGCGCCGACACAGGTGAACAACGTCTGCACGATCGCGACCGTCCCGGCGATCATCGAGATGGGTGCCGAGAACTTCGCGAAGACGGGCGTTCCGTCGGCGCCGGGCACGGCGATCTTCTCGATCTCCGGCAACATCGCGCGACCCGGTAACTACGAGCTCGAACTCGGTACGCCGATGCGCGAACTGATCTACGACATCGCAGGCGGCGTGCCGGAAGGCCGCGAGCTGAAGGCCGTGATCCCCGGCGGCTCGTCCGTGCCGGCGTTGTCGCCGAGCGAGATCGACGTACCGCTCGACTACGACTCGCTGCAGAAGCTCGGCACGTTCTTCGGCGCCGCGTCGCTGATCGTCGTCGACGACCGGTGCTGCATGGTGCAGCTCGCGCTTCGCTCGACCAAGTTCTACATGCATGAGTCGTGCGGCAAATGCACGCCGTGCCGCGAAGGTACGCGCTGGATGGTGCAGTTGCTCGAGAAGATCGAGGAGGGCCGGGCCGAGCTCTCCGATCTCGACGTGCTGCGCTCCTGCGGGACGAACATGCTCGGCAGGGTGCTCTGCGCGCTCGGCGAGTTCGCCGTCTACCCGGTCGCCAGCTACATGCAGAAGTGGGGCGATGAATTCGTCGCGCATGTCGAGCAGGGCTGCTGCCCGTTCGGCGGCGAGTCGTCGCTCGACGGAATCGTCGCGCCATCCGACGCGCACCATCGGACGGTGGAGGCCCCGGCATGACCGAAGAGCTGGTCACGCTCACCATCGACGACCGCGAGGTGACGGTCCCGAAAGGTACGGGCCTGGTCGAGGCAGCGCTCGCGGCGGGCATCGAGATCCCCGTGTTCTGTTACGAGCCGCGCCTCGGCCCGCCGGTCGGCGCCTGTCGCATGTGCCTGTGCGAAGTCGCGCCCGGCCCGCCGAAGCCGCAAGCCGCGTGCACGCTCACCGCCGCGGACGGCATGGTCGTGCGCACCGCCTTGACGTCGGAGCTGGCACGCGACGCACAGAACGGCACGCTCGAATTCCTGCTCCTGAACCACCCGCTCGACTGCCCGGTCTGCGACAAGGGCGGCGAGTGCCCGTTGCAGGATCTGACGTTCCGCTACGGCCCGGGCAACACGCGTATGTCGTTCGCGAAACGGACGTTCGAGAAGCCAATTCCGATCTCGCCCACGATCGCGCTCGACCGCGAGCGCTGCATCTTCTGCTACCGCTGCACGCGCTTCTCGGAGAACGTTGCCGAGGACGGCCAACTGGTGATGGTGAACCGCGGCGCCGTGCAGTTGATCACCACATTCGAGGACGAGCCGTACCGCGCGCCGTTCAGCGGCAACGTGATCGAGCTGTGCCCGGTCGGCGCGCTGACGTCGACGCAGTACCGCTTCGAGGCACGGCCGTGGGAGATCCAGAACGTCCCGACCGTGTGCGGGCTCTGCCCCGTCGGATGCAACATCAGCGCGACGACGCGCGAAGGCAAGGTCAAGCGCATCCAGTCGCGCAACCATCCCGAGGTCGACCAGGGCTGGCTGTGCGACAAGGGCC
>DASUKC010000145.1:0-17390 GCA_036278975.1 Gaiellaceae bacterium
CGGTCACAGAACGGCTTGACGCCCGTACTGGGCGTGAATAGCTTCTCCTCGTCGGATCGGGTAGCTCTTCGGAGTCGCTCGATCCGGCATATCAGCTCCGGTAGGCCCTCGGGCTCGCCGGGGCTGATTTTTTCTTTGGGGATGTTGTCCGACGCGCGGCGTACGGTTGTTCGCCCATGTCGGCCATCTATCTCCTGGTTGGGTTAGCCCTTGGAGCCGGCGCTGTTTGGCTATGGGCGCGCGCCGCCCTTTCGTCTCGCGAAGCGGCGCTGGATCGCGAACGCACACTGGCAGACGAAAAGCTCGCGCTGCTCGAGCGCACCGACGAGGAGTGGTCCAACCGAATCAAGGCGGTAGCAGGCGCGGAACTCGCGAAGAGTCAAACTTCGTTGCTCGCGCTAGCCGGGAAGCAGCTCGATCCGATCCGCGAGACGCTCGACAAGTTCGAGGCGCAGGCGCGCCTTCTCGAAGAACGCCGGCTGAAAGATGTTTCGGCCGTCGGCGAGCAACTCAAGAACGTCGTTACGGGGCAGGAACGTCTGCGGACAGAGACCGGCAATCTCGTTACCGCTCTTCGCGCGCCACACGTGCGCGGGCGCTGGGGAGAGATGCAACTGCGGCGCGTCGTAGAGCTTGCGGGGATGGTCTCCTACTGCGACTTCGTGGAACAAGCGAGCTCGCGCACCGACGACGGCCAACTGCTTCGGCCCGACCTGCTCGTCCGTCTGCCGGGAAACAAGACGATCGTCGTCGACGCGAAGGTTCCGTTCCGTGCGTACATGGACGCAATCAACACGGATGACGCTGATCAGAAGAAGGCGCTCCTACAGGAACACTCCGACCAGGTTCGCGAGCACATCGCGAAGCTGGGGCAGAAGAAATATTGGCGGCAGTTCGAGAACACGCCTGAATTCGTCGTGATGTTCGTCGACGAGGGCCTGTATCGCGCGGCGCTCGACCAAGATGGCTCACTCATCGAGGCGGGCGCGGAGAATGGCGTCATCGTCGCGTCTCCCGCGACACTCATCGCGCTCCTGCGGACCGTTGCGCATGGCTGGCAGCAGGAGCAGATCGCCGAGAACGCGCGCAAGATCGCGTCGCTCGGCCGAGAGCTCTACGAACGCGTGGGTGTATTCGCTGGACACTTCGCGAAGGTCGGACGCAACCTCGACACCGCCGTGGGTGCGTTCAACCAGGCCGTCAGTTCCTTCGAAAGCCGCCTACTGGTTACCGCGCGTCAGTTCCCCGAGCACGGCATTTCGGCCGACGAACCCACTGAGTTGCATCAAATCGATCGCAAGCCGAGCGTCGTGAACGCACCAGAGCTTGTCGCACTGCCGCCGGCTGAGTCCGACGCGGCCTAGTAGCGGAGCAGCGCGGCGATCCCGTCGTGCCGCTCTAGTGCGTCTCTGTTCAACCTGAGTACGTCGCCGCCGCCGTTTAGCGTGTGATGGATCGCAACGTTGTCGCCGTCTGCACCCTCACTGAGGGCGATGCCGTCGATCGGGCACGTCCCGTCCTCCACGCACGCGCGCAGGCATTCGTCGCATTGCCACACCGGCCGCGTTCCCGCGTCTGAGAGCAACAGCGTGTCGACCATGCCGTCGGCGGAGGCCGCGAGCGTGTCGTCCCAGCCTGCCGTTGCACGTCCGCCGCGACCAAGCTCTTCTTCAAGTCGCTCGAGCGCGGCGCGATGGCGGCGCGCGTCAACCGCATCGAGCACGGGGCGCACCGCGGCGATGAGCTCGTTCGGACCGGCATGCGACTCGGCGGTCGCGTAGCCCGCGATCGCCGCGCGCGCGTTCAGCGAGAGCTTCTCGATGAATTCGGATCGGAGCTCCTCCGGCAGCACGAGTACGAGCTCGCCGCCGCCGCGCAGCCTCCGGTCGAGTACGTCACCGACCGTGCGCAGATGGTGCGCGACGAGGTTCTCGATGTGGCGCCGGTACCGCGCCTGCGACCACCCACCCTGCTCGTGCTGGCCCGGCTGTTCCTGGCTCTCGTCGACGATCTCTTCGAGTCGTCCTTCGCGCAGGCGATAGATGCGTCCCTGCTCGCGCGATACGACGGCCACGGTCGCACCGTCGCCGCGCCAGCGGTCGACGAGCGGCGCGAGGTACAGCTGATCGCCGATGCGGAAGCTCGTCTCCACCGGCTCGGCCAGCGGAATGGCGCGGAAGAAGTCGTCGCCAGACGACGCGAAGAGCACCAGCCCGTGCGCGCCGTCGCGCTTGAAGTCGTATGCCCACCAAGCTCGGATTCGGGCCAGGTCGTTGCGCAAGGCCAGGCGGCAGTCCCGCCCGTCGTCGCGACGTTCGACCGCCTTCTCGGCCGCCGACAGCGCCGCGCGGAAGCGTGCCTCCGCCGCCGGGATGGTCGCGGCCGAGCTCGGCGCCAGGTCGAGATAGAGGCTGAACGCACAGCCGTTCCGGGCCCGAAATCCCGCCAACTCGCGGAGCAGGTCGCCCGTGAGAGTGGTCGTCATAGCGGAGTCATTGCCGCGCCCGAGCCGTTTCACTCCTCGGAGGGAACGGGAACGTCCAGCCGCTCGCGAGCGTTTAATACTGCGACACTGAATTTCGTGAACGGCGGCTTTTCGAAGGAGACCCGAAGCCTTGAGCACCACCAACACGCGTGAACTGATCATCATCGGCGGCGGCCCCGCCGGCTACACGGCTGCGCTCTACGCGGCGCGCGCCGACCTGGAGCCGCTCGTCATCGAGGGTTTCGCCTGGGGCGGCCAGCTGATGATCACCAGCGACGTCGAGAACTACCCCGGCTACGCCGACGGCGTGATGGGGCCGGAGATGATGGCCGACTTCCGCCGGCAGGCGGAGCGCTTCGGCGCCGAGTTCCTCACCGACGACGTCACGAAGGTCGACCTCACCTCGCAGCCGCCCCGCGTCTGGGTCGGCGACGACGAGTACTCCGCGCGCGCGATCATCGTCGCGACGGGCGCGAGCGCGCGCTGGCTCGGCCTCGAATCGGAAGACAAGCTCAAGGGGCGCGGCGTGTCGGCATGCGCAACGTGCGACGCAGCGTTCTTCCGCGACAAGGAGGTCTACGTCGTCGGCGGCGGCGACTCCGCGTTCGAGGAGGCGCTGTTCCTGACGAAGTTCGCGTCGAAGGTGCACCTCGTGCATCGGCGCGACGAGTTCCGTGCCTCGAAGATCATGGTCGACCGCGCAAGTGCGAACGACAAGCTGGATTATGTGCTGAGCGCGGTCGTCGACGAAGTGCTCGGCGACACGAAGCTCGAGGGCTTGCGCCTGCGCAGCACCGAGACGGACGAGGCGTGGGACGTGCCGGCCGACGGCATGTTCGTTGCGATCGGCCACGACCCGAATACGTCGCTCTTCCGCGAGCAACTCGACCACGATGCGAACGGCTATCTCGTCACGAAGCCGCGTTCGACCGAGACCAACATTCCCGGCGTCTTCGCGGCCGGCGATGTGCAGGACCACACGTACCGGCAGGCAGTGACTGCGGCGGGCTCCGGCTGTATGGCCGCGCTCGACGCGGAGCGGTATCTCGCAGCGCTCGAAGGCCATCCGGGCACTGCGCTGACTGCCGGTCTCGAGAGCTAGGCCAGTGCCCAACTGGATCGACCTGATCGACCCGACGGCCGTTCAGCTGCACGAGGCGCTGCCCGAGCACGTGCACGCCACAGCGCTCGAGGCGCTGCTCGCGCCGCATGAGCACAACGACGAGCCGCGGCCGCGCATCGACTCCCATGGCGACTACGTGCTCGGCATCCTGTTGTTGCCGATCGAAGTACCGGCTGAGAACCGGCTGTACTACCAGGAGATCGATTTCGTCGCGACCATCGACACGCTGGTCACCGTGTCGAAGACGCCGCCGGGTGAAAAGCCGTTCGACCCGGCGCCGGCGAAAGAAGCGTGCCGCGACCACGAGGACGTCGGCATGTACGCGTACCACCTGATCGACGAGGTGGCGGAAGGGTTCCTCGACATCATCGACGTCCTCGACGACAAGATCGACGAGCTGGAGGACATGGTCTCGGAGTCCGATCCGGCCGAAGTCGGCAAGCGCATTCGCGGTATCCGTCACAGCATGCTCGGTATCCGGCGCACGCTCGGCCCGACCCGCGATGCGGTGCGCAAGATCGTCGACAACCGCGTCGAGCTCGACAAGGGCGAGCTCTTCCCGCGCAATGTCGAGATCGCGTTCGGCAGCGCGTTCGACAAGTTCCTGCGCGCATCGGAAGGCCTCGACGCATCGCGCGATTCGCTCGCCGGTATCCGCGACTACCTGCAGGGCAAGATCGCGAACGACCAGAACGAGGTGATGAAGCGGCTCACCGTGATCGCCTCGCTGCTCCTGCTCCCCACCTTCATCGTCGGTCTCTACGGCCAGAACTTCCGCCACATCCCGGAGCTCGGCTGGATGTGGGGGTACTGGTGGTCGTGGGCTTGGATCCTCGGCACCACCGTCTTCCAGCTGATCTTCTTCCGCTGGAAAAAGTGGATCTAAGCTCGCTCGCTACTTTTCGGCCGTGCCGTACTACATCTGCCCGCACTGCAAAGAGCGCACCGTCGACATCGACGCGCGCGAGGGGTTTTCCGAGGACGCGCCCGCGTGCCGGCACTGCGGCTTCGGGTTTCTCTTCGAGCTGCTCGACGACTATTACCCGGCGCCCGACACCGGCATGGTCGTCACCGACCAGGAGCGGCGCGTGCTGGCGATCGGGCGCGGCGTCTTCGAACTGACGGGCTTCGAGGAATCGCAGTTGATGGGGCGCGACATCGTCGAGGCGCTGACGTTCTCGGATGCGAAGCCCGTCGACCTCGCGCGCGAATGGGGCGTTCGCCGCCTCGGCGAGCGGTTGTCGATTCGCACGCGCGCCGGCAGCGAGAAGCCGGTCGTCGCCGACGTCTTCCCGGCGTATGACGATGACGGCGGCCTGCTCGTCGCGCTCACGCCGCGCCGCGGCAACGGCAGCTAGCAACCGCGAAACGCCGAACCGTCGCACCTGTGGACAAGACGTGACGAACCAGACACGTCCCTGGTACGTACCTGGTACCGCCTGACGCTAGATCCGCGTCGACGGGCAGAGATCAGCCGCGAGCGGGCAGTCCTCGCAGTGCGGACGGCGTGCGTCGCAGATGCGGCGGCCGTGCCAGATCAGCAGGTGAGGGAAGCGCGCCCAGTCCTCGCGCGGCACGAGCTTGACGAGATCGTGCTCGATCTTCACCGGGTCCTCCTGCTTCGTCAGCCCGAGCCGCTGCGAGACGCGACGCACGTGCGTGTCGACGACGATGCCCTGCGCGTCGCCGCGCTCGGCCGAGACGACGTTCGCGGTCTTGCGCGCGACGCCCGGTAGCGAGAGCAAGTCGTCGAACGCGTCCGGCACTTCGCCCTCGAAGCGCTCGATCAGCATCACCATCGTGCCGCGCAACGATTTCGCCTTCTGCCGGAAGAAACCGGTCGCGTAGATGTCACGCTCGAGCTCCTCGACTGGCACGGCGAGGTAGTCCTCGGGCCGCTTGTACTTCTCGAACAGCGTCGCCGTAACGCGATTGACGTTCACGTCGGTCGTCTGCGCAGAGAGCATCACCGACACGAGAAGTTCCAGCGGATTGCGGAAGGTCAATGCGATGCGAGCGTCAGCATGCTCGACCGCGAGCCGCTCGATGATCGGCCTGATGCGCTCCTTCTTCGGCCCGACACGCTTGCGGGCCTCGGCGACGAAACTACGCTGCACCGACGAGTTCCGCCGGCGGCATGCGCAGCCTTGGGCCGGCGCAGACGAGATCGAGCGCCGGGCAACCGGCACACGCAAACTCGCTCGGCGTCGGCGTGAACTCGCCGGCATCGATGCGCGCGATCGCCTCCGACAACGTCGCTTCCAGCTCCGGGAGCTGCGACCGCTCGAACACGGTCGTGACGACCGCGTCGGGCCGCTCGAGGAATGCGTACGCCACCTCGACCTCGTCGGCACCCGCACGGAAGCACGCGATCGCATACACGAGCCGCTGCAGCGAGTACTCGTGGTCGACAATCTCCTCCGGCGACGAATCGCCGACCGCATTCGTCTTGTAGTCGACGACGAGCGCACGCGGTAGATCGAGCCACAGCAAGTCGAGGAAACCGTGCAGCAGCACGCCGTCGTGCTCGAACGCGAACGGCCGCTCCGGCTTCACGCCCGCAAGCTGTGAGATGCGCGCCGCAAGCTCGGATTCACGCCACGACCTGACGAAAGCCGCGATTCGCTCGAGGTTCTCTTCGGTCGCGTGCGGATAATCGCTGCGTACGAGGTCGAGGTTGTCAGAGCCGAGCTCGAGCAGCTTGTGCACGGCGCTACCGATCTCGGTCGCTGCGAGTCCCTCTCCCCCAGACACCGCGACCCTCTCTTCGCGCATGTTTGCGACGCGCTCGGCGTAGTAGCGGTAGCTGCAACGCTCGAACAGCGACAGCGCGGTGAACGACAGGCGGCGCACCTTGTAGAGCGGCGGTGCTGGGGGCACCACGAGCTCGGGCAGCGGATAGCCGCGCGCGATCTCGCCGACGGGAACTTCGCCGAACAATGCGAGCTGGCCTTCGTCCGACACGTGCACGTCTGCGACGACTGGCTCGACCGGCGCGCACCTGTCGACTCGAAGCACGAAGCGGGCACGATTTTCAGAGTCACTGCCGCGTTCGAGCTCGACGACCCCGTCGGCGCTTTCGACGTCCGCCAGCGCGTCAAGGCGGTCGAGCACCCAGCCGATCGGCGTGTCGCGGTCGCGCGTCGCCTCAGGATCGATCGCGCCCGACACGATCAACCGGTCAATCGCGCGCGTCATCGCGACGTAGTAGAGGCGCAGGCGTTCTTCCTGGTCGTCCTTCTTCTCGGCCTCGCGCACCGCTTCGTAGTCGAAGACGCCGCGCCGCTTGCCGGATGTCGGGTCGATCACGCGGAAGCCGAAGCGCCCGTCGGAACGCACGAGGATCTCGTCGGCCGACGACTGTCCACCGGTGTCGCGCCCGGCATCGGCGACGATCACAACCTTGAACTCGAGGCCCTTCGCCGCATGGATCGTGAGCAGGCGCACGGCGCCCGACCCTTCCTCTTCCGACACCGCTTCGAGCTGCGCCGCTCCGACCGCTTCCTGGTCGCGCAGGAACGCGACGAAGCCTTCGATGTCGGGACCGCGCAGCTCTTCGTACGTGCGCGCGAGCCGCATCAGCTTGCGCAGGTTCGCGTAGCGCCGCTTGCCGTCCCAGCGCGCGAGCACCGCAAGGTCGTAGTCGTGCGCCGAGATGATCTCTTCGCACAAGCGCTCGAGCGACAGACGCGCAGAGGCGGCAACGAGCCGCTCATAGCGCTGCTTGAACGCGCGCACGAGGTGCACGTCTTCTTCGGAAAGCGCCTCGGGCAGCGAGCGCTCGATGCCGCTGAAGAGCGGACGGCGCGGCGCCTGCCTCCGGATCAGGACGAGCGCGTCGTTCGAGATGCCGACGAACGGTGACGCGAGCACAGTCGCGAGCGCCTCGTCGTCGTAGCGGTTGTGCAGCAGCCGCAGGTACGCGAGCAAGTCGACCACCTGCTGCTGGCCGAAATAGCCGCGCCCGGTCGCGCGGTACGTCGGCAGACCCTGTTCGCGCAACGCCTTCTCGTACCGCTCGGCGTCGGTGCCTGCGGCGAAGAGCAGCACGACCTCGCCGGGCTCGGCGGCACCCGTGTCGACAAGCTCGCGCACGCGAGAAGCGATCGCACGCGCCTCACCTTCGCGCCAGACTTCGCCCTGCTCCCGATAGCTGCGCTTGTCCGTGACGAGCAACTCGACCGGATGGCCGAACACCGGGTCGGGGAACTCGCCGGATGCCGCCAGCGGCTGGTAGTCGCCGCCGAACGCGCTCGCGAACAAGTGATTGACCGATGCGAGCACCTCGGGCCGCGAGCGGTAGTTGCGCGTGAGCGGAAGACTCTGCGGCGTTGCTTCGCGCCGCTCGCGAAAGACCGAGACGTCTGCGTGCCGGAAGCCGTAGATCGACTGGAACTCGTCACCGACGAAGAACACCTCGCCTGCACCGTGGCCGGCACTCAGCAGGTCGATGATCTCCGTCTGCAGACGGTTCGTGTCCTGGAACTCGTCGACCATGATCGCGCGGAAGCGCAGCTGCTCTCGCTCTCGCACGTCCTGGTTCGTGTTCAGCAGCTCGCGGGTGAAGAGCTGCAGGTCCTCGAAGTCGAGCACCGACTCGCGCTGTTTCGCGGCCGCGTACTCGTCGGCGAAGCGGTTGAGCAATTCCTGCAGCAGCTCGCTGTCGCGCGCAGCAAGCTCGTCGAACGCGGCCTGCTCGAGCCGGTCGCGGGCAGCGCGCACGACCGCGCCGCGCTCACCAGCCGGCGCCACCGGCGACAGGTCGAGCAGCCGCTCCGGGTTCGTACCGAGCTCGAGAGCCGCGCGGGCCGCGGCGAGCTGTCCGTCGGTTGCCGCGGGATCGGCTGCCAGCACCTGCGCCGCTTCCTTCAGCTCGGCAAGTCGCTCCGGCACGCCGGCCGTTTCGCCGAGGTCGAGCACGAGCTCGCGGCCTGCCGAACGCAGCGTCTCGTACACACTCGTCAGCATCCGCCGCAAACCGGCGGCGCCGTAAATCGCAAGGAGTTGCAGCCGCTGCTCCTCGCGCCCGGCGCAAAACGCGGCAAGCGCACGCTCGAACGACTCGCCGCGCAGCACGGCCGCCTGCTCCTCCTCCAACTCGCGGAAGCGTGGATCGATGCCGACCGCAAAGGGATGCGCGCGCAGCAGTCGCGCGCAGAAGCCGTGAATAGTCGAGATCCACGCGCCGTCGAGACTGCGCGCGAGATCCGAGCGGCCGCGGTCGTGCAACGCCGCGCGGATGCGCGAGCGAAGCTCGCTGGCTGCCTTGCGCGTGTAGGTGATGACGAGCATCGACTCGACGTCGATGCCTTCGTCGCACACCGCGCGCACGAAACGCTCGACGAGAACCGTCGTCTTCCCCGTGCCTGCACCCGCCGAGACGAAGACTTCGCCGCGCGCCTCGACCGCTGCCTGCTGCTGCGGGTTCGTCACGCTCACGCCCGCTCCACGCGACAAACGGGCCAGACGTCGCACCATGTCGGGCACGTACCGCCCTTCGGGTCGTGGCGCACGTCGCCGGCGCGAATGCGCTGCGCGTAGTCGTGCGCGTGCTGGCGCGCCGCGTCGACGACGCGCCAAAACTCGCCGTCGGCAAGAAAGTCGTTCTTCTGGAAACCGGGCAGGTCGTCGGTCGCTTCGGCGCTCAACAAGCCACGCGCATAACGCGCGCCACCGAGTGCGCGGTACACGCCGCCGAGCGGTTCGATCCCGACGAGGTCGCGCAGCACGAGCATGTAGAGCGGGATCTGGAGCCGCAGCTCCTCTTCGATCTGCTTCGCCGTGTGCGCGGTCTTCCCCGACTTGTAGTCCTGGACGATCCCACGCGCGCTGAACGGATCGACGTCGATGCGGTCGATCTTGCCGCTCAGGAACAGCCCGTCACCGAGCTCGAGCCCGCGCTGCAGCTCGGGCGCGGAGCGCTCGGAGCCGAACGCGACTTCGAACTTCCGCGGCAGCAACCCGACCGGCGACTTCGCTTCGTCCTCGATGAACGCCTTCAGGTCGCGCCACAGCGACTCCTCCAGCTCCGACGCCTGGAGCTCGGTCAACTCGAGGCGCACGCCGCCGCGCAGCGCATCGTCGAGGCACGTGCGCAGGAAGCCGAGCGCGCGCTCGAGGTTCTGCTCGTCGACGCGGTCGGAGCCGACCTCCTTGGGCAGGCCGGAGTAGAAACGGTAGAGCGCTTGGTGCGCGACTGAGCCGCGCAGCATCGGGTCGACGACCGCGTCGATCGTCTTCGGCGACACGATGCGCTCGATCAGCCACGCCGACGAGCAGTCCGCGAAGCGCTCGAGCTCGGTTGCGGAGAACGTCGTACGCCCGCCGAACCACTCACGCACGACCGGGTTCGTGAGACGCGTGTGGCGCGAGAACGCACCGAGCGCGCGCTCGAGCCGGCGCCGCCAGTCGTTCGCGTCCGCGAGCGCGCGCGCTGCGTCCTTATCTCCCGAGCCGAGCTGCGCGAGCGAGCGCAGGCGCTCGCGCTCTGTCGGCGCGGCATCGAGCGGCCACGTCAGCGCGGAGAGCGGACGCAACGTCGTCGCGCGTTGCACATCGTCGCCGTCGAACACGGCCTGTACCTCATGCCAGAACGGGCTCGCCTCGAGTGGGCCGCCATCGTCGGTCGCGGCCTGGCGCACGAGATACAGCCGGCGCGTCGCGCGCGTGCACGCGGTGTAGAAGAGATAGCGGTCGCGGCTGACTTCGTCCGGTTTCTCCAGGCGTCCACCCAAACTGCTTCTCAAATCATCTGCCAGGAACGGCGACACCCGCGCCCGCCGCGGGAGCGCGCCTTCTTCGAGCCCGACGAGAAAGACGTATGTGAATCGCCGCGCGCGCACACGCGGTAGGTCGAGCACCGAAACGCGTCCGGCCTCTCCGTCCGAGCCGAGGCGCACCTCCGCGCGCTCGAGCGCCGAAAGCACGTCGGCGGCCTCGATCTCTTCGCCGAGCGACGCAAGCTCGTCGAGCACGCGCAGCGCCGCTTCGTACGTGCGCAGGTCGAGGCGCGACGTCTCACCTGCAGGCGGCGCCTCCACCCCGTACGCGGCGCGCACCATCGACCGAAGCAACCAGCGCGCACCGTCGAGCGGCGAGGCCGCCGACCGCAACTCGCCGAGCACCGGGATCGGGGCCTCACGCAACTTCTCGGCCTCTTCCTCGACACGCGACGACGTATGTATCGCGCGGCCGCGCAACCGACCTTCGACGAAGTCCACCGCCGACCGGCCGAGTCCCGAGTAGGGCGATCGCAGGAACGAGAACAGCTCGCGCCGCGTGCCATCGAGCCAGGCGTAACGCAGCACCTGCAGCGCCGCGTGACCCAAGGGCGTCGAGCCAAACCGCGCGCGACCTTCGAACGCAAACGGAACACCGAGTTGCCCGAGCACCGTTTCGAGCGGCGCGCGCCAGCGGTCGACCGACGCGCAGACAACCGCGATCTCGGACGCGTCGACACCGGAGCGCAACAGCGCGAGCAGTTCGTCGCCGACGAGCTCCAACGTGCCGCGCGTGCCCGCTCCCTCGAAGAAGCGCACTGCGCCTTCGAGCGGCGTCGGCGCGGGAGGCGCCTCGCGGAAGAGCGCGCGCTCGAGATGCGCAAGCGCCGGCGCCTGGTACTCGCTCGACCGTGCGGGGAGCTCCTCGACGCGACCGTCCGCGAGCCGCGCCAGGTCCTCCGCCGTTCGCTGCAACGACGCAAAGGCGACGCGCCCCGGCTCGTAGAGCAGCGACACCTGGACGTCGGCACGTCCCGCAAGCGCTTCGAGCAGCGACCACTGCGCACCGGTCAGGTCTTCGAAGCCGTACGCGAAGACAGGGCTGCCATCCCAGGCATCCAGCTCGGAGGCGAGCCGCTCGGCGGCGCGGCGATTGAGGCGGTCGCGGTCCCAGAGCCCGAGCCGGTCGAGCTCGTCTCGATAGGCGCCGTACAGCGCCGCGAGGTCTCCCGCGAGGTCGCCGGGGTCGATCATCCCCGACTCGAGCTCGCCGACCGTCTGCAGGAGCGTGTCGGCGAAACCGGACGTTCGCGCCGACGCCGAGAGACCGTTCAGGGAAACAGCCGCGACCGCCCGCCGCACCACGAGCGCCCGCTGCGCGTCGCTCGCCACCCGCCGGCTCTGCGGGTCGTCCCGCACGAGCCGCGCGAAAAGATCGTCAAACGTTCCGATCGAGCCGCCGAGCAGGCAGCCGCAACGGTCGAGCAGGTCGCGCCTCACCCGGTCGACGTCCGACCCGTGCGGCACGATCAAGGTCGGCTCGTCGTCAAGGCGCGCCAGATAGCGCTCGAGTAGGAGCGCGACTTTTCCCGCGTTGGCGGGCCCCGCGACGAGCGAGAGGCTCAACCTTCCGATCGTAGACTCGGGATCGGCTGGTTCGGACGTGCGCTGCGGCGAGAGAACGCCGCAGTTTCCGGGCTTACCCCTGTATTACTGAACGTCTGCTGTCTTCGGGCGGCGCCCACGGCGGGCGGCCGCGCGGCCGGGCAGATTGCCGGCGCAGTTGTCGCAGAGGTCGGCGACCTTCGATCCGCGCCGTGCATCGCCGTACGTGATGCGCATGGTCGCGCCCTTGGCCTCTTCGACCTCGGTACCGCAGTTATCACACACCAAAATCGTTTTGCGAGCCACGCCGCCTCCCTTATTGGTCGAGTAATCCTAGAGGGAAATCCGCGGCTAATCTTCGCCGCAGATGGATCTGCGCGCAATCGTGGTGCTGGAGGGCGACGAAACCGGCCAGGAACTGCTGGAAGAGTCGGTTCGTGTGCTGCAGCCGGACGTGATCAGCGTGCCGCTCGAGCTCGTGCGCTTCGACCTTTCGCTCGAGAACCGGCGCGCGACCGACAACGGCGTCGTGCACGAGGCGGCCGCCGCGATCCGCGAGTACGGACTCGGTCTGAAGGCAGCGACGGTCACACCGGAAACGCGCGGCGATGTCGGCTCCCCGAACCGAATTCTGCGTGAGGAGATCGGCGGCAAGGTGATCGTGCGCACCGGGCGGCGGATTCCGGGCGTCGTGCCGTTCGGCGGCGTCCATGCGCCGATCTCGGTCGTCCGGATGGCGGTCGGCGACGCGTACGGCGCGAAGGAGTGGCGGGAAGGCTCCGGCGACGACGAGGTCGCGTTCCGCACAGAGCGCATCGAGCGTTCCGTATGCCGCGCCGTTGCCGAGTTCTCGTTCCGGCTCGCCGACCGCACTGGCGCGAAAGTCTTCGGCGGCCCCAAGTACACGGTGTCGCCGACCTACGAGGGGATGCTGAAGGAAGAGATGGACGCTGCCGCCGAGCGGCATGCCGACGTCGCCTACGAGCCGCAACTGATCGACGCGACGTTCGCGTTGCTGATCGCATCGACCGGTGACCCGCTCGTGATTCCCGCGCTCAACAGGGACGGCGACATCCTTTCCGACCTTGTCCTGCCGCTGTTCGGCTCGATCGCCGGGTCGGAGTCGATGCTCGTCGCGTTCGAAAGCGACGACTTCGCGCCGAGCGCGCTGATGGCGGAAGCGGCTCACGGCACCGCGCCGTCGCTCTACGGCAAGAACGTCGCGAACCCGCTGGCGATGATCCTCGCCGCCGCGGCGTTGCTCGCACAGACGGACGACGACCAGGGCTGCGCCGCCGGGCGCGCGATTCGCGAGGCAGCGCTCGAGGCGATCGCGCAGGGCGTGAAGACGTCCGACCTCGGCGGCGCCGCAACGACGAGCGAGTTCACCGACGAGGTGATCGCGCGCACGCGCACGAAGCTCGACGTCTGGGCAACTCTCTAGAGCTTTACGAGGCGCTTGCCGACCAGACGCATCGTGACCGCGCCGAGAATCACGACGACGATGATCCCTACCACGGCGTAGAGCCCATACGTCTGGATCGCGTCGGCCACATGCTTGCCTGCGTAGTAGGCGACGAGGCCCGTCGCCGTCGCCCACGCGATGCCGCCGGCGGCGTTCCACAAGAGAAACCGCCACCACGGATAGCGGCTGATGCCCGCGAGCCACGCAGCCGTGACGCGCAGGATCGCGAGGAAGCGCCCGATGAAGATCGTCTTGCCGCCGTGCCTTTCGAAGAACCGTTCGGCCGGTGGGAGCACGCGGTCGGCGTGATGCTTGACGATGCTCCACCGTTCGAGGAGACGGCGGCCTCCCTCCCGCCCGATCCAGTAGCCGATGTTGTCGCCGACGACGGCGCCGGCGGCTGCGACGACGATGACCCACTCGATCTTGTAGTGGTCCTGGCCCGGTGACGCGAGGTACGCAGCCGTGATCAGCGCCGTCTCGCCCGGAATCGGGACACCGGCGGACTCGATCGCAATGGCGAAGAAAAGCAGCCAAAGCCCGTAGCTCAGGAGTAAGTGCGTCACGACGCCAGTCTCGCATGCGATAGGTTCGGGCTCGGTATGCGGCTCGGTGTCCCCAAGGAACGTGCGAGCGGCGAGCATCGCGTCGCCCTCGTTCCGGAATCGATCAGCCGCTTGCCCGAAGGCGTCGACGTCGTGGTCGAGGCGGGCGCCGGGGCCGCCAGCTACTTCCCGGACGAGGCGTACACGGACGCCGGTGCAAGCATCGGCGATCCGTGGCAGGCGGACGTCGTCGCGAAGGTGCAGCCGCCGACGGCCGACGAAGCGACACGCCTGCACGACGGACAGGCGCTGATCGGGTTTCTGCAGCCACTCACCGACGTCGACGGGATCGCACGCCTGCGCGCAGCCGGCGTCAACGGATTCGCACTCGAGTCGATCCCGCGCATCACGCGCGCGCAGCCGATGGACGCGCTTTCGTCGCAAGCGACAGTCGGCGGCTACAAGGCAGCGCTGATCGCATCGGATCGTCTGCCGCGCTTCCTGCCGATGCTGATGACCGCGGCCGGCACGGTGCCGCCCGCGAAAATTCTCGTGCTCGGCGCAGGTGTCGCCGGCTTGCAGGCGATCGCGACCGCGCGTCGGCTCGGTGGTGTCGTCTCTGCTTTCGACGTTCGCCCGGCGGTGAAAGAGCAGGTCGAATCGCTCGGCGCGACGTTCCTCGACCTCGGCGTGCAGGGCGAGGAGACGGAAGGCGGCTACGCGCGCGAGCTGACACCCGAACAGCAGGCGGAGCAGCAAGCGGCGCTGCAAGAGCGCATCCCGCAGTTCGACGCGGTGATCACCACCGCCGCGATCCCCGGACGTCCCGCGCCGAAGCTGATCTCCGCCGGCGCGGTGCACGGCATGCGTCCCGGCTCCGTGATCGTCGACCTCGCCGCCGAGACCGGCGGCAACTGCGAGCTGACGAAGCCGGGCGAAGAGATCGTCGTCAACGACGTGACGATCGTCGGCACCACCAATCTTCCGTCGGCGATGCCGGCGCACGCGAGCCAGTTGCTGTCGCGCAACGTCGTCTCGCTGCTCGGGTTGCTCGTGAAGGACGGTGCGCTTGCGCTCGACTGGGACGACGAGATCGTCGCGGGCTCGTGCGTGACGCGAACGGAGAGCGCGTGAGCCATAACACTCTGCTCGTCTTCGAGGTGACGATCCTCGTGCTTGCGATCTTCCTCGGTTTCGAGGTGATCTCGAAGGTGCCGACGCTGTTGCACACGCCCCTGATGTCGGGCACGAACGCGATTCACGGCATCGTGATCGTCGGCTCGATGATCGTGCTGGCGCAGCCGCACAAGAGCGCGTTCATGTGGATCGTCGGCGTCGCCGCAGTCATCCTCGGCTCCGCGAACGTCGTCGGCGGCTTCGTCGTCACCGACCGCATGCTCGAGATGTTCAAGAAGAAAGAGCCTCCGAAGAAGGACGACGCGTGAGCACCGACCTCACCAGGCTCCTTTATCTGATCACGATTGTGACGTTCATTCTCGCGTTGCGCTTCCTCTCGAACCCGGCGCACGCGCGGCGCGGCAATCAGCTTGGCGCGGCGGGGATGTTGCTCGCAATCGTCGTCACGTGGATCAAGATCGGCAGCACGAGCTGGTGGGCGATCGCGCTCGGCATGCTCGTCGGCGGCGGCTTCGGCGCGGTCGCGGCGCGCAAGGTGAAGATGACCGCGATGCCGCAGATGGTGGCGCTGTTCAACGGCGTCGGCGGCGGCGCGGCATCGCTGATCGCGCTTGCGGAAGTGCACCGCATCCTCCCGGAGCCGGGCAAGCCGACCGTCGACATCTCGCTCGCGATCGTCTTGTCGGGGCTGATCGGCGCAATCTCGTTCTCCGGCTCGCTGATCGCCTTCGCGAAGCTGCAGGAGCTGATCGGCGGCCGCCCGATCACCTACACCGGCCAGAAGCTCGTCAACGGTGCGCTGTTCCTGTGCGCTGCCGGACTCGGTCTCGCGCTCGTGGCGGGCGTGCAGGACGAATGGCTGCTGTGGGGGCTGACCGCCGGCGCGCTCGTCTTCGGCGTTCTGTTCGTGCTGCCGATCGGCGGCGCGGACATGCCCGTGGTGATCTCGCTGCTCAACGCGTTCACCGGACTTGCGGTCGCGGCGGGCGGCTTCGAGCTGCAGAACAACATCCTGATCGTCGCCGGCATGCTCGTCGGCGCGTCGGGCACGTTCCTGACGCTGATGATGGCGCGCGCGATGAACCGCTCGATCGCGAACGTCCTCTTCGGCGCCTTCGGGCAGATCCAGACGGGCGTGAGTGGCGGCGGCAGCATGGACGGCACCGTCCGCCCCACCACCGCAGACGACGTCGCCGTGATGCTCGCGTACGCGCAGAAGGTCGTTGTCGTGCCCGGCTACGGCATGGCGGTCGCGCAGGCGCAGCACGACGTGCGCGCGCTGGCCGACCTGCTCGAGTCGCGCGGCGTCGAGGTGACGTACGCGATCCACCCGGTCGCGGGCCGCATGCCGGGCCACATGAACGTGCTGCTTGCCGAGGCCAATGTTCCGTACCCAGCGCTGAAAGAAATGGACGAGGCAAATGCGGAGTTCGGGCGCACCGACGTGTCGCTCGTGATCGGCGCGAACGACGTCGTCAATCCCGACGCGCGCAACAATGCGGGCAGCCCGATCTACGGCATGCCGATCCTCAACGTCGACCAGTCGAAGGCGGTCGTGGTGTTGAAGCGTTCGATGAACCCTGGGTTCGCGGGCATCGACAACCCGCTCTTCGTCGAGCCGAACACGATGATGCTGTTCGGCGACGCGAAGGAATCGGTCGCAAAGTTGACCGCAGCCGTCAAAGCGGTGTGACGAGCGCACTCGTCTTCACAGGCCGCGACGTCGAAGCGGCTGTCTCTCCTCGGCGCGCCGTCAACGCTGTGCGTGACGCGTTCGTCGCACACGCGCGCGGCGAGTGGACGATGCCGCCAAAGGTGTACGTCACGAACTATCCGGCAGGCGACTTTCGCGCGATGCCGGCGCTCGGCGGAGGGCACGCGATTCTCAAGTGGGTGACGTCGTTCCCCGGCAACCCGGCGCGCGGGCTCCCCACCGTGACAGGACTCGTCCTCGTGTCGGATGCGGAAACCGGTCAGCTTCGCGCGGTACTCGACGCCGCGACGGTTACCGCGCTGCGCACCGGCGCGGCCGCAGTGCTCGCAGCGGAGACGCTCGGGCGCCGCGATGCGAAGACGGCGGCGGTGATCGGCACCGGTGTCAACGGCCAGGCCGCAGCGCGCACATTCGTCGCGCTCGGCCGGGACGTCGCCCTCTTCGACGTCGATCCGCAGCGCGCCGCGCGCGTTGCGAAGGAGCTCGGCGCCTCGGTGGCATCACGTGAGGAAGCCCTCGCCGCCGACCTGGTCGTGACGGTCACGCCCGGCCACGAGGTCGTCCTGACCGAGGGAACGCTGCAGCCCGGACAGCACG
>DASUKC010000146.1:0-43732 GCA_036278975.1 Gaiellaceae bacterium
AACGTCGAGCGCACGGTACGGACGAGCAGGTCGTCGAACTCACTCGACGTGAACCAGTCGTACGCGACCTCGTCGAGGTGCGGCAGCCGCGAGCTGCAGAACTCGTCGTACGCCTCGACCTGGAAATAGTTGTCGGCGAGCTCACGGTAGGCGGCCAGCTTCGTCTCGTAGTCGAGATCGTCGCGGTCGCCCCACTCGAAGTAGTCGCGCGAGTCCTGGAAGATGCGCATCTCGCGGCGCGTCGCGAGGCAGAACACGCTCCAACGCACCAGCGCCTTGATCGCCCACGGGAAGTAGTAGTGCAGCGACGTCAGCGCGACGTCCGGCGACGCGTTCGCGAAGTCGATCGGATACGCGACGCCGTCCTTCACGATCGTCTCGCACGAGTTGAACTCCCAGCGGAAGAACGCGTTCACGAGCCGCGAGATCGTCGTGATCTCTTGACCTTGCTCGGACGAAAGGAAATCGTGCTTGACCTCGTACCGGGCGTGCATCGGCTGCGAGGGGTCGAACCACATCGCCATCGTCTCGGCGCCGATCGACAGCGAGCGCACGAACACGTCGAAGTCCTCGAGCGCCGTCTGCAGGTGCATCATCCGCTCGCCCGACTCGTCGTATCTTTCACGGAGTTCGTCCGGTGAGCCGACGCGCGACACGCCGACCCACTGCCCGCCGTCGAACGGCTTCATGAAGAGCGGGTACTCGACGATCTCACCGATCGATGAGAGATCGAACGACGCGTTGTAGCGCTCCGCTGTCGGCGCGAAGCGCGGATTGTCGGGCGGCACCTTGTGCGGGATCAGCCACGTCTCCGGCACGTGCAGGCCGAGCCGCATCATCGCGCAGTACGCCGAATGCTTCTCCATCGCCTGGAACGTGAACGGGTTGTTGAGCAGGTACACGTCGTCCATCAGCGAGACCTTCTTCAGCCACGCGCGCGGCAGGTCGTACCACCATGCGAGCCTGTCGATGACGAGCCCGTAACGCGGGCGATACCGCAAGTCGAACGGCTCGTTGATGATCCGCTCCGTCCGGAACGTGTCGCCGCCGACTTTGCCGAGCCGCGACACGAGCGCCTCGAACGCGGAGGGCCAATCCTCCTCGGTGCCGAGGAGCAAGCCGATCAGGTGCTCAGACAAAGCGAGAGAGATGATGAGCGATCTGCCGCCGCCATGACGGCCAGTCGTGCGGCACGTCGTGACCCCACAGGTCGAGCTCACACGGGATTCCCTTGTCGCCGAGCAGCCCGGCGAAGCGCCGCGTCGAGTCGAGCGCGCCGGTCGTGTCCTCCCACTGCCCCTGACCGCAGACGAGCACGAGCGATGCCTCGCGGCGCAGCCAGTCGAGGTGCTCGCCGTTCAGGTGAGCGACGTAGTCCATCGGGTTGTTGAAGTAGACGGCATCCCCTCGCGCGCCGCCTCCCTGCACCGACACGTCGTAGACGCCGCTCATGCAAATCGCAACCGGGAAGAGATCGGCGCGCTTGAGGGCGAAGTTCGCAGCGTGGTACGCGCCGAACGACGCACCCGTCGCGACCATGCCATGCGTGTTCGAGTCGGCCTGCACGAAGGGCACGAGCCGCGTGAGGATCCACCACTCGTAGTGGCCGTGCCGTTGCGCGCGGTCTTCGAGCGAAAGATCGCGCCGCGTCCAGCTCTCGCGGTCGAACGACGGGACGCAGTAGAGCTTCGCCCGGCCGGCGTCGAGCAGCTCGCCGAGCGACTCGACCATTCCGCGCGACTCCCAGTCCCACACCTCGCCGTTCTCCGACGGGAACGCGATCACCGGCCGCCCCCAGTGCCCGTACGCGAGTACCTTGCCGCCGTCGACGTCGATCTCGCGCCGGCTCATGAGGCCGCCTCGATCAGCGTCGGCAGATGCGGATCGAACGCATCGCGCCACGCCGTCCAGTTGTGCGCGTCGCGCACCTCCGCCAGCCACGACGCGTAGCCCTGCGCGGCCAGTGCCTCGGCGAGGGCGCGGTTGTTGTTCAGGTTCTCCTCGGCAAGCCCGCACGTGAGGGCAACGGGAATCTTTCGGTCTGCTTCCCCGCGCACCACCGATCCGGTGAAGCGCGTGATGCGCTGGTAGCGGCCGAAGCCGGACTCCACCTTGTCGAAGCGCTGCCGGAAGTAGCTGCCCGACTGCAGGAACAGCGCGTCGAACGTGCGCGGGTAGCGGCGGTGCGCGTGCAGCATCGCGAGCGCGCCGAGACTTGCCCCCATGCCGATGCGCCGTCCGTGCGGCGCCTTGCGCGTGATCGCCGGCAAGAGCTCGCGCACGAGCGCACCCGCGTAGAGCGCGGACGCCGAGTACGTCTCGTTGCGGTCAACCGGTTGGATGAGCGCCGCACGAAGTGGCGGGATGCGCTCCTCCCAGCTCATCGCGTCGAGGAAGCGGGTGAGCAGCGCGAACTCCGCGTACTCCGGCCCGTCGTGCACGACGAGCAGCGGCGCGTCCTTCGCCGGCGGGTCGGGTGTCGCGTAGAGCAGCACAGGTACGCGAGCGACGAGCCGGCGGCAGCGGACCTCGATCCACTCGCGCGGGCCTTCGTCGGCGATCGAGCCGAGCCACGCCGGCGACGTGTACTCAGGCCACTCGATCACCGACTTGTCGCCGAACGGGCCGGGCGCGCGCTTCGGATTGCCGGGGTCCGGCTGCAGCGCGCCGTCGAGCTCGAGCATGTACTCGAGCCGGTCGAAGTCACCGCGCGGAAACCGAAGCCGGCCCTCTTCAAAAGACGGGCCAAGCCGCGGCCGCTGCACCTCCTGCGCAAGCGAGACGCGCTTCCACGGACCGTGCACGACGAACTCCACCGCGTCCGGCAGGACGCGGTGGGTCGTCAGCGTTTCTTCTTCTTGTATGTCTGGCGATTCGCTCGTTCGCGAATCTTCCACTCCCGCTGTTGTTCTTGCCGAAGCAACGGGTCTTTGCGAGCTTCGAGCGCGGCGAGCTCGCGTTGCAGCTTCACGTAGCTGTCCCACCGCTCGTGGGCGAGCGTGCCGTCCGCAAGCGCCGCTCGAACGGCACAGCCGGGCTCGCTGCCGTGTGCGCAGTCGCCGAAGCGACACGCTACGGCGATCTCCTCAACATCCGCGAACGTCTGCCCAAGGTCGGCTTCCCAAAGCTGCAGCTCGCGCATGCCGGGGGTGTCGAGGATGACGCCGCCGCCGTGCAGCACGATCAGCTGGCGGTGCGTTGTTGTGTGACGGCCGTGATGGTCGTCCTCACGAACCTCCTTCACCGCCAACAACTCCTCGCCGGCGAGCGCGTTGACGAGCGTCGACTTGCCGACGCCCGACGAGCCCAGCAGCACCGCTGTGTGGTTGCCTTCGAGAAACGGCCGCACCTCGTCCAGATGCTCGCCGGTGATCGCAGAGAGCGCGACGACCGAACATGCGCCGAGCGTCACGGTCTCAACTTCGTCGACGTACGGCGCGACGTCGTCGACCAGGTCTGTCTTCGTCAGCACGACAACCGGTTGCGCGCCGCTTTCCCACGCCATCGCGAGGTAGCGCTCGAGCCGCCGCAAGTTGTAGTCGTGCGGCAGGCCCTGCACGAGAAACGCGACGTCGATGTTCGCCGCGAGCACCTGCTCGCGCACGACGTCGAACACCTCTTTGCGCGAGATGTGCGTGCGTCGCGGCAGCACCGCCTCGACGAACCCGTCGGCGATGCCGACCCAGTCGCCGACGGCGGGCAGCGCGTCGTTGCGCGCTAGATGCGCGGCCGCGGGCGCACGGATTTCCCCGGCTTCGCCGAGCAGGTCGTATGCGCCTCGATGTTGTGCCGCGACGCGGGCCGGCGCGAGCCCGGCGGCACGATGCTCTGCGAACGCGGCGTTCCAGCCGTCGTCCCACCCGAGCCGGTGCAAAAGCGATTCCGTATCCGGAAGTATCAAGCTGTCTTCTCCTAGTGCGCGGAAAATGGAAAACGGGCCGCAGCCCGTCTCACGCGCGCGTCAGGAGACGCGGCGACGGGCTGTGGCGCGGGCAACGCGGGATTCAAGGACTCGCTTCATCCGTGCACACCTCCTCGTCGGCGAAATACGTCGGGGCGACAGTACACTGATTGCGCCCGCGGCGCGGCGAGATTCCGAACCGGGTCAGATCCGGGAGGAAGCAGCCCTAAGGATTCCTCGCCGGTGCCGCGGACTTTGAGGGCGCATAGCTCAGCGGGAGAGCGCTCGCTTCACACGCGAGAGGTCCCTGGTTCGATCCCAGGTGCGCCCACTCAGCTACGCAGGAGCGTCGTCAGCCCGTCGACCAAGTCGTTGTGGTCGGGTTGGTACAGCCGCCGGTGAACGGTGGTGCCTTCGACATAGGCGAATGCTTGCCGGGCGAGCCGGTCGGGATCTCGGTCCGGATCGAGCCAGCCCTGCTCTTGCAGGCCGCGGACAAAGCGGGCGATCTGTGCGTGCCAGTGGCGGTACACCTCGGCGAAGAGCTGCGCTGCCTCGGGGTCGTCGCGATGTTGCTGGAAGTGGTCGACCATCACCAGCACCCACGCCGACGAGCCGTGGTCGGTCGCGGCGAAGTGCGCGAACATCTTCTCCAGGACGTCTTCCAGGCTGGTCGTCTGCGGGTCGAGCCCGTCCAGGATGCTCGCCGGCCAGTCGCCGCGTAACCGCTCGCGGTAGGCGATCACGTGCCTGAAGCAGTCGCCTTTGTCGACGAAGTGGAAGTAGAAGGCGCCGCGTGTGTAGCCGGCGGCCTCGACGATGTCCGTCACCGTGCTGGCGGTGTAGCCGTGGTCGTGGAAGCAGCGCATGGCCGCTTCCACCAGCGCTAGGTAGCTGGCGTCGCTGTCGTAGCTGCGTGCCGGCCGCCGCGGCCGGCGCACGCGGGTTGACCCCGGAGGATTCATCATGGCATGGTTGACTTCAGAACATTCACGGCTGTATGGTAGCCACGGTGTCGGCCGGTGCAGGCAGGCAGGTGGGAATTCGGCGGCCAGGCCGCGTTCGGGCTGCCGCGGGAGCGACGCTGGCGCTGGCGGTCGCGCTGACGCTCGCGTCTGCCGCAGGCGCGTCCTCGCAGACGGACACGATCTCGTACACGGGCAGCGTCGTCACATGGCAGGTGCCGACCGACGTCGGCGTGATCCGGATCACCGCACTCGGCGCCGGCGGCGGCAGCACCACGATCGGCGGCTACCTCGAGGCGGGCACCGCCGGCGGCGCCGGCGCAGGCGAGGAGGGCACATTCGTGGTGACGCCGACCGAGACGCTGCAGGTGATCGCCGGCTCGGCCGGCGGTACCGCCGGCGGTTCCTCGCACGCCGGCGGCGGGGGCGGCGGCGGCTCGTTCGTCTATCGCGCCGGCGCCACCGAGCCGATGATCGCCGCAGGTGGTGGTGGTGGCGGCGGCGGCTTCGGCAACTGCTCACAGGACGGCGGCGCAGGCACCACCTCGGTCGACGGCGGCGACGGCGACACCGTAACCGGCGTCGGCGGTGGGGCGGGCGGCACCAACGGCAGCGGCGGTCTCGGCGCAGGCGGCGGCGGCGGCGGTGGCGGCGGCTACAAGACAGACGGCGGCGACGGTCTCAACACCTCCGGCGGCAAGAGCGTCGCCAACGGCGCTGCCGGAGCACCGGGTGATCTTGCCTTTCCCGCCGGAGGCTTCGGCGGTGGCGGCAACGGCGGTGGCGGTGGCGGCGGCGGCGGCGGTTACAGCGGCGGGGGCGGCGGCGCCTTTAACTATGGCTGCCAGAGCGGCGCCGGCGGTGGCGGCGGGAGCTACAACGCCGGTGCCGACACGTCCACGCTCGCAGGTGCGGCTGCCGCTACGGATGGATCCGTCACGATCCAATACGCGACCACTGCGAGCTCGACGGCGCTCAACTCGTCGACGAACCCCTCGAGCGTCGATCAGTCGGTGACATTCACCGCGACGGTGACCGGCGACAGCCCGACCGGCACGGTCGAGTTCGACGACGGCGGCAGCGCAATCTCGGGCTGCGACGCGCAGACCGTCGACGGCGGCACCGGCGAGGCGACCTGCACGACCTCGACGCTGGCGTTGGGCAGCCACACGATCACCGCCGCCTACAGCGGCGACCTGAACAACCTGATCAGCAGCGCGTCGGCGCTGACGCAAACGATCGACCAGGCGACAAGTGCAACGACTGTCGTTTCGTCGTCGAACCCCTCCGCGCCCGGCGACTCGGTGACGTTCACCGCGACCGTGAGCGGCGACAGCCCGACCGGCACGGTCGAGTTCGACGCCGACGGCACCGCGCTCACCGGCTGCGCAACGCAAGCACTCAGCGGCGACAACGCCATCTGCGCAACGTCGGCACTTGCCGCCGGCAGCTACGCGATCACCGCGATCTACAGCGGCGACACGAACAACCTGCCGAGTACGTCCTCGACGCTCACGCAGCTCGTGCAGACCCAAAGCAGCGGCGGCGGTTCGACCGGCGGCGGAGGCAGCAGCACAACCACGACAACGACCACAACGACGACGGTTGCGACGCCACCCGACACGCAGCCGCCGACTGCGCCCGCCGATCTCACCGCACGCTTCAGCGGCGGCGCGCTGATGCTGACGTGGCAGCCCGCCACCGACAACGTCGCCGTCGACCACTACCTGCTCGAGCTCAACGGCAAGCCACTAAAGACGCTGCCCGCAACCGCCACCAGCGTCTCCGTGCGCACCTTCCTGCCGCACGCAACAAGCGTCTTCACCGTCGTCGCCGTCGACGCCGCCGGCAACACCAGCACCCCACTCGCCACCATCACCGTGCAACCAACGCCGCGCCCGAAGGCGGCGCCGAAACGGATCCCGCAATGGGCCTGGCAGGTATTCGCCTGGCAGCAACGCGGACGAACCGGCACGCGTCCGTCCGCAGCCCCGACGAAGCTCCCGAGCTGGTACTGGGACTGGGCAGCCTGGCGACTGAAGCCGTTCGAGCTCGCTGCATCGTGACGGCGGGTGTAGGCGTACACGCTGCCGACTGGCAGCGTGGGCTTGGCGTCACCGCCGACCGTAGCGGGGTGTCAGGCGCAGCCCGCCGGCTGGCGATCGTCGCCACGGCGATCGTCGCGACGGCGTTGTGCGCGGGTGGCGCAGTACTGCCAGGCGTCGTCCGCACGGCTCGCGGCTGGGATGCGTTGCCGGCGGCGGCGCGCGGCCCGGTGGCCGCCACGCTCGGTCGCGACGATCCCACCTTCGCCGTCCACGCCGCCGCGGGCGGGCTGGTCGCGCGCAACGCCGCGGTCGGGTTGCAGCTGCAGTTCGCTCCGAACGGCGTCCGGGCCATTGCCGCCTCCGGAACCCTCGGGTTGGCGTTCGCCGGCGTCGGGCGCGGCGAGCTGACGGCTCCGCTGCCGGTGAGGCCTGCCGCCGCCGCAAATCGGGTCGCCTACCGGCGACCAGGTCTCGTCGAGTGGTATGCGAACGGGCCGCTCGGGCTCGAGCAGGGCTTTACGCTCCCCCGGCGTCCGCATGGCGTCGGCGAGCTCACGTTCGCGCTCCGGCTCTCGGGCAGCCTCGCCCGCTCCGCCTCGGCGACGAAGACCGAGGCGCGCTTCGGTCCGCTCGCCTACCGCGGCCTCGCCGTCACCGACGCCGCCGGCAGCACGCTGCCGGCTCGGCTCGAGCTGCACGGCCGGCGGCTGCTGATCCGCGTCGACGACCACGCCGCCCGGTACCCGCTCACGGTCGACCCGTTCGTCCAGCTCGCCAAGCTGACCGCGTCCGACGGCGCCGCCAGCGACCGCCTCGGCTTCAGCGTCGCGATCTCCGGCGACACGATCGCCGCCGGCGCCAAGCTCGCCGACATCGGCGGGAACGGGGATCAAGGCGCCGTCTACGTGTTCGTCAAGCCCGCCGGCGGCGGCTGGGCGGACGCGACCCAGGCCGCCAAGCTCACCGCCTCCGACGGCGCCGCCAACGACCAGCTCGGTTTCAGCGTCGCGATCGACGGCGACACGATCGCCGCCAGCACCTGGGAAGCCAACGTCGGCGGCAATACCGATCAAGGGGCGGTGTACGTGTTCGCGAAGCCGGGCGGCGGCTGGGCAGACGCGACCGAGACCGCCAAGCTGACCGCCTCCGACGGCGCGGCCGGCGACCGGCTCGGCCAGAGCGTCGCGATCTCGGGCGACACCGTCGTCGCCGGCGCTGCCGACGCCTACGGTCAGGTGGGGGCCGCGTACGTCTTCGTGAAGCCGGGCGGCGGCTGGGCGGGCGACCTGAACGAGGCCGCCGAGCTGAGAGCCTCCGACGGCGCGACCAGCGACCAGCTCGGCTACAGCGTCGCGATCGACGGCGACACGATCGCCGCCGGCGCCGACAGCGCCACCGTGAACAGCAACGCCGGCCAGGGAGCGGTGTACGTGTTCGAGAAGCCGAGCGGCGGCTGGGCGGGCAGCCTGAACGAGTCGGCGAAGCTGACCGCCTCCGACGGCGCTTCCAACGACCTCCTCGGCCGAAGCGTCGCGATCGACGGCGACACGATCGCCGCCGGCGCCAGCTTCGCCGACGTGGGCGGAAACGCGGAGCAGGGGGCGGTGTACGTCTTCGAGAAGCCGGGCGGCGGCTGGGCGGGCAGCCTGAACGAGTCGGCGAAGCTGACCGCCTCCGACGGCGCCGTCAACGACCAGTTCGGCCAGAGCGTGGCGGTCGACGGCGACACGATCGCGGTCGGCTCCTGGGGCTCCGACATCGGCAGCAACACGAGCCAGGGAGCGGCGTACCTGTTCGAGAAGCCGAGCGGCGGCTGGGCGGGCAGCCTGAACGAGTCGGCGAAGCTGACCGCCTCCGACGGCGCCGCCAACGACCAGTTCGGCTCCAGCGTCGCGGCTGACGGCGACACGATCGCCGCCGGCGCCCACTTCGCCGGTGTGGGCGCGAACGCGGGTCAGGGCGCGGTCTACGCCTTCGTCGACGCGGCCGCGCCCGGCGCGCCGGCCGGGGTGACCGCGACCGCCGGCGACGGGCGGGCGACCGTGTCGTGGGCCGCGCCCGCATCGGACGGCGGCGCCCCGATCACCGGCTACACCGCGACCGCGTCCGGGAGCGGCGGCCAGACCTGCACCTGGACGACCGGGCCGCTCTCCTGCACCCTCACCGGCCTGGCGAAGGGGACGAGCTACACCTTCTCCGTCACCGCCACCAACGCGGCCGGCACCGGTCCGGCGGGCGTCTCCAACAGCGTGACGCCAACCGCCAGCGGCGGTGGAGGCTCGAGTGGCGGCGGCGGCGCCACCACGACCACCACGACCACCGCAACCGCCGCGCCGCCGGACACGCAGCCGCCGAGCGCGCCCGCCGAGCTCGACGGCCGCTTCGCCTCGGGAACGCTCCTGCTCACGTGGCAGCCGGCGACCGACAACATCCGCGTCGACCACTACCTGCTCGAGCTGAACAGCAAGCCACTAAAGACGCTGCCCGCAACCGCCACGAGCGTCTCCGTACGCACCTTCCTGCCGCACGGCACGAGCGTCTTCACGGTGGTGGCGGTCGACACCGCCGGCAACCTCAGCGCCACCGTCGGCTCCGTCACCGTCCAGCCCTCGCCCCGGCCGAAGACGGCGCCGAAGCGGATCCCGCGCTGGGCTTGGCAGGTGTTCGTCTGGCAGCAACACGATCGCAGCGGCGCGCGGCCGGCGGCGCCGAGGAGGCTTCCCCGCTGGTACTGGGCCTGGGCCGCCTGGCGGCACGCCCCCTTCAAGCTCGCCGCGTAGGCACAAGACATGCGCACACAGCTGCGGACTAAGGGATTGTGGATCGTGCTGCTCACAACGTTGACGCTGCTCGCCGGCGTCTCGGCATCGCAAGCGCGCGCGGCATCGACAACCACATCCTTCTCTGCAACGGGTGGGATCCAGAGCTTTCACGTGCCGACCGGCGTCGGCGTCATCCGCATCACCGCACTCGGCGCCGGAGGCGGCGGCTCCACGGCGGGTGGGACAGGCGGTGCCGGCGCGGGTGAGGTCGGCACGTTCACGGTCACGCCGACCGAAACGCTGAACGTGATCGCCGGTTCGGCCGGTGACGGCGGAGCCAACAGCGCAGGTGGCGGAGGCGGCGGCTCGTTCGTCTATCGCACGACCTCCTCGCCTCCACTGATCGTCGCGGGTGGCGGAGGCGGCGGCGGCGACTGCGACGGCAAGGACGGCAGCACCTCGACCAGCGGCAGCGACGGCGGCGGCTCACTCCTCGCCGGCACGGGCGGAACGAACGGCAACGGCGGCTCCGGCGGCAACAGTGGCGGCGGGGGCGGCGGGTTCACCGGAGACGGCGGCCCCGGCGCCTACGAGGGCTCCGGGGGGCGCAGCGTCGCAAACGGCGCCAGCGGCGGCCTCGGAGACGGTCCCGATGGTTTCGGCGGCTACGGCGGCGGAGGCGGTAGCGGCGGCCCGGGCGGCGGAGGCGGTGGCGGCTACAGCGGTGGCGGTGGCGGTGGCGGCAGCGGCTGCGGCGACAGCGGAGGCGGTGGCGGCGGCGGCAGTTACAACGCGGGCGCCGACCGCTCCACGCCTGCCGGTGCGGCCCCCAGCACGGCCGGCTCGGTGACGATCGAGTACGCGACCGCGACGAGCACGAGCGCAACGAGCCTCGCCGGCTCGGGAAGCCCGTCCAGCGCCGGCCAGTCGGTGACGTTCACGGCGACCGTGACCGGAGACAGCCCGAGCGGCACCGTCGAGTTCGACGACGGCGGCACCGCGATCGCCGGCTGCGACGCGCAACCGGTGAGCGGCGGCACAGCGACCTGCGCAACCTCGGCACTCACGCTCGGCGATCATTCGATCACCGCCGCCTACAGCGGCGACCTGAACAACCTGATCAGCAGCTCGTCGGCGCTGACGCAGACGGTCGACCAGGCAACGAGCACGACGACGGTCGTCTCGTCGTCGAACCCGTCGGCGCCCGGCGACTCGGTGACCTTCACCGCGACCGTCGCCGGTGACAGCCCGAGCGGAACGGTCGAGTTCGACGACGGCGGCACCGCGCTCACCGGCTGCGCAGCGCAAACACTAAGCAGCGGCAGCGCCACCTGTGCCGCACCGGCACTCACACACGGCAGCCACTCGATCACCGCGATCTACAGCGGCGACACGAACAACCTGCCGAGTACGTCCTCGACGCTCACGCAGCTCGTGCAGACCCAAACCAGCGGCGGCGGTTCGACCAGCACAACCACGACAACGACCACAACGACCGCGACGACCGCGATGCCGCCCGACACGCAGCCGCCGACCGCGCCCGTCGACGTGAGGGCCGTCTTCACCCGCGGCACGCTCGCGCTCAGCTGGCAGCCCGCGACCGACAACGTCGCCGTCGACCACTACCTGCTCGGGCTCAACGGCACACCGCTCGAAACGCTGCCCGCAACCGCCACCAGCGTCTCCGTACGCACCTTCCTGCCGCACGCAACGAGCGTCTTCACCGTCGTCGCCGTCGACGCCGCCGGCAACACCAGCACCCCACTCGCCACCATCACCGTGCAACCAACGCCACGCCCGAAGAGCGCACCGAAACGCATCCCCCGCTGGGCCTGGCAACTGCTCGCCTGGCAACAACACCCAAGCAAGAGCAAACGACCCGCTACCCCGAAGCCACTCCCCCGCTGGTACAGCGCCTGGAAAACCTGGCGGCACACCCCCTTCAAGCTCGCTACGTAGAGCCTGTTGCGGCCGGGTCGATACCGAACTAACGTGAGCTCGGTGACGGGCGCGCGCAATCGCTGGTGGCTCTTCTGGATCGGCCTCGCCGCGGTAACGGGCGGCGTGCTGCTGCACCTGCCGATGTTCTTCAGCGGCCGCGACATGCACTACGTGCTGCGCGGCATGCCGATGGACCCGTGGATGGACGTCGGCATGGTGCTGATCCTGCTCGGCTACGTCGCAACCGTCTGGGGCGTTTGGCCCACGGCACGCGGGATGCGCGAGCACGCGGGCGACGACGCAACCGACCTGCATGCGCTCGACTCGGTTCCGCTCGGCCGCGCGCACCTGCAGCTGATGCTCGTCCTCGTCTTCGCGATCGCCGTCGACACCCAGAAGCCGTTCACCTTCACGTTCATCCTCCCGGGCGTCGCCAAGGAATACGGCCTCAGCTCACCCACCCACTCCGTGCCCGGGCACTGGTCGGTGGCGCTGTTCCCGTGGTTCGGCATCGTCGGCACCGTCCTCGGCTCGCTGATCTGGGGCAGGCTGGGCGACCGGATCGGACGCCGCGCCTCGATCCTGCTCGCGGGCACCGTCTTCATCGGTACGTCGATGTGCGGGGCGATGCCCGCGTACTGGCAGAACCTGATCCTCTGCTTCGTGATGGGGCTCGGCGCAGGCGGCCTGCTGCCGATCGCCTACTCGCTCCTCACCGAACTGATCCCGGCGCGCCGCCGCGGCGAGATCGTCGTGCTCGTCGGCGGCGTCGGCACCGCGCTCGGCTTCTTGTTGGCGAGCTGGTCGGCCGACTGGCTCATGCCCACCTTCGGCTGGCGAATCATGTGGTGGCTCGGCCTGCCAACCGGGCTCGTTGTGCTCGGCCTCAACCGCTACATCCCGGAGTCGCCGCGCTTCCTCCTTGCGACCGGGCAGCAGGACGAGGCGCACAAGGTGATGGCCGCCTTCGGCATCACCTCGTCACCGCGCGGCGCGGAGACACCACCCGTCGCACCTGCGCCGGCACCGGGCCTCGCTTCTCTGTTCCGCGTGCCCTACACGGGGATCAGCCTCGCCCTTTCCGTGTACGGCCTCGCCTGGGGGCTCGTCAACTTCGGCTTCCTCGTGTGGATGCCCGCTCACGTCGCGAAGCTGGGCGTCAGCACCGGCCACGTGACCGCGATCCTCGCCAAGGCCGCGCTCTTCTCGATTCCCGGCGCAGTCCTCGTCGCGTGGATGTACGGGCGCTGGAGCAGCAAAGGCACGCTGATTGCAGCCTCGACACTCGAGGCGGCCGTACTCGGAGCGTTCGCAATTCGCGGCGACTCGATCGCCCACGACACCACGCTCTTTACGGCGCTCGTCGTCGTCTTGCTGATCGCGATGTGGGCGACGATCTCGGTGCTCGGCCCGTACAGCGCCGAGGTCTATCCGACCCGTGCCCGGTCGGCCGGCGCCGGCATCGCTGCCGGCGCCAGCAAGCTCGGCGGCGTCGTCGCGCTGACGCTCGCGGTCGCCTCGATCGCGCCGCCCAGCCTCGCAGGCGCTGCACTCCTCGGCGCAGTGCCCGCCGTCGCCGGCGCGGTGCTGCTCCTCTTCGTCGGCATAGAGACAAGCGGGCGACGCCTCGAGGACATCTCCGGCACAGTGCTAGGCGAGCCAACCGCCTAGCTCTATGCTCGGCCGATGTTGCGGCCCGTCCTCCTCTATTCGGGAACCTGACAGTTCTGTCGCTGTGCGGCGCGTGTCGTCGCGAAGCTCGACCGCTGGCAGCAACTCGCGCTGCTTCCGCTCGCCGACGACGAAGCGAGCGTGCTGCTCGCGTCCATCCCGGAGGACGAACGCATGGAGTGCTGGTGGCTGGTGCTGCGCGACGGCACTCCCGTTGCCGGCAACAAGGGCGGCGGCGTCGCGATCCTCTCGGAGCTGCGCCTGACTCGACCGCTCGGTCTCCTGCTGCGCGCCTTCCGCCTATCCGACCTGATCGACTTCCTCGACGACGAGCTCGCCCGGCGACGGGCGAGCCTCGGTCGCTTCGTCCCGGACGGTGAAGCGCCGCGCCGTTACCCCTAGCGAGGCGCCCGTATGTTCTCCGGATCGACCGGCTTCTTTCACGCCACGGCCGCAACCCGTTCTCGTTCTTCATCCGCTACGACGCGCCGTGGCAGTACGTCACGCGCGACGAGGGCGCCGCGGCGTACCTCCAGAACGGGCGCACCGCGGTCGTCTGGGCCGACCCGCTCGTAGCCGAACAAGACACCGACGCCTTCCTCGATGAGCTGACACGAGAGCTTCGCGGTCGCCGACTGCAGGTGTGCCTTGTGCTTGTCGGCAAGCACGTCGCGCAGCGCGCGCACGCGAAGGGTTACGGCGTGATCAAGATCGGCGAGCAGCCGTTCTTCGACCTCGAGACGTGGCAGCCACCGCGCGGCGACCCCGGCAAGCACCTGCGCTGGTGCTTGAACAAAGCTGCGCGCGCGGGCGTGCACATCAGACCGTTCGCCACGACCGACAGGCACGGCGTCGAGGACACCGTTGCGGCATGGCTCGACGGCCGCCCGCCGGTCGATTCGTTCCTGCGCACGTCGCCGCTAACGCTTGCCGAGGAGAAGCGACTGTTCGTCGCGCACACCGACCGCGTCGAAGCCGTCGTCGCGTGCTCGCCTGCCGTGGACGGCTGGCTGCTCGAGGATCTCGTGCGCCGGCCCGACGCACCGATGGGCGCGACCGAGGCGCTCGTCATCGCGACGCTGAAGCAGCTCGCCGAGAGCGGTGCAGCACACGCGTGGCTGGACGTCGCACCGCTCCGTGGCTTCCAGAGTCAACTCGACTCACGGTCGCGCCTGCTGATGCTCGCCGCGTCACCCGCCGTGCGCGCGTTCGACAAGCGCTACGGGTTTCGCAACCTCACGACGTACCTCGACAAGTACCACCCCACGAGCTGGACACCGCGTTACGTCGCGCTCAAGCCGGCGCTCCCGCGCGTCTCGACCATCCGCGCACTGACAACGCTGCTCTAGTGGATGCGGGCGGTGAAGCTTTTCGTGAGCTTCGTGCCCTGCACGACGATGCTCATGGAGCCGTAGATGAGCTTGCCCTTCACGCCCTTCTTCGGCAGCGTCCACGAGCACGTCGACACACCACCCGCGAACGAATGCGTCGCGCGGAGCGTCTTGCCGGCGACGACTGCCTTGCAGGAGATCGTCGCCTTCTTGACCGGCCCGTCCGTGTCGCTCTCGGAAGCGGCAAGGCTCGCCGAGAACCTCTTACCCGCCTTCGCCTTCGCGGGAGCCGTCGTAAATGCCGTCTGCTTCAGGACCACCTTGGTCTTCACCTGGTACGCGTAGAAGCCGTGGCCCGGATCGGGCGCCAGGTCGTCCTGCTCGTTCGTGAAGTCCGGGTTCCCCTGCGCGTCCGTGGTGACGCCCGATCCTGCGAGCGCGACGAAGTCCAACACTTTAGGCGCGCCGAGATCCGACTGGCTGACATGAATCGTCGGACCGGTCGCCGCGTACGCGTAGATCAGGCTCGTCTGCGAAGCCGCGCCGAAATAGTCGTTCGCCGTGGCGTTCCACTGGAATAGATCGACGCTGCCGGGCTCCAGCTGAATCACATAGTCCGCGCCGTATGAGTCGGGATCACCGGTCGCCAGATTGTCGTCGGTGTTGAGGAAGATGAGGAAGTACATGTCGGCCGTGAACGACGGCCGGTTGCTGACGTTGATGTTGAACGTGATGTTCCCGGCGTCGTCGTTCGCCACGGCGACGCTCGTGATGTCAGGCGCGTTCGGGTCCTCGCCGATCGAATCGGGGAACGTCTGCGAGTTGCTGAGCGCATGAGTCGATGCGCCGTGTGCCGCGCGCGGCAAGAGCGCAAGCAGGATCGCGACGCCGACGAGCATCAGCAGCCTGCTCTTCCTCATGTGAGTCCCCCGGCCGAGCACCTTGCTCGGACTGTAGTACACGCCGCGGCTCATTCCTACGGAACTTTCTTGCCGCCGAGCGCGCCCTCGAGCCGCGAGCCCTGCAGCACGAGCACGCCGTGCGACGCCGCCGTGCCGGTAACGGTGAGCGCGCCCTGGAAGAAGAGCGGCGGACCGAACTGGGTGAACTTCACCGACCCGCTGATGGTGACGCCGTGCGCGATGCTGTAGTTCTTCAGCGTGAAGCCGCGCGCGCCGGCGGCCATCGACCCGCCGTAGAGGCCCGGCAGTTTCACGGTCTGGCCGGACACGCCACCCGTCATCAGCCACAAGGCTTCAGCGTCGTGCACGGCGTCGAGCACCTCGGCGTACGTCACCCTCGCGGTCGCCACGCGCTTCGGATGCAGCACGCCCGGAGCGGGTAGCGCCGGGACGGGAACAACGAGCGGCGGCGTCACCGGGCAGCTCGTCGGCGGCGTGCCGCCTGCGATCCAGCCGCGAACCGCGTTGATCGCGCAGCCCGACGGGTCGGCGGTCGTCGTGCTGTGCCCCACGCCCGGCACGACCAGCACATGCCCCTGCGGGAAGCGCGCGGCGACCGACGTCGCGCCGCTGGTCGGCGTGCGCATGTCATAGCCGCCGCTCACCGCGAGCATCGGGACGTCGGGCAGCGGACCGGCGCCGAGCGGCGCGTTGCCGGTCGGGCTCGGCCAGCCGATGCAGAAGTCGGCGTTCCCGAACTGCGCCGCCCACGAGCCGAACGGGCCGAACGTTCCCGCGGGCGCCGCCGCAATCGCGTTCTGCAGAAGTGCCGGCCGCTGGTCGGGCGGCGTATTGGGATCCCACGGGAAGGTGCCGTCACGACACACCGTCGCGGCGTACAACGCGGAGCTCAGGTCGACTGCCGTCTCGGCGTTGCCGGCGTCATGCAGGTAGGCAAGGCGAAGCAGCGGCTGCGTGTTGCCCTTGATTGCTGCGGACACCACCGCCGGCAACTCCTCGGCTTCGCCGGGGCTCAAGTCCGAATCGAGCACCACCGTGAGCAGCTCGATGCCGTCGACCTTCACCGTCTTTTGCCTGCCGTCTGCCGTCAGCACCTTGCCGGTGAGCGGAACAGTGGCGAGCTTGTTCGCGAGCGCGACGACGTTCGCCGAGAACGTCGTGCCGTTGCAGCCGCCGGTCTGGCACAGCGTCTTCAGCGTCGTCGGCATCTGCTGCAGCACGTTCGACTCGTACGGGTCGGGCAACTCCGGCGGCAGCACCGAGTCGAGCAGCAGGCGGTTCACATGCTGCGGGTACGCGAGCGCGTAGGCCATCGAGAGCTTCGTCCCGTACGACACGCCGTACAGCCCGATCTGGTCGAAGCCGAGCGCAGCGCGCACCGCGTCGAGATCCTGCGCGTGAATCGCGGTGCTGTAAAACGGTGCCGCTGCACCGAGCTGCTGGCCGCATTGCGCGGCGGTGACCTCTTCGGCCGCGACGGTTGTCGCAACTTGCAGTGCCGGACAGTTGAGGAGACCGGACTCGCCTGTGCCGCGGTCGTCGTACGCGACGAGCGTGTAGCCCGGGAACATGTAACGGAAGAGCTGCTGGGCTGACGGTTCTCCGAGTGCGAAGGTCGTTGCCGAGCCCTGGCCGGGGCCGCCCGCGATCAGGAACATCACACCGCGCGGCGTGCCCAGCGCGGGGAGCTCCTCCACGTGCAGCGTGATCGACCCGGGCACGACGCCGGTGCTGTCGAGCGGCACGGAGACCGACGTGCAGATGAGACCTGCAGCTTTGCCGCAGGCGGGGTCGGAACGCGTGCGCGCAGCGGCGCCGCGTGCGGGCTGATTCGCGCCGAGCGCGGAGCGCTCCGCAAGCGCGCGTGCAGTCGACAGGCTGCTCGCGTTGCCACCCGCGGAAGTCAGGACCGCGAGCGCCAGTGCGGCCACTCCAAGCGCCGCACCGACGAGCAACAAACCCCTCCCGTGACGTGCGCTCAAAGCGGGGTCACAATAGCTAAGGCATGGACGAGCTCGAACTTCTCGACTGGAAGCGCCGGATCTTCGCGCTGTACGACGACGTCCGTGCGACGACCGACCCCGAACAGGCGTGGCACCGGTGGCGCGCCGTCAGGGATGAATTGTTTGCCGGTCATCCGCAATCGCCATTACCTCGTGAGACGCGCGCCGGATTCGGAGGTTTGCCGTACTTCGACTACGACCCGTCGCTGCGCGTCCTCGCCGACGTGGAGCCGGCGGAGCACGAACGGCGTGAGATCGCGACGTCCGGCGAGGCGCCGTACGCGTTCACGCGGTTCGCTCGAGCCCTGTTCCAGATACGCGGCGAGCGGCAGACGCTCGACCTCTACTGGCTGGAGGGATACGGCGGGGGTGTGTTCCTCTCGTTCACCGACGCGACGAGCGGAGCTGGGAGCTACGGCGCCTGCCGCTACCTACTCGACACCGTCAAGGGCTCCGACCTCGGCGAGCAGGACGGCAAGCTCGTCCTCGACTTCAACTTCGCCTACAACCCGTCATGCGCGTATGACCCGCACTGGGTCTGCCCGCTCGCACCGCCCGGCAACAGGCTCGCCGTCGCGGTACGCGGCGGCGAGCGCTATCCCTGACTCCCCAGATCAGTGACTCATCGTGCCAGGGACGTTGCCGACGTTCAGTAGGCCTACCTCGCCGAGTTGAACGCTCGCGAAGCTGTGCGACACGAACGGGAAGATGCCCTTCTCGGGAATGGTGACGTCGAAGACACCACCGCCGCCGGCGGGAACGACAGCCGTCTGGATGTCGTGCTGCGGTGCGTCGACGAGATCCGCGTTGAGCCACGCACGCTCGAGCACCGTCCCGACGACATGGAACTCGGTGTTCAGGCTCGGGCCTGCATCGACGACCCAGAAGCGAACCGTATCGCCGGGATCCGCGGTCAGCGGATGCGTCTTGTACTGGCCGGCGTAGCCGTTCCACGTCACCCAGTCGGGCGTCATGTGCTCCGCCTTCACGAGGTCGAGTGACGCCGGGTTGCTGTCACCGGGCTTGTTGAGATACCACTCGCCGGAGACGAGCACGTACTGCCGGTCGGCATGCGGCATGTTCGGCGGCTCGACGATGATCGCGCCGTACATGCCGTTCGCGATGTGCATGAACGCGGGCGCGGTGCCGCAGTGGTACATGAAGACGCCCGGCACGCTCGCGCGGAACGAGAACTCTTTCGTCTGTCCAGGCTGAACGTCTGAGAACGCGACATTCGGCGCGATCTGCGCTGCATGGAAGTCGACGCTGTGCGGCATCGGCGACGTGTTGTGCAGCTTCACCGTCACGAGCTGGCCCTGGCGAACGTGGATCACCGGGCCGGGAACGGTGCCGCCGAACGTCCACGCGTCGTAGCGGATGCCCGGCGCGATGGAGATCGTCGCGTGCGTGATGTCGAGCGGTACGACGGCGACGTCTCCGGCAGGCGCAGCCGGAAGCTCGGCCGGCGCTGCGACATGCGCCATCGCGAGCGCGTCGGCGTTCGCGGGCGCCTCGCCGGCGTAGCTCGGAGTTGCCGAGCCCGCACCGGTCGCACCCGTCATGTCCATCCCCGGCATCGACGTGGCGCTCGACTGCGCTGTCGCCGCCGCCTTCTGGGCGTCGTCGCGCGCGTTCGCTGCCGAGATCGCAAGCCACAGGCCGATGCCCATCACCACCGGCGTCACGACGCCGGCGAACACCGCAAAGACTTTCAGCCCGATGTGGGCGTCCTCGTCGCCGTACGTTGGATACGTGCTCATGCTGCCTCCTCGTCCAAAGGTCTACGTGCAACCTAGGACCAGAGGCACACCGTCACATCGGCGGTTGTTACGAAGCTCGGTGCGTACTTCTCCGCTACTAGAACTCGTCGCGGCGACGCGCCAGCGCAAACCAGTACACGCCAACTGCGACGAGCAGGCCCACGGGGATGAGCAGCGAGAGCAGCGAGCCCGTCAGGAAGGTTGCGACCACGAAGTCTCCCTTGGTTGAAGGTTGATGCGACGCCGGTGACCACTGGAGGGGTCGAGCCACCGGTAGGCGGCGAAGAATAGGACGACGGTGTACGGAATCGAGCCGGGCACCCACATGATCCCGGCAGCCAGCTGCTGGTCGGCGAGCGCGGAGAGTCCGCCCGGCCGGTGCGCGAGATTCGCATACGTGCTGTAGGCCGCGTGCGGTGCGATACCGAGCGTGATCGCCAGGAGCCAGCTGACGAGGAGCGCGGCCGTTCCGTACGCGACGCGCATCCCGTCGGACAGCTGCGGCCGCCCACTTGCGGCGGGCAGCAAGTGCACCCAGAAGAGGAGCCCGGTTGCGAAGAACAGCGAGTGCTCGAGGTCGTGCACCGTCCCGTTACGCAGCGTCAAGTCGTACAGCGCCGGGATGTGCCACATCACCAAGGTTCCGTTGAAGAGCAGGAACGCGGGCAACGGCGACGCGATGAAACGTGCGACGACGCGCAGCGGCGCGAGCACCGGGCCGGCGAGCACGGAGCGCGCAATCGGCAAACGGATGCTCTGCGGCAGCGGGCGAATCAAGCGCGGCCACGGCCTGCCGATCAGCAGCAACGGCGGCGCGACCATCATCAGCAGGATGTGCTGGATCATGTGCGCCCAGAAGAGCGTGTCGGCGTACGCATCGATCGGCGAGTCGACCGCGAGCGCGACCGTCGCCAGCCCGGCGTAGAAACAGAGGCCTCGGCGTCGGCGTGACGCGTCGCTCGGCGCTGCACTCATCCGGCCGCCGAGCAGGTACAGCACCGCCGTCACCGCAAGCGCATACAGCGGCCACTCGACAGGCCAGTTCGAGCCCGTGAAGAGCCAGCTCATTTGACGAGGTACAGAAGAACCCAGGTGACGACGCCGATGCCGGCGAGGATGCCCCAGTACTGCGTGAGCGCTGCGAGCTCGGCAGTGTTCAGATCGACCGGGTTGTCGATGTCATGACCCGGTTCAACCTTGGCCTTGCCGAACGGCTCGTTGCGGAAGCGATACGACGTCGCGAGGATCGTCTCCAGCCAGAACGCCGAGCCAAGGACGAACAGCACGTAGAGCGACGTCCAGCCGAAGTAGACGCTTGCGAGCCCGCCGTTCGTCGGCCCGAAGCTCACGCTCGTCCAGGCGATGATCTGCAGGATCAGCGCGACGAGCATCAGCACGAGCGCGGCGAGACCTTTCAGACGCCAGAGCGGCCGGCGGTCGGAACGCTGGTCGATCGCGCCCCACGCAACAAGCAGCGCACTCACGACGACGCAGACGACGATCGCCGTTCCCCAGCCGGTCGGCGGAGTCACGCCCTTCGGCCTCCAGAGGTGCTGCGAGTTGAGCGACTTCAAATAGAAGTACGCGAACAGGAACGCGACGAAGAAGAAGAACGTCGCGCTCGACCAAAGATGCGCGGCGACGCGCAGGTTGCGCGCGAGGATGTCGCGCGGCTCTCCTTCGACGACCGAGTAGTCCGTGTCGGGGCTTGCGTACTCGGTCACTTGGTGTGCCTCGCGGGGGCGATGACGGGGCCGCTCGGAGCAGCCTCTGCACCTTCACCGTAGGGATACGGGTCGGGCCCGAACGTCGGGATGCGGTCGAAGTTGTGCACCGGAACCGGCGACGGCAGCTGGAACTCGATCGACTTCGAGCCCCACGGGTTCGCAGCGGCGGGCACGCGCGCGATCACCTGCGAGTACACGAAGTTCACGAGGAACACGATCATCGATGCGCCGAGCACGAACGCGGAGACCGACACCCACTCGTTCGCGCCTTGCAGGAAGCCCGGGTACGTGACGACGCGGCGCGGCTGGCCGAGGAATCCGATCACGAGCAGGGGACCGAACGTCGAGTTGAACGCGATGAACATCGACCAGAAGTGCACCTTCCCCCAGAACTCGTTGATCTCGTAGCCGGTCATCTTCGGCACCCAGTAATAGATAGCCGCGAAGAACGTGAAGATGAGCCCGCCCATGATCGTGTAGTGGAAGTGCGCCATCGAGAAGAAGCTGCCGTGCGTCGTCACGTCGCTCGGCACGTCGGACAGGAACACGCCCGACAGCCCGCCGATCAGGAAGTTGAAGATCCACGCGAGGCAGAACAGCATCGGCACGGTCAGGCGTATGCGTCCCGCCCAGAGCGTTCCGAGTGCGCAGATGAAGATGAAACCCGTCGGGAGCGAGATCAGCTCCGTCGACAGCATGTAGAACGGGCGCAGGTCGGCGTTGATGCCGCTGACGAAGATGTGGTGCTGCCACACGAGCCACGAGAGCAGCGAGATGCCGAGCATGCCGGTCACCGCGAGGCGGTAACCCCACACCGGCTTGCGCGAGAACACCGGCAGGATCTCGAGCAGGATCCCCATGCCGGGCAGCGCGAGGATGTAGACCTCGGGATGCCCGAAGATCCAGAACAGGTTCTCCCACAGGTACGGGCTACCGCCCGCTTGGACGTTGAAGAAGCCCGTCTGCGCGGTGCGGTCGAGCGTCTCCATCAGCAGCGCCGAGAAGAGCACCGGCGCCGCGAGCAGCATCAGGATCGCCGTGGAGACGACGCCCCACACGAACATCGGCAGCCGGCCCCACGCCATACCCGGCGCGCGCATCGTGATCACCGTGGCGAGCATGTTCAGCCCCAGCAGGCACATCGACAGACCGACGAGCGCGAAGAAGCAGATGTACGCGTCCATGCCCATGTTCGCCTGGTCGGCGAGCGGCTCGTAACCCGTCCAGCCGGTCGGGAAGCCACCGAACGCGAGCGCCGTCATCAGGATCACGCCTGCCGCCATCAGCAGCCAGAACGTGAGCGCCTCGATGCGCGGGAACGCCATGCGCCGCGCGCCGATCATGATCGGGACGAAGTAGTTGGCGACCGGGCCGAGAATCCCGCTCGTCATCATCCCCATCATCATCGTGCCGTGTAGGCCGACGAGCGTGAGGTAGTTGTTGCCGTTTGCCAGATGCTGGTTCGGCGTCAGCAGCTCGTAGCGGATGAGCATCGCGTTCAGGCCGCCGATGAAGATGAACACGCCGATGCCGACGAGGTACTGGATGCCGACGACCTTGTGGTCGGTGCAGAGGCCGAAGTAGCGCGTCCAGCCTCCCGTCTCTTTCTCGCGCAGCGACGGCGGCTTGCCGAGCATGCGCTGGATCGGGTAGTTCGCGAAGCCGAGCCCGACGAGGAAGCCGATCACGCCGAGCATGTACGCGCAGAACATCGCGATGTCGTTCTGGCCGGTGTCGCCGAAGTACTCGATGCTCTCGCCGGTCGGGATGTGGCCGAGCTGCCAGCCCACGATGTAGCCGATGACGCCGAGCACGACGCCCGTCAGCAGGTTGAACCCGATGAGTTTGCGCACTGCCATTTAGCCGGCGCGGAAGGTCGGGTCGGGGGCGTAGGTGTACGCGAACGGCGGCAAGTCCTTCATCGACTTCGCGTAGAGGCGCTGCTGCTGCGCGATCCAGGTGGTGAACTGCGACTGGGTCACGACGTAACCGGTGTCGAACATGTAGCCGTGCCAGAGCCCGCACAACTCGGCGCAGCGGATGTCGAACGAGCGCGTCGTCTTGGGCTTCACGTAGGCGACGTTGTCGACGCCCGGGTTCGCGTCGGCCTTCACGCCGAGCTGGTACGCCCAGAACGAATGGATCGCGTCGAGCGACGTGACGTGGAACGCGATCTGCGTGCCGACCGGGATCTCGAGCTGCGCCGTCTCGACGCCGCCGTATGTCGGGTAGCGGAAGGTGAACTCCCACTGCTGCCCGATCACCTGCACCGGCAGGACGGTGCCGCCCGGCTTGGTGATCGGCTTCGGCCCCTGGCCGCCGCCGGCGCCGGTCGAGAGGAGCTCGGCCGTGCCGAAGATCGCGAGGAAGAGAACTGCCGCGGTGGTGGTGACAAGCCAGATGATCTGCGAGCGCATGTGCCCGCGAATGTGCGCGCCTTCGCGCGAGTCGCTATCCGGCACGCGGAATGCGATCGCGGCGTAGACGAGGTACGTGAGGATGAACGCCGTGAACGGCGTCATCACGATCAGCAGGACGGTGTTGTCGAACACCTGACCCTTGCCGACGTCCGTGTTCTTGCCCGGGGGCATGTTCGGGCCGAGCACGAAGATCATGATCGGCAACAGGATGATCGTGACGACGATCGTCAGTACCGCCACCCGGCGGCCGTGCGACCAGCTAGACCACATTGATGAACCCATCCATGTAGCCGATCGTCTGCATCGGGCCGCCGAAGCCATAGACGAAACCGGCGGCACACGGCACGAAGCACTGCCAGCGGTAGTGGCCCTTCTTCCCGGTGCGGAACGTGAACTGGATCTTGTAGTGCGCCATCGACGGGTCGCACGGCGCGTAGCCGCACTGGTTCTTCGCGTCGTCGGCGATGCCGAGGATCGGGACGATCACGTTGAACTGCGGGATCGCGAACGTGTGTGACGCTGCGTCCGGGTCGATGTGCGACATCGGCTTGCCGTCCACGGTGAAGTTCCCACCGACGATTCCCCGTGCTTGCGCGAGGAACGGGTTGCGCAAGCCGCTCTGGCCGTCGTAGTTGTAAAGCGTCACGTGCACGAGGGTGTTCGCCGGCAGCGTCCACACGGTGCTGCGCGTCCACTTGCCGTTCTCCTGGATGAGGTACGACACCCAATTCTCGTTCGGTGAAAGGTTCGGCCCGACCGCGGCGACGGTCTGCAACGTCAGGTCGACCGCCGGCCCGGTCGCCGCTGGGCGGTACGGCTTGGGGCCGTGCGTGAGGAAGACGACGTAGGCAGCGATCAGCGCAGCAATCGCGGCAGCCACGACGAGAACGCCCGCCAGCCTGAGTCTTCCCGCTCCCACGAGGAGAGACATTTACTCCATCGGGGTATGGAATGTGGGTTTTGTGACAAATCTGTCATTTTCCGGTCATTACGGCGTCATCTCAGGGAACTCCAACCTGCGGCTCAGGTCCCTCTCACCCTCCGGGGGAATCCTGGAGGCATGACACTCATGACACTCATCACGGTCAACGCGATCCTCGGTGCCGTCGTCGTGTACGGGCTGCTGATGCTGCTCGTCCACGGCATCCGCACGAGCCGCACGGCGGAGCAGGCGCAGGTCCACGAGCTGCGCCGCCGGCAGACCGACCGCGCCGCAGCCTGACGCCCGCACTTGTAGGCTCACCCACCGGGATGAAGCTGCTCGTCATCGAAGACGAGCCTCGGATCCTGTCCTTCCTACGGACGGGGCTCGAGGCTGAAGGGTTCGCGGTCGATGCCGCCGGCGACGGGGTGACGGGACTCGCCCTTGCCCTCGCCGAGCCGTATCAACTCGTCGTCCTCGATCTGCAGCTCCCACGCCTCGACGGCCTGAGACTGCTTTCGCAGCTGCACGCGGAACGGCCAACGCTGCCGATCGTCATCCTCTCGGCGCGCGCCGACCTGCCGACCAGGCTCCGCGGCTTCGAGCTCGGCTGCATCGATTTCGTGCCGAAGCCGTTCTCGTTCGAGGAGCTGCTCGCCCGCATCCGCGTCCATCTGCACGGTCACTCGGCGGAGACGCCGCTTCAGGTCGGCTCGCTCGAGCTCGACCTCGGGCGGCGCAAGGTACGCACCAACGGGCTCGTCGCCGATCTCTCCGACCGCGAGTTCCGGCTGCTTCTTCATCTCGTATCGCACCCAGGCGAGGTGGTCAGCCGCGAACGCCTGCTCTCCGAGGTTTGGGGCTACAGCTTCGACCCGACCTCCAACGTCGTCGACGTGTGCGTCCGGCGTCTGCGTAAGAAGCTCGGCTCACCCTCGCCGATCGAAACCGTGCGACATGCGGGCTACCGGCTCGTCGCTTAACCGCTGGGACGTCGGGTGGGTCGTCTTCTCGGCGGCCTGCGTCTGGGTGATGGTCATGTCTCCCTCGTGGGAGACGATCCCGTTCCACCTCATCTGGATCACGATCACGGTGCTGTACGGCTTCCGCGTCTGGTCGCTGCCGGTGACATTCGCAGCGCTCGCGGCGGTCTGCCTCGCAACCGGCGCCTCGATCATGAGCGACGCATTCGACGGAATCCAACTATGGGGCGAGCTCTTCGAAGTGCCTCTGATGTCGACGATGTTCCTCGCAATGGTGTGGCATGCGCGGCGGCGCGCGCAGGCGATGGACACCGTTGCGAGTTTGGCGAGCGAACGCGCCGACCTGCTCGCTCAGCAAGAGCGCCTGTTGCACAACGTGTCGCACGAGCTGCGGACGCCGGTAACGATCGCACGTGGCCATCTCGAGTTGCTCGAGCGCCATCTCGGCGAAGGCAACTCGGAGCTCTCGGTCGCGTTCGATGAGCTTCGCCGGATCGACGAGATCCTCGAGCGTCTGCTCTTGCTGGCCCGCGCCGACCGCCCCGACCTCCTGACGCTGTCCGAGATCCGTCTCGTGCCATTTCTCGAGGACACGTTCATGCGCTGGGCAGAAGTCGCGCCGCGTGCCTGGCGGCTCGGGGAGATCGCGGACGTCGTGGTATCCGCCGACGAAATGTGGCTTCGCGCCGCGCTCGATGCGCTGCTCGAGAATGCCGTCCAATACAGCGACGACGGTGCGCGTATCGAGTTGTCCGCATACGGCGCGCCCCAGGAGATCGTGATCGTCGTCGAGGACGAAGGACAAGGCATCGACCCAACGGTCGCTCCACGCATCTTCGATCGCTTCGCCCGCGCGGACGACGCGCGCACACGGCGCGAAGGCGGCGCAGGCTTGGGGCTGGCGATCGTCGCCGCAATTGCACGCGTCCACGGTGGATCGTGCAACGTTCTACCGAGTGCGAAAATCGGGTCGGTGTTCGAGCTCAGGCTGCCCCTGGCGCAGGCGGTACTTGCCGAACTCGAAGCCGTGGCGGACGAGGAGTTTCCGATTCCTGAGCTCGAACCGGAATCTGCTTCAATCGGCGGGTGACCGCTCTCTACCGCAAGTACCGGCCCCAGACGTTCGCCGAGGTCGTCGGGCAGGAGCCGGTGGTGCGGACGCTCGTCAACGCGATCGAGCAGGGCAAGGTTCGCCAGGCGTATCTCTTCGCCGGGCCGCGCGGCACGGGCAAGACGTCGTTCGCCCGCATCCTGGCGAAGTCGCTCAACTGCGCCCACGGCCCTACGTCGACGCCGGACGGCACATGCCACGCGTGTGTCGCGATCGCGAACGGCACGTCGCTCGACGTGATCGAGATGGACGCTGCGTCGCAGCGCGGCATCGACGACATCCGCGAGATCCGCGAGCGCGTTGTGCTGCAGCCTGTCGAGGGGACGTACAAGGTCTACATCCTCGACGAGGCGCACCAGCTCACCGACGCGGCGTGGAACGCGCTGCTGAAGCTGATCGAGGAGCCGCCGCCGCACCTTCTCTTCGTGTTCTGCACCACGGAGCTGCAGAAGGTGCTGCCGACCGTGCGCTCGCGCTGCCAGACCTTCGTCTTCCAGCGGCCGCGGCTGCCCGAGCTCGTGCGCAAGCTGCGGCTGATCGCGGATGCGGAGAAGATCGACGTCCCCGACGCAGCGCTCGCGCTGATCGCACGCGGCGGCCGCGGCGCGTATCGCGACGCAGAGTCGACACTCGACCAACTCTCGTCGGCGACGGCCGGCACGATCACGGTGCAGGACGTGTTGCAGCTGCTCGGCGCGGTCGAGGACGAGGTGCTGTTCCGCATCTGCGATCTCGTCGTCGACGGTGACACCGCGGGCGCGCTGACATTTCTGGAGGAGCTATCGGCGCAGGGCCAGGATCTCGGCCGGCTCGTGAGCGACCTGCTCGAGCATCTGCGGCACCTGATGCTGGTGCAGCACATGAACGAGGTGCCCGATTCGCTGCCCGTGACCGAAGAGACCCGCGAGCGGCTGCGCGAGCAGGCGAATCACCTGCCTGCGCCGACGGTAATCCGCATGATCGATCTGCTCGCCGTCGCCGTGGACGACATGCGCCAGGGCGGCGACCCACGCCTGCCGCTCGAGCTCGCGCTCGTGAAGGTGACGCGGCCGGGTGCGGATCTCTCGCGCGAGTCGCTCGCGTTCCGCATCGAGCGGCTCGAGGGTGGTGAAACCCGCGAACCACCACGTGCAACGCGTACGGCTGAGCCCGAGGCGGCGCCACCGAGCGACCCCAGTTCCCGAATACCTCTCGAGCTCCAGCAACTCCAGGAGGCATGGCGGCGCACGATCCTGCCGGCCGTCGAGCAGCGGTCGATCCCGATCGGCAAGACGCTTGCCGAAGCCCGCCCCGCATCGCTCGCGGACGACACGTTGACGCTCGTCTTCCCGCAGTCGGCGTCGTTTCATCTCAAGCTGGCGGAGGATCCGAAGAACGCGACGCTTCTGCGCGACGCTCTGTACGAGGTGACGGGGCGCAAGCTGGCAGTCGCGTTCGAGCTCGGCGAGAACGAGGAGGCCGAACCGGACGCGGAGCAGCCGAGCGAAGAAGACGTGTTGCAGTTGATGAAGAGCACGTTCGACGCGACGGAGATCGACGAATGAGCTTCGACATCAATGCGCTGATGAAGCAGGCGCAAGAAATGCAGGCGCAGATGAAGCAGCTCCAGGAGGATGCGGCGAAGGAGACGGCCGAGGCGACCGCGGGCGGCGGCATGGTCACTGTCGTTGCCTCTGCGAGTGGCGAGCTCAAGGAACTACGCATCGACCCAAAGGCCATCGAAGCGGCCGATCCCGAACTGCTCGCCGATCTTGTGATCGCAGCGTCGAACGAAGCGCTGCGTGCCGCGCGTGCCAAGGTCGAAGCGAAGATGAAAGGAATGCTTCCGGCCGACTTGGGCGGGCTGCTCCCCGGCGCGTAGGAGCCTTCTCCACCGGTGGACGAGAACTTTGTCGCGAAGCTGCTCGACGTCGGTTCGCTGCGCGACGTCGACGCCGGCACGGTGCTCGCCGAGGACGGCGAGCCGAGCCCGCTCTTCATGGTCCTGCACGGGACGCTCCTCGTTGACGACGAGTACGAGCGCGGCGCCGGCGCGATCGTGGGCTATGTCGAAGACATGCCGCGCGTCACGGCCGTCACCGACGCTCGCGTCGTCGTGGTCTCGCGCGCCGACTACGAAGCAGCGGTGGCCGGCTAGTAACTGCCGCCCTTGCCGCATGCGGTGAGCGCGAAGCTCACGACGATCAACAACGTGATGAGGATGAGGGTGTACCTGGGCATACGAGGTTGTACGCCCGTCCCGCCCCTGCGGTTTCCGTGAAGCGCAGGGTCCGGGGTCAGGTACGGGTCTGACCCCCTGCAAAGGCACAATGGCGCGGTGTTCAGCCCCTCCGTCGAGAATCTCGTCGCGCAGCTGACCCGCCTGCCGGGAATCGGCGCGCGCACAGCGCAGCGGCTTGCGTTTCACATCCTGCAGCGCCCCACCGACGAGGTGCTTGCGCTCTCGACCGCGCTCGCGGAGGTGAAGGAGCGCGTGCGCTTCTGCCGCCAGTGCGGCAACCTCACCGAAGAGGAGCTGTGCGGCATCTGCACCGACGCGCGGCGTGACAGAACGCTGGTCTGCGTCGTCGAGCAGCCGGTCGATCTCGTCTCACTCGAACGCACACACGAGTACCGCGGCCTTTACCACGTGCTCGGCGGCGCGCTCTCCCCGCTCGACGGTGTCGAACCGAACAACCTGCGCATCGACGAACTGCTGCAGCGCGTCGACGCGAACGGCGTGCAGGAAGTCGTCCTCGCGACGAACCCGAACATGACCGGCGAGGCGACCGCCGCATATCTCGCCGACCGGCTACGCGGGCGGGTCCGGGTGACTCGCCTCGCCAGCGGCCTCCCCGTCGGCGGCGACCTCGAGTACGCCGACGAGATTACGCTGGGCCGCGCGCTCAGCGGCCGCCACGAGATGTGAGATCACGCGCTCTGCGCGGAACGCAACCCAAAAGCACACGATCGCCCCGGGAATCTCGGCGAACGCCGCAAGGAAGATTGCGTTGCGCAACTCGTCCGCGTGACTCTCGAGCACGATGTCGAACCACGCATCGACGATCAGCACCGTCCCCGTCGCTGCGGCGAGCGGCGCGATCCACGGCGAGCGGCGATGCGCTGCGATCGCCGTGAGGATGAACAGCGCTGCGAGCCCCGTGTCGAACCCCGACCAGGCGAGATCCCAGTGCCGCGTCTCGTGATGCGGCTTCAGCGACGCGGCGAGCCACACCGTCCATGGCAGCAGCCCGATGCCGACCGCCGCGAACAACACGACAACCCACTGCCGGAGTGTTTTCGGGACCCCCTGCATGCCGTCCCTACACTGTCGCAGAGACGATGACCGTGACCGAGTTCGAAGCCGTTCCGACCGTCGAGCGTGCCGGGCGCACGCCCGGCCTCGTCGTCATGAAGTTCGGCGGCACGTCGGTCGGCGACACAGAGAAGCTGAAGCGCGTCGCGGAAAAACTCGTCGCCGCGCGCGAGGACGGCAGCAAGGTCGTCGCCGTCATCTCGGCGATGGGTCACACCACCGACGAGCTCGTCGACCTCGCCCACCGGGTCTCTCCTCATCCGCAGGAGCGCGAGCTCGACATGCTGCTCTCCGTCGGCGAGCGCATCTCATGCGCGCTGGTCGCGATGGCGATCGTCGACCTGGGCCACAAGGCAATCTCGCTCACCGGCAGCCAGGCCGGCATCGTGACCGACTCGAGCCACACGAAGGCGAAGATCGTCGAGGTGCGCGCGCGGCGCATCCAGGAGGCACTCGAGCGCGACGAGATCGTGCTCGTCGCGGGCTTCCAGGGCGTGTCGGGAGAATCGCTCGACGTGACGACGCTCGGTCGCGGCGGCAGCGACACGACCGCGGTCGCACTCGCGGCCGCGCTCGGCGCCGACGCCTGCGAGATCTACACCGACGTGCGCGGTGTGTTCAGCGCCGACCCGCGCGTCGTGCCGTCCGCGCGCAAGCTCGAGCGCGTCAGCTTCGAGGAAATGCTCGAAATGGCGTCATCTGGCGCGGGCGTGATGATGGCCCGCTCCATCGAGATCGCGCGCACGCACAATGTCCGTCTGAACATCCGCTCGTCGTTCGAGGACGACGGCGGCACGTGGGTAACCGAGGAGGACGACCCGATGCTCGAGAAGGCACTGATCTCCGCCGTCGTGCACCAGCGCGAGGAGACGGTCTACCGCGTCGCAGGAACGACGCCCGCCACGCTTTTCGGCGCGCTCGCCGAGGCGAACGTCAACGTCGACACGATCCTGCAGAGCTCCGACGACGTCGTCTTCTCCGCGCCACCCGAGGACAAGAAGGCCGCGACGCGCGCGCTCGAGTCGCTCGGCACGCAGTGGGAGTCGCGCGACGATCTCGGCAAGGTCAGCGTCATCGGCGCAGGAATGAAGAGCCACCCGGGTGTCGCGGCGAAGACGTTCGCGACGCTCGAAGGCGAAGGCATCACACCCGCCGTCGTCTCCACGTCCCCGATCAAGATCGCGTGCCACATCCCGAGCGGCCAGGTCGACGCCGCGGTGCGTGCGCTTCACGATGCCTTCGAGCTCACCTAGCTTCGGCGTCGTCGGCGCAACCGGCGCAGTCGGCACCGTCACTGTCGAACTGCTGCGCGAGCGCGGCCACGACAACGTGCGCCTGTTCGCGTCGGCGCGTTCGGCGGGAACACGCATCGGCGACACGACCGTCGAAGAAGCGACGCCCGACGCGCTGGCAGACGCGGACGTCGACATCTTTCTCTTCTCCGTCGGCACGTCGGCGTCGCGCGAGCTCGTCCCCCACGCGGTGCGCGGCGGCGCAGTCGCAGTCGACAAGTCGTCGGCGTACCGGCTCGAGCCGGGGATTCCGCTGGTGGTTCCCGAGGTGAACGCGGAACGCGCGCTTGCGAACGACGGCATCGTTGCGAACCCGAACTGCTGCGCGATCCCCCTCACTTGCGTGCTCAAGCCGCTGCAGGACGCCGTCGGCCTGACACGCGTTCGCGTCGCCACCTACCAGTCGATGTCGGGCGCCGGCGCGCAGAACATGGCACGCCTGCGCGCGGAGACCGCCGACGAGCACGACCTGCTGATGGAGTGGGACTACGACGGCGAGGAATTCGACGAAGAGGCGAAGTTGCGCGACGAGACGCGCAAGATCCTCGAGCTTCCGGAGCTGCCGATCCAGGCGACATGCGTGCGCGTGCCGGTGCAGATCGGCCACGCGGAAGCGATCTGGGTCGAGACCGACGACGAGCTCACCGCAGACCAGGCGCGCACGCTCCTCGGCGCCGCGTCGTCCGTGCAGCTCGACGACTTCCCGTCGCCGGGCAAGGCAAAGGGCGGAGACGAGGTTCTCGTCGGCCGCATCCGCCGCGATCCCACCGTCGAGCGCGGTATCTCGCTGCTGCTCGCGTGCGACAACCTGCGCAAGGGCGCGGCGTTGAACGCGATTCAGATTGCGGAGCTGGTTACGGCCGCGGCGCCGGCACAGGCGTAGGCTCCGGCACGCCGAACGCGTCTTTCACGACGCGCAGCACCTTTTCGCGCGTTCCTTCTGCGACCGGTTGCAGCCCGCCGAGCTCGAGCCGCCAGAGCGCGACGCGACCCGCCGTTCGCAGCGGCAGGAAACCGAAGTCCGAGAGGAAGTCCTGTGGGAAAACGGTGCGGTGCACGCGGAAGCGCTCGTACACCGACTCGCCTTCCGGATAGCGATACGAGAACGCTTCGAGCCCGCGCGCGCCACGGTCGCGCGACTCGCCGATAGCGGCCAGAAACAGCGACTGCAGCACCCAAGGGCTCGACTGGTCGACGAGATAGGCACACGTAACGAGCATCGCGTCCGACGTCGGCGGGCCTGCGGGCAGCTCCCATGCTCGTGGGAACAACTGGGCCGGCCCGTACTGCATCGAGCCGAGCACACGGTCGTCGGAGTCGTAATAGATCGTCCCGAACGCGCCGAAGCCGAGCTCGACTCTTTCCATCCAGCGGTCCTTGTCGAGATCGCGACGACCGCGCGTCTGCCACCAGATGCACTCGTGACACACGGAGGGCGCCGTCTCCAACGTCAGCTTCGTCAGACCGGTGACCCGTGTCACGGGCGCTCGACGTCGTCGACCACGACGTGCACGGAGGCAGGATGAACGTCGGCCATGCGCGCGAGGTACTCGGCCACGTGCTGTTGCACCTCGGCCGCGACGATGCGAATGTCGGCGCCGTAGTCGACGACGACGTGCACCTCTACTTCGTTGCCGCCGACGCGTGCACCGCGACGGTGCTTCGGATGCACGCCGCGCACCTCGGCAGCCGCGTCGAGCGCATAGCGCGCGAGCACCTCAGGCGAGATGACGGAGTGACCTTCCATCACGCAGATCGTAGAACGAGCTCGGTTGCCTCCGGCCGGGCGAAGAAGCGGAACGGCACGAATGTCGTGCCCAGGCCGGGCGAAACGTGCATCGTGGTCGCGCCCTGCCGAAAGACGCCCAGTGGGTATTGCGCCGACGGGTGCGCGAGCAGCAAGCGGCGCTTGCGCCAGTAGGGCAGAACGATCTGGCCCGCGTGCAGGTGCCCGGCAAGGATCAGGTTGAAGCGGCCCTCCGTCACGATCTCGAACGCACGCGGGAAGTGGCAGAGCAGGATGCGCAGGTCGGCGTCCGGCGCTGCAAAGCGAAGCGGCTTGTACGACAACCACGTGCGCGGGTCGACGCCGGCGAGCTCCACGCGCTTGCCGCGCAGCTCGACGTGGACTGCGTCGTCGGAGAGCAGCGTCGCGTTCGTCAGCGTCGTCAACGCCGCCGGCTTCGAAAACGGGTCGCGCGAGTCGGCAAAGTCGTGGTTGCCGAGGACGACGTACGAATGCGGCATCCGCGCGACCAGCCGCTGCACACGTTCCTGCCCTGATGGGCGCGCGAGCAGGTCACCGGTGATGCAGACGAGATCCGGCTTGCGCTCCCTGACCCACTCGACCGCGCGTTCCGCAGCCCGCGACCCGCGCGACGGAACGCCGAGGTGAAAGTCGGACAGATGCGCGATGCGGACGCCGTCGAGCTCGGGCGGCAGCCCGTCGATCCGCAGCTCGAGCTCGCGCAGACGAACGAATCCCGCCTCGAACACGCCGTAGCCGAGGCCCGCGGCCGCAACGCCCGCGGCGATCCAGATGATCAGATCGCGAGCTTCTCGAGAACCGGCTTGACCGAGACCACGTGGCGCCTGAACTTCAGCTCCGACTCCTCGAGCCCGGCGGCGACGCCGACGAGCTGCGAGAGGTGGAGGATCGGCATGTTGAAGTCCTTGCCGGTCTGCTTCTTCAGCTTCGACTGCCACGCGTCGAGCGAAAGGTGGCAGAGCGGGCACGGAGTCACGATTGCGTCGGCACCGGCTTCCTTCGCCTGCTCGATCGGCTGGATCAGCTCGCCGAGCGCCGTCTCTTCACGCGCCTGGATGATCGGGAAGCCGCAGCACTTGATCTTCGCCGGGTAGTCGACCGGCACGCCGCCGCACGCTTCGATGATGCGCTCGAGCGACCACGGGCGGTCTGGATCCTCGAAGCCCATGATCTTCGACGGACGCAGGATCTGGCAGCCGTAGAACGGCGCGATCTTCAAGCCTTTCAGCCCCTTGTGCGCAGCGCCCTTCAGCAACTCGTAGCCGTCGCCTTCCGCGATCTCCCAGAGCAGATGGCGAACGTCGACGTCCTTCTCGTACGCCGGCACACCGGCCGCGACGAGGTTCTCGTTCACGCGCGCGCGAACCTCGGAGTCGCCCATCAGCATGAAGTTCGCCTGGCGCAGGTTGAGCGTGCAGACGTTGCACACCGTGAGCAGCGTGTCGACGCCCTCGGCGGCCGCATACGAAAGGATGCGCGCGTTCAGGTGGAGGTAGTAGTCGGGCTCGGCCTCCTGGATGTCGCCTGCGCCGCAACACGTGACCGACTCGAGCTCGACGAGCTCCAGTCCGACCTTCGGCGCAAGCGCTTGCGTCGCCGAGTCGAGCTCTTTCGCGGACAGCGACGCGAGACAACCCTTGTAGTACGCAACCCTTTTCACGATGCGGCCTCCTCCACTTCCGGGACGAACGGCCGAGCGAACGCACCGGGCCGCGAATAGATCTCTTCGAGTGTCTCCGAGCCGACGCCGCGAGCGTGCGCGAGGCGGCCGAGTGCGTGCTCGCCTTGGACGATGCCCGCGAAGCCGCGCGGCGCGTCTTCCGCCGTCGTGATGTCGTGCAGACGGCGCGCTTCCTTCACGTCCTTCGCCACGTGTGGCGGGAACGGCGGCGGCACCTTGCCGTGAATCGCGAGGTCGAGCGCGAACCGCGTCTGCTTGATCGCTTCGACGACGCCCTGCGTCTTCGGCACGAGCTCGGTCTCACGCAGCCAGCCCGTCGTCTTCGCCGACGTCACGAACCACTTCGCATGCTTCGCACCCATGTCGCGGTCGATGCCTTCTTTCACCGACTCGGCGCCGAGCTTCGCGATCGCGTCGCGCGGGTCGACGCCCTTCGGGCAGCGCTCGTTGCAGAAGTAGCACCGCGTGCACTCCCAGATGCCGTGCTCGTCGTTCAGCGCCTCGAGGCGCTCGACCTTCTTGCCGTCGCGCGGATCGCCGACAAAACGCATCGCCTTCGCGAGCGCCTGCGGCCCGGTGAACAGCGGGTCGGACTCCATCGCGTTGCACTCCGACACGCAGCAGCCGCAGTTGATGCAGAGCGCCTCTTTATGGATGACGTTCATGCGCTCCTGGCGGATGCGGTTCTCCTTGCCGTCGGGCGGCTCCTCGTAGCCGGGCTGCAGATACGGGTTGACGCTCTTGAACTTCTCCCAGAACGGATCCATGTCGACGACGAGGTCGCGCACGATCGGCAAGTTGCCCATCGCCGAGATGACGGGCACGTGGCCGGCCTGCGCGATGTCGTACATCCGCGTCTTGCAAGCGAGCACCGCCGCGCCGTCCATGCGCATGCCGCACGAGCCGCAGATCATCATGCGGCAGCTCTTGCGATACGCGAGCGTGCCGTCCTGTTGGTCTTTGACGATGTCGAGGCAGTCGAGGAGCGTGGCCTCGTCGGGCGCGTCGAACTCGTACTCCTGCAGCTTGCGATCGCCGCTGCGCGCGTCGTACCGCCACACCTTCAGCCCGACCTGCAACTCAGCCTCCCAGCTTGGAAATGTCGACTGTCTTGGACGCGCTCGGGACCTTCACGCTCAGCTTCTCGCCGTAGTTCGAGAACACGGTCTGAATCTTCGTGCCGGTGTAGGACGACTCCACCTTCTCGATCAGGCCGTCGCTCGACACCCACACGTCGATCGGAATCGCCTTCGCGCCCGATCCGGCGTTGACCGTTGCGCGGTAGTGGTTGTCGCCGACCTTCGTCACCTTTTTCGCGCTGCTCAGGAAGTCGAGCGTGGTTGTCGGCGTCGCGTCGGTGAAGCTGTTCAGGTTGACGCCGAACGCCGTGGTCGTCTTCAGCAAGTTGAGCGAGATCCATGACTTGCCCGCCGGAAGCTGGCTCGAGAGCAGCGGCGTCTTCAGATAGGCGGTGTTGCCCGACACCACTTCGTCGACGGTGGCATTCAAGCCGCTGCCGCTGATCGTCATGGTCATCTGGCCGAGGGCCGGGTTGCTGCGGAAGTCGCCGTTCCCGTCGAGCGAGAGCTTCTGACCCTCGAGGGTGACGGTCGCCTTCACGACGACGTGCTCACCGCCCCTGGCGACGGTCGCGTGTGCCGCGCTCGTCACCGCCTGCGCGGGAGTTGCGGTGGGGTTCAACGAAGCGAGCGTGCCCGAGGTCGACTTTTTGCCACCGCAGGCGGCAAGCGCAAGGACAAGCACCGCAAGCCCAAGAACCGAAAGCACGGTGTGCCGCATTAGTACTTGCGCTCCTGCGGCTCGTACTTGGTCACACGCACCTCGCTATACGACAGCTCAGGCGCATCGCCGTTCCAGCGCGAGATCGAGTGCTTCATGAAGTTCTCGTCGTCGCGCGTCGGGTGGTCGTACGGACGCGCGTGTGCGCCGCGGCTCTCCTTGCGCGCGATGCCGGCCTGCAACATGCAGCGCGCGAGGTCGATCATGTTGCCGAGCTCGATCGCCGACGTGAGGTCGCTGTTGAACACCTCGCCCTTGTCCTCGATCACGACCCCGCGGTCGTAGCGCTCCTTCAACTCCTCGAGGATCTCGATCTGCTTCGCCATTTGCTCCTCGCGGCGGAAGACGCCGAAGTTCTCGAGCATCGAGGAGCCGAGGTCTTGCCGGATCTGCCACGGCCGCTCGCCACTCTTCACGTCGAGCAGCGACTTCATCTCGCGCTCCGCATCGTCCTGTGCGCTGCGCGGCACGTCGATCGTCGTGTTCGACAGCGCCCACTCGGCAGCTGCCCTGCCTGCCCTTCGACCGAAAGTGATGGTTTCCATCAGCGAGTTGCCGCCGAGTCGGTTCGCGCCGTGCACCGACACGCATGCGACTTCGCCCGCGGCGTACAGCCCGGTGAGCTCCGTGAGGCCGTCGTTGTCGGCTTCGACGCCACCCATGTGGTAATGCGCGCCCGGCCGAACCGGCACCGGGTCGTAGATCGGGTCGACACCGGCGAACACCATCGACAGCTCACGCGAACCAGGCAGGCGCTCGATGATGCGCTCGGCGCCGAGATGGCGCATGTCGAGCATCACCGAGCCGTTGATGCCGCGGCCGGCATCGATCTCGGTCTGTTCCGCGCGCGAGACGACATCGCGCGACGCGAGCTCCATCGCGTTCGGCGCGTAGCGCTTCATGAAGCGCTCGCCTTCGCTGTTGATCAGGAACGCGCCCTCGCCGCGACAGCCTTCCGTCAGCAGAATCCCGGTCGGGAACAGCGTCGTCGGGTGGAACTGCATGAACTCCATGTCCTTCAGCGGCACGCCCGTGTACAGCGCCATCGCCGCGCCGTCACCGGTGCAGGCGTACGCATTCGTCGTCGTGCGGTAGATGCGACCCTGGCCGCCGGTCGCAAGCACGACCGTCTTGCCGCCGAACGTCTTCAGCCCGCCGTTCAGCAGATCCCAGGCGATCACGCCCTGGCAGCGTCCGTCGTTCTCGACGAGCTTCCACGCGAAGAACTCCTCGTACACCTTGATGTCGCGCTTCACGAGCTGCTCGTACAACACCTGGATCAACACGTGGCCGGTGATGTCGGCGGCGAACACCGTGCGCGGCGAGCCGGCGGCGCCGAACGGCCGCTGCGCGAGCCGTCCGTCGGGCAGGCGCGAGAAGAAGGCTCCCCAGTTCTCGAGCTGGTAGATGTCGCCGGGCGCCTCGTTCGCCAGGATCTCGATCGCGTCCTGGTCGCCGATGTAGTCCGAGCCTTTGACCGTGTCGAAGGCGTGCGACTCCGACGAGTCTTCGGCTGCGTTCCCGAGCGCAGCGTTGATGCCGCCCTCGGCCGCGCCGGAGTGGCTGCGGGTCGGGTGGAGCTTCGAGATGACAGCGACATCTGCCCCTGCGTCGTGCGCCTCGATGGCCGCGCGCATCCCCGCGCAGCCGGCGCCGACGATCAGCACGTCGTGCGTCGCATCCACGTGAAGAGACGCTAGCGGAATCGCCGGAGGAGGCGCGCTAGGAGGCTGGAATGGTTCGGCGTGCTCGCCTTGGACGTCCGCTCACGGTCGAGGTCGGCCTGGGCGTACGCGCGCTCGCGCATGACCCGCGTCGCGTACCGCGGCTTCCAGATCACGGGCCGAGGCACTTAGGACTTGGGGCCGGCGGCGCGAACCGCGGGGTCCACGTCGTCGAAGCGGCGCTCGAAGTTCTCGACGAACATCGCAGCCAGTTCCTTCGCCTTGCGGTCGTACGCGGCCGGGTCGGCCCACGTGCTCCGCGGATCGAGCAGCGCGGTATCGACGCCCGGCACCGACGTCGGCACGTCGAATCCGAACGTCTCGTCCCTGCGGAACTCGACCTTGTCGAGTTCGCCGGAGAGCGCGACGTTCAACATCGTGCGTGTTGCATCGATCGGCATGCGCCGGCCTTCGCCGAACGGACCGCCCGTCCAACCGGTGTTGACGAGCCAGACGCGCGCGCCATGCTGGTCGAGCTTCTCGCCGAGCATGCGCGCGTACACCGCGGGCGGCTGCGGCAGGAACGGCTGGGCGAAGCACGTCGAGAACGTGGGCTGCGGCTCGGTCACGCCGATCTCGGTGCCGGCGAGCTTGGCGGTGAAACCGGAGAGGAAGAAATAGAGCGCCTGCTCGCGCGAGAGGCGCGCGATCGGCGGCAGGATGCCGAACGCGTCGGCGGTAAGGAAAACGACCGACTGCGGATGGCCGGCCATCTTCGACGGCAGCGCGTTGCCGATCTGTTCGAGCTTGTACGCGGCGCGCGTGTTCTCGGTCTTCGACGCGTCGTCGAGGTCGACGTTGCCGAGCTCGTCGATCGCGACGTTCTCGAGCACGGTGCCGAACGAGTGCGCTGCTTTCCAGATCTCCGGCTCGGCCGACGCGGAGAGGCGAATCGTCTTTGCGTAGCACCCGCCTTCGATATTGAAGACGCCGTTCGTGCCCCAGCCGTGCTCGTCGTCGCCAATCAGGTAGCGAGACGGGTCGGCGGAGAGTGTTGTCTTGCCCGTGCCGGACAGCCCGAAGAACACCGCGACGGAGCCGTCGTTGCCGACGTTCGCCGAGCAGTGCATCGGGAAGACGCCCTCGAGCGGCAGGCGGTCGTTCATCACCGAGAAGATCGACTTCTTGATCTCGCCCGCGTAGTACGTGCCACCGACGAGCAGCTCCGTGCGACCCGGGTGCAACACGACGAAGGTCGAGCTGCGCACGCCGTCTTCTTCCGGATCCGCCTCCACGTCGGGGGCGTGCAGCACAACGGCGTCCGGCGTGAACGAGTCGCGCTCGTCCGGTGTCGGGTCGATGAACATCGTCTTCGCGAAGAGCGCGTGGTACGGGTGCGCCGTGATGACGCGTACGGCGATGCGATGCGCTTCGTCCGCGCCGGCGAATGCGTCGATGACGTATAGGGCGTCGGCGAGACCGAGCCGGGCGGTCACCTTCTCGCGCAGACCGTCGAAATGATCCTCCGACAGTGGCTGGTTGACCTCACCCCACCAGATGCGCTCTTCCGACGACGGCTCCTGGACGATGAACTTGTCCTTGGGCGAGCGGCCGGTGTGCTTGCCGGTGTCGACGGCAAGGGGGCCGCCTTCGGCGATGCGCCCTTCGCCGCGCGCAAGCGCATGCGTATAGAGAAGAGCAGCGGTTGGGTTTCGATAGATCGCCCCACCTGCGTCGATCCCGTGTGTTGCTAGATCGACGTGGCCGGGCAGCTCGGTCGCGGTCACGAGACTACAGACTACCGAACTGTCAGATCTGCCAGCCGCCGTTGCGCAAAACCGGCACCTTCTCGCCGTCTGCGGTGACTCCGTCGACCTCGAGCTCGGGCGAGCCGATCATGAAATCGAGGTGCGTCGCGCTCGAGTTGACACGGTCGCGGTCGTCGTCGCCGATCGCGAACGGGAAGCCGCTGCCGAAGGCAATGTGGCTCGCAGCGTTCTCGTCGAGCAACGTGTCGTAGAACACGGTGCCGAGCGGGCCGATGCGGCCCTTGTTGTCGACAAGCGCGAGCTCGCCGAGTCGCAATGCATTGTCGTCGACCGCGAGCACGGTGCGAAGCGCGTCCTGGTTCTCGTCGGCGGAGACGTCGATCGCGCGGCCGCCTTCGAAGGTGACCCGAAGCCCGCGGATGATCGTGCCGTCTCGCAGGACGAGCGGCTTGGTCGACGTGACCGTGCCGTCTGCGCGCGCCGGGTCGGGGCTCGTGAAGACTTCTTCGGTCGGCAGGTTCGGAATGTGACGCAAGCCGTCGCTGCGCTCGAAGTCGGCGGCGAGCCAGTTGCCGCTCTTGAAGAGGCCGACGCGAAAGTCGGTGCCGGGACCGCGGTACTCGAGCGCGTCGAAGTTGCGCTCGCTGAGCCGGCTCGCCGAATCTCGGAGGTCTTTCATGCGTGCGTCCCACGCCGCGTTCGGATCGGGTTCGTCGAGACGCAGCACATGCTCGAGCTCGCTCCACAACCGCTCGAGCCCTTCGTCGTCCGAAAGATCCGGGAACACGAGCCGCGACCACTCGACGTGCGGGCACGGAACGATCGTCCAGTTCGTCGAGCGTGCAGCGATTAGCGTCGAGACTTCCTTGAGCCATGGCAGCCGGTCCTTGCCGACGAGAGCGGGGTCGAGCCCCTGAAACAAGCGCGGGACGCTGAGGCCGGCAAAGCTGATGCGCGCGCCGAGTTGCTCACCGAGTTGCAGCAAGCGCTCGCCGTACCACGGCGGCACGTAGTCGAGCGTGTCGGGATCCGCGAAGCGAATGCGCGCGTCCTTGACATACGTGTCGAACAAAGAGACATCGACGAACTTCGCGCCGCGACGGTAGGCAGCGGCAGCGACTTCGCGCGCGAGGCGCGCCTGCCCGTGCTCGGATGAGACCGCGACGACCTGTCCCGGCTGCACGTTCGCGCCGTGCACCGCAAGCTCCGCGAGGCGTGTCCAGCGCTGATCGTTATCCGCCATCGGCAGGCGATGCTACCCAGAGGCCGAACTAACCGCAGTGACTCTCGAAAGTGCGATTGAGCGCTATCTCTCCGCGGCCGGCATCTCCGACGCGACGCGGCGCGCCTACGGACGCGATTTACACGACTTCGCACGCTGGTACGGCGCGCGCAAAGTCGAAGACATCGACGTCCGCGTGCTCTCGGACTGGATCGCGCACCTCGGCGGCAGACGGCCGGGCGGGCGGCTCTCGCAGCCGACGATCGCGCGCAAGGTCGCGGCCCTGCGCGCGTTCATCCGGTACACGCGCGGACGGGAGCATGTCCCCGACCTCCCGTTCCCCACCCGCGCCGGGCGTCGCCTGCCCGACGCGCCGAAGGCGCGCGAGATCGAGGCGCTCGTCGACTCGTTCGACGGCGAGGATCCACTGTCGCTGCGCAACCGGGCGCTGGTGGAGATCGTCTACTCCGCCGGCCTGCGCGCATCCGAAGCAGTCGGCCTCGATCTCGGGGACGTCGACTTCGAACAAGAGCTCGTGCACATCCGCAACGGCAAGGGCGCGAAGGACCGCGTCGTGCCCCTGGGAGAACAGGCGGGCGCTCTTGTCGCGCAGTACCTCCACGACGCGCGACCGCAGCTCGTGCACGGCGCGCAAAACGCGCTGTTCGTCTCTGCGCGCGGACGCCGGCTCGACACGTCGACGCTTCGCCGCATCACCCCGCACCCACATCGCCTGCGCCATTCGTTCGCGACGCACCTGCTCGAAGGCGGCGCCGACCTGCGCACGATCCAAGAGCTACTCGGTCACTCGTCGCTTTCGACAACGCAGATGTACAGCCACGTCGACGCGAAACGCCTGCGGAAGGTCTACGACCATGCCCATCCACGATCGTGATCTAGAGGCATTCCTCGCAGTGCTCGCTGCGCGCCGTGCGCCGCGGACGGTCGAGGCGTATCGCCGCGACTTGACGACGCTCGGCGCTTATCTCGACAAGCCTCTCTCGGAAGCTTCGACCGAAGACTTGGAGCGCTACACCGCGCAGCTGCGCGCCGACGGGCTGTCGCCCGCGACGATCGCGCGACGCACCGCTGCCGCACGCAGCTTCTACCGCCACCACCAGCTGATCGGCGCGCGTGACGACAACCCCGCCGTCGCAATCGAGCTGCCGCGACGCCCGCGCAAGCTGCCGCGGACGCTCTCACCCGGCGAGGCGGAGCGGCTGATCCAGGCGGCCGTGGGAACGCAACCGCGCGCACTGCGCGATCAGGCACTCGTCGAGTTGCTCTACGGCGCCGGCCTGCGCGTGTCGGAAGCGGTTGGGCTCGACAAGAGCGGCGTCGACCTCGAGACGCGCACCGTGCGCGTGCTCGGCAAGGGCGGCAAGGAGCGCGTCGTGCCGATCGGCCGCCCGGCCGCCGACGCTCTACGCCGGTACGTCGCGCGCGGCCGCCCGTACCTCGACGTCCGCCACCGTCCCGACCTCTTCCTGAATGCCCGCGGGGGCGCACTCACGCGTGCGGGCGCATTCCTCATCCTGCGGCGGCTCGCGGAAAAGGCCGGCCTCGAGCCCGGGCGCATCCACCCCCACTTGCTTCGCCACTCGTTCGCCACCCATCTACTCGAAGGCGGCGCCGACCTGCGCTCGGTGCAGGAGATGCTCGGTCACGCCGATCTCGCCACCACCGAGCTCTACACACACGTATCCGACCGGCGGCGTCGAGAGTTGTATTTCCAGGCGCATCCCCATGCGCGCAGGGAGGAACAAGGTGGCAATCGACCCACATCTCGAGCTCTTCATGGCACTCGCGGCCGCGGCGGCATGGCTGATGATTCGGGCCGGCTTGGCGAAGAACGCGCTTGAGCTGAAGCGGCGGCAGGTCGCGTGCCCCTCGTGCGGCAAGGTCGACGGCTGCACCTGCGGCAAGCCATAAAGACCCTCTAGAAAACCCATAAGCAACTGGTTATGGTGAATCCGCTATAGGGCCACGAGATCGCGGCCTTTTCTGCGGTCCAAACAGAGGAGCATCAATGGGTCAGTTCGCCCGCGCGACGGCGCTGCTTGCGCTGGTCGTCGTAACGGGACTTCTCTTCGCCGGCACGGCTGGGGCGACGGGAAGCCATACAAACCATGTCAGCAAGGTCGCCGACGCCTGCGCCACGCCGAGCCTCCAAGACGTCGCCGACAGCGACTTCTTCTGGTACTGGCCATGCGCATCGTTCCTGCACGTCGAGACCAACCCGGCGGGCGCATCGCTCGGCTACGTCCGCAGCACGCCGTACGCGATCGACTGCCCCCACGCCTGCACACGTCCCTTCGCTGCAGGCACCTCCGTCGTGCTCACCGCCTACCCGAGCAACGGAGCGTCCTTCACCAGCTGGAGCGGCGCCTGCGCGGGCCAAGGCAACCCCTGCACGGTCACCGTTAACGGCGACACCCAAGTCACGGCGAACTTCGGCGGAACGGTCATCCCGAAGGTCACGCACTCACCCATGGTGACCCTCACAATCTTCTTCGGACTCGTGTCGAGCATGCTGCCCGTCGACACGTACACCTTCACGAATCCGCCCGGCGGCGCCGGCGGATTGTGCGACGCAAGCGGCGGCACCTGCAGCTACTCGTATTCGCCGGGGACGATCGTGTCCGTAACGGTGAGTGACGACGACAACGACGAGGACAGGTTCAGGGTCAACGGCGTGTTCGGGTTCGGGACATGGGACAGCGGAACCTCCAGCACCACGTACACGTTCGACATCAACTCGTCGACCGTAATA
>DASUKC010000147.1:0-6350 GCA_036278975.1 Gaiellaceae bacterium
GCAGTGACGCGGTGCCGGCATCGACGCGGCGCTCTGCGGCGTTGAGCACGACGCTGTAGGTCGCGAACCAGAGCACGCCGCACAACACGATCAGGCGCAGGTCGCGCCACGCGGGCAACGGTTCGCGGCGGATCAGCGCGAATGTGCTGAGCGCAACAGTTCCGACGAGCAGGCGGCCGAGCGCGAGCGCGCCCGGCGAGAAGTGATGACCGGCCGAGCGGATGCCGACGAACGCAGACGCCCACAGCGTGACCGCCGTCAGCGCGGCAATGGGCGCTGCGAGGTTGCGTGTGCGAGGAGCGGGGGCGGCTACTTCGGCGGTCATCGCCCCATTAAACGAGTTGGGGGCGCGAATCGTGAGATCCGCGCCCCCAGTTTTTCGCTACGGCCGAAGCAGGAGCTGGATGAGCCGCCGCGTCGACGAGCCCGCGAGCAGGTTGCCCTGCGGCGTCCGGGCACGAACGAACATCACGAGCGCGCCCCTCAGCGGTGCGTACCTGGTCGGGATGATCGTGATCGAGATCTGCCCGGTGGAATTGGTTGGGGCCTCGAGTGCCTTCGCCATCCGGTTGTAGGGAAGCCCGACCACGTAGACCAGAGCGCCACTGACCGCGCACTTGTTCGCGTCGGTGACCTTGAACGTCGCGACAACCGGTGCCCGCTTGTGGCTGATCGACGGCGAGAACTTGACGCTCGAGACGGTCAGCCGGTCGGAGCTGGCAACGCTTGCCGCGGCGATGACGCATCCCGCCGCGCCGGTCACGGCCTTCACCGGCCCGACGGCGTTGGTGGTGCGATTCGCGCTGCCGGAGCTGTTCTTCGCGGTCACCTGTGCGCGAATCGTCTTGCCGACATCACTCGACGTCAGCTTGTAGCTCGCCGCCGTCGCACCGCCGATGCCATTGCAGTTGTTCCCGTTCGCATCGCAGCGCTGCCATTGGTACGTAAACGTGAACGGCGTTGCGCCGGACCAGGTTCCGCTCGAGACAGTGAGCGTCTGGCCATCCGTCGGCGTGCCGCTGATCTTCGGCTCCGTCACGAGCGCGGGGCTGTTGGTGCCGACAACGGAAGTCGCGTCCGCCGTGGCCGTGGTGTTCCCGGCGCTGTTGGTCGCGGTGACCTTGGCACGCAACGTGTGTCCCGTATCCGCCGAGACCACCGTGTATTTCTGGTCGTTCGCGTTGTCGATGCCGTTGCAGTTGTTGCCGTTCGTATCGCAGCGCTGCCACTTGTAGTCGTAGGTGATGGGCGTCGAGCCGGACCAGCTGCCGTTCGAGACGGTGAGCTGAGAGCCGACGGTCGCCGACCCGCTGATCTTCGGCTCGCCCGTGTTGGACGGCGCAGAGGTGGCGGCGACGACGCTTGTTGCTGCAGACAACTGGTCTGCAGAGCCGGCGCCGTTCGTGGCGGTCACGCTCGAGCGCAACGTATGACCAACGTCGGCGGACTTGATCGTGTACGTGTTCGACGTCTCGCCGCTGATCGAGTTGCACGATCCGCCTGACGAGTCGCAGCGGTCCCAGGCGTACGTGAACGTCATGGGCGTCGTCCCCGACCAGCTGCCGCTGTTCGTGGTCAACGTCTTTCCTTGTTCCGCCGTTCCCGAGACGGCCGGAGGTGTGTTGTTGGACGGTGCCGTGTCGGCCGACGCCGCGTCACCGGTGGCGGCGAGCGTCGCAGTTACAGCAAGCACGGCGCCGAGGGCGATGAGTGCGCGCAGGCGCAGGCGCGGAGTGATCACGAAACCCCTTTCGGTCGATCGTCACTCCGACCCTACGCCGTCGACGTAAAGATTCTTGCCAGCGAAACAGACTCTTTACCAGGCGTTCAAGGACTACTTGCGCATCGTGATCTTGACCGTCTTGGTCGCGCTCGTCGGCGTCGGGCCGTGGGTCGGTAGCGCCTTCAAGCGCAAGATCAGAGTGCCCTTGAACGGGGCCTTCAGCGTCGGGCGGATCAAGACCGTGACCAGGCCGTTGATGTTCGTGCGCAGCACGGTGACCCGACTGATCCACGTCGGTTTCGTCGCGGTGACGCTGAGCCGGGCGCCGCTGATCACATAGGAGCCGGCGACCACCTTCACGGTGAGCTTGATCGAGTGGCGGTGCTTGATCACGGTCGGCGTGAGCTTGAGCGACGTGAGCGTGAGCACAGCGTTCGTGGGCAGGCTGTCTACCGGAACCGACGTCAGGCCGTTCGGCAGCTTCGTCGCGCCGCGCGGTAGCGCGGCCAGCACGGGGCCGACCAGGTTCGAGGTCATCGTCGCGGTGCCGCCCTTGTTCGTGGCCGTGACGATGACGCGCATGTACGCGGCGACGTCGACGCTCTGCAATAGATAGCTCGAGTGGCTCGCACCGGTGATCGCGCTGCACACGGACGCGGTCGCGTTGCAGCGTTGCCAGGCGTACCCGTAGCTGATGGGTGCCAGACCCGTCCAGGTGCCGCTGGTCACACTGATGTTCTGACCGGTCGTGAGCGTGCCGCTCAGCACGGGGGTGGCGGTATTGACCGGCGCGCTCGACGGCACCGGGCCGACGATGTTCGACGTCGCGCTGCTGTTGCCCGCACTGTTCGTCGCGGTGACCGTCGCGCGTAGCTTGCTCCCGGTGTCGTCGGTGACGATTTGGTAATTCGTCCTGGTGGCATTTGTGATGTTGGTGCAGCTGTTGCCGTTCGAATCACAGCGTTGCCACTGGTACGTGTACGTGAGCGGCGTCGTGCCGATCCAGGTCCCGGTCGTCACGGAGAGGTTCTGGCCGACAACTGCGTTGCCGCTCACCTTCGGCGCGACGGTGTTGGCCGGAACGCTCGCGGCGATGACGGCGGTCGACGCCGACGTTGCTTGCGCGCTGCCGGCTGCGTTCGACGCTGTCACCTCGACGCGCAGCTTGTGTCCTTGGTCGTTGTTCGTGAGCACGTACGTGTGGTTCGTCGCGCTACCGATGCTCGAGCAGTCGGCGCCGGAGCTGTCGCAGCGTTCCCACCGGTACGCGTGTGCGATCGGCTCGGTGCCGGACCATGTTCCCTTGTCGGCGGTGAGCGTCGACCCGACCGTGGCCGTGCCGCTGATCGTGGGCACTGCGACGTTGGCCGGAGCCGTCGCGGCGGCAACCGGTCCGAGGTAGTTGTCGGACTCCTGGCTCGTCGAACCGGTGGTATCGGTTGCAGTGACCACCGAACGGACGGTGAGCCCGATGTCCGAGCTCTGCAACGTGTACGTCTCCGAGGTCGCGCTACTGATGTCGCTGCAGGAGCCGCCGCTCGAGTCGCAGCTTTCCCACTTGTAGGCGAACGTCGTGTGGCCCGTGCTGTTCCAGCTGCCGCCGGTCGACGACATCACAGCGCCCTGCTGCGCGGTGCCGGAGATATGCGGCGCCACCTGGATTGTCGGTCCCGTCTGGATGGTTGCGCTGCCGGATCCGGCGAGCGTTGCTGCAATTGCGGCGACCGCCGCGATAGTGACGAGCCCACGAGCGCGTACACGCGAATCCATTCTTAGCCCTCTCTTTTTGGTCGACCCCGGGTCGTCTTCACTGTACGACGACTTTGCTGGTGGGCCAAGTCGTAGACTGAGCGGGCCGTGATGGAGCTTGGGGCACGTCTCGCTGCGGCGCGAGCGGAGCGAGGCTGGAGCCTCGCCGACGCCCAGCGCAGCACGGACATTCGGCTGAAGTACCTCGAAGCGCTCGAGCGTGGCGATCTCGACTCGTTGCCGGGTTGGGCATACGCGCGGGCTTTCGTCCGGACCTATGCTCGGGCACTCGGCCTCGACGCCGACCAGTTGGTCGCGGAGTTCGAAGAAGCCGCACCACCGCCGGCCGAGGAGATGGAGATCGAGCCGATCGGGTTGCCGCCCGCGCGGCGCTTCCCGGCGCGGCGCGTTGCCTTCGGCGTCGTTGCTCTCGGCACCGTCGCGCTCGTCGTGTGGGCCGCAACGTCGTCGCACTCGAAGAAGTCGCCACCCACGAAGGCTTCGCCGCCCCCGCGGGCCGTTGCTCCGCAACCTTCACCGGAGAGCCCGCCGCCGGGTGCGCAGGTGACGACGACGACAACGCAGCAGGCGAGTGCGACGCTCATCGTGCGCGCCACGCGCGGGCGCTGCTGGTTGATCGTGCGCGCGGACGGATCAGCGAACGGCGACGTGCTCTACGAGGGCACGCTCGACGCGGGCGAGTCGAAGACCTTCTCCGAGCCGAATCTCTGGATTCGCTTCGGCGCACCGTCGGCCGTCGACGTGACGCGCGGCGGCAAATCGGTGTCGGGCGTCGACGGCTCGTCGCCGATCGATGTTGTTGCATAAGGCAACTGCTGTATAACGCAGGTATGTCGTCGCGCGACGTTCTGGCCGAAGAGCTCTCCCGCTGCTGGCACGAGCTCGGCTCGGTGCTGCGCAACCGGCGGCTTCTCGCTTCGCTGCACGGGGGCGACGCCCAGGCGCTGACGCCCACCAAGCTGCGCGCGGTCAGCGTGCTCGCAGATGAGGGCGAGCTGCGCGTCGGCGAGCTGGCGGCCAGGGTCGGCGTCGACGAGACGACGGCGACCCGCCTGGTCGACCGGCTCGAGGCGGCGGGGCTGGCCGAACGGCGACGGTTGGCGGACGACCGGCGGGTGGCGGTCGTGGTGCTGACTGCAGCCGGTGCCGATCTCGTCGCGGTCGTCACGGAAGAGCGGCGCAAGTTCTTCGCGGACGTGCTCGACGCGCTCCAGCCGAACGAGCGGCGCGAGCTGGTTCGCCTCACCGCGAAGGCGTCGCGCGCACTGCGCGACACGAGCCGGGAGCTGATCGCGCGGTGACGGCAGTCTCGGTGCGCGAACTCGCCGTGCGTTTCGGCGAGCTTCATGCTGTGCGCGGCATCTCGTTCGCTGTCGAGCAGGGCGAGGTGTTCGGGCTGCTCGGGCCGAACGGCGCCGGGAAGACGACGACGCTGCGCGTGCTGACGACGTTGTTGCCGCCGACGGGGGGCGCGGCATCGGTCGCCGGCCTCGACGTACGGCGCGAGGCGTGGCACGTGCGCTCGGTGATCGGTTACGTGCCGCAGGCGATCTCGATCGACGGTGCGCTGACGGCGCGCGAGAACCTCGAGTTCTATGCGCGCGTGACCGGCGTCGAGCGGCGCGAGCGAGCCGCACGTATCGAGCAGGCGATCGAAGCGATGCACCTGCATCCATTTCTCGACCGGCTCGGCCGCACGCTGTCGGGCGGCATGTTGCGCCGGCTCGAAGTCGCAACTGCGCTCTTGAATCGTCCGCAGGTGCTGTTCCTCGACGAGCCGACCGTCGGGCTCGATCCGACCGCGCGCCGGCTCGTGTGGGAGCGGTTGGCGACGCTGCGCGAGCAGTCGGGGACGACGATCGTCGTGACGACGCACATGATGGAAGAGGCCGAGCGCCAGTGCGGCCGCATCGCGATCATGGATCTCGGTGCGATCGTGGCGACCGGCACGCCGGAGGAGCTGCGCGACGAGTTCTCCGTCGACACGCTCGAGGATGTGTTCACCGAAGCGACCGGCCGGTCGCTCGACGACGAAGGAGGCAGCTTCCGTGACGCTCGCGCACGCAGACGGCTTTCGCGCCGCCTCGGTTAGACGCGTCCGCGGCGTCGGCGACGGCGTTGCGGCGATGGCGTGGGCGGAGATGCGCAAGCTCCGCCACGACAACATCGACATTCTCACGCGTTCCGTGCAGCCGCTCCTGTGGCTGTTCGTGTTCGGCACCGCGCTGCGGCGCAACCGCATGCTCGCCGGTGGCTTCCACGACTATCGCGCGTACCTCGCGCCGGGCGTGATGGCGCAGGCGGCGCTCTTCATCGCGATCTTTTTCGGGCTGGCAGTGATCTGGGAGCGCGACGTCGGTCAGTTGCAGCGTCTGCTCGCGACGTCGACGCCGCGACTTGCGATCGTGCTCGGCAAGGCGAGCGGTGCAGGCGTACGTGCATGCACGCAGGCGATCGTGCTGTTCGCCGTGCTCGCGATCGCGCGTATCTCTATTCACTGGAATCCGATCGACCTGCTCGGCGCCCTCGTCTTGCTCGTGGTTGCGACCGGCGGCTTCGCCTGTTTGTCGATGACGCTCGCGGCGCTGGTGCGCACACGCGAACGCTTCATGGGCATCGGGCAGATGGTGATGATGCCGCTGTTCTTTGCGTCGAGCGCGCTCTATCCGTTGTCGATCATGCCGCACTGGTTGCAGTTGCTCGCGCGCGTCAATCCGCTGACGTACGAGGTGCACGGCATGCGTCAGTTGCTGCTCGGCGTGTCGCAGGGCGGCACGCTGTGGATCGACTTCGCGGTTGTCGCCGGCTTCCTCGCGCTGACGGCCGCCGTCGCCGCGCGCATGTATCCGCGCGCGAT
>DASUKC010000148.1:0-13080 GCA_036278975.1 Gaiellaceae bacterium
AAGTCGGCGCTCGCGCTCTGCATGGCCGCCAACGTGGCAGTCCGGCACGAGCAGCCGGTGGCCCTGTTCACGCTCGAGATGTCGAAGGCCGAGGTGACCCAGCGCCTGATGTGCTCGGAGGGCAAGGTGGAGTCGCAGCGCCTCCGCACCGGCAAGCTGGCCGCCGACGACTGGCCTCGCCTCACCGCCGCCTGCGACAAGCTCTCGAAGGCGCCGATCTACGTCGACGACACCGGCTCGATCACGATGATGGAGATCCGGTCGAAGCTGCGCCGGCTGAAGTCGCGCGAGCCGAAGCTCGGGCTCGTCGTCATCGACTACCTGCAGCTGATGACGAGCGGCACGACCGCCGAGAACCGCGTGCAGGAGGTGTCGCAGATCTCGCGCTCGCTGAAGGTGCTCGCGCGCGACCTCGAGGTGCCCATCGTCGCGCTGTCGCAGCTGTCGCGCGCTGTCGAGCAGCGCCACGACAAGCGGCCAATCCTCTCCGACTTGCGCGAGTCGGGCTCGATCGAGCAGGACGCCGACCTCGTGATGTTCGTGTACCGCGACGAGTACTACAACCCGGACGACACCGAGTCGGCCGGCATCGCCGAGCTGATCCTCGCGAAGCACCGCAACGGGCCGACCGGCATCGAGAAGCTCGCGTTCCAAAGGCGCTTTGCCAAGTTCTCCGATCTTTCGGCGGCCGCATGAACACCACTGTCTGGATCTCTCCCAGCGCGACGTCGTACGCATGTCTGTGCGAGCAGTGCCTGGAGAGCGCGCGCGTGCGCGGCGACCTGTTCGCGGACGCGCTGCACGGCGCCAGCCTGCGCGGAACCGTCGCGCTCGAGACAACGGTCACGGCGATTCGCTGCTCCGCCGGGCACGAGCTCACGTTGCGCCGCGTCGAGCGGCCGCCTTCCTTGTTGCGTCCAGACGAGAAGCAGTTCTCGCTGCGGTGATGGAACGTCAGCATGTCTGGCTCGGCCCCGACACGGAGACGTTCGAGGAGCCATGCGAGGCGTGCTTGGCCGCACGTGAATCCGTGGCAGCGAGGAGCATCGTCGTGCAGGGCCATTTGCGGCGTGACGCCGACGTCGGCTTCATGACGTGCCGGCGCGGCCACCGGATCATCGTCCACCGCGTGGCGCGACATCTCTCAGCGGTCCGCTGACCGTCGTCCTCGTCGCACTCGCGTTCTCGTTCGCATGGTCGATCGGGTCGCACTACACCGGCGCGTGCATGGGAATGCCATACGCGCTCGGCGCCGTGAAGGCACGAACGGCGTTGCTGCTGATGGCGCCGCTCGCGCTTCTGGGTGCGGCGCTTGCATCGGGAAGAGTTGCGACGACGGTCGGGCACAAGCTGATCGACGCGACGCCGACGCGGCTCGGCGAGGTCGTCGTGGTCGCGGTTGCGTTCGGCGTGACGGCGCTCTACAACCGCATCCGTATCCCGACGTCGACGATCCAGCTGCTCGTCGGCGCCGTCGTCGGCGTCGCGGTCGCGGGCTCGACACGCGTGCACTGGCACACGATCGCGACGCTCGCCGTGATCTGGGTCGCGGCGCCGCCCGTCGCGGCGATCCTCGGCTTCGCGGGCGGCAAGTCGCTCGGGCGCGTGCAGCGCGTCGGCGGCGCGCTGGTGCTCGTGGGCTGCGTCGCGTCGTTCGCGATGGGCGCGAACGACGTTGCTCTGGCTAGTGGGCCGCTGGTGGGGTCGAGCGTGTTCTCGCCGCACGTCGCGGGTGCTGTCTGCGGCGTCGCGATCGCGCTCGGCGTGCTGCTCACCGGTCGCCCGTTGCTGAACCGCGTCGCGTTCGACATTGTCGACGTCGACCGCGCGACCGCAACGGCGGCGCAGCTGGTGCAGGCGCTCGTGATCCTGGTCGCGGTGTCGTTCGGCTACTTCACGTCGATGAATCAGGCGCTCGTCGGCGCGATGGCGGGGGCCGGCACGGCGAGGGGCCGCCACGCCGTGAACCGGAAGACGCTGCTCGGGATCGTGCGCGGCTGGACTTTTGGTCCTCCCTCCTCGTTCACGCTCGCCCTGGTCGTCGCACTGCTCATTCGTGCGGCCGGCGGCAGCCTCGCTCACTAGACTGGCCGCGTGCCCGCGACCGTCGTGGTCGGTGCGCAGTGGGGTGACGAGGGCAAGGGGAAGATCGTCGACCTGCTCGCCCAGAAGTCGGATCTCGTGTGCCGCTATCAAGGCGGCCCGAATGCCGGGCACACGATCGTCGCCGACGGCGAGACATGGAAGCTTCGGCAATTGCCGAGCGGCGTCGTCTCCGGCACGACGTCCGTTATCGGCGCGGGATGTGTCGTCGACCCCGAGGTGTTCCTCGGCGAGATCGACACGCTCGTCGAGCGCGGCGTCAACCCGTCATGCGTCGTGCTCTCGGGCAACGCCCACCTGATCATGCCGTGGCACGTGACGATCGACCAGGCATCGGAGCGCAGGCTCGGCAAGCTGCAGATCGGCACGACGCGCCGCGGCATCGGTCCCGCGTATGCCGACAAGGCATCGCGCATCGGCATCCGCGTGCAGGACGTGCTCGACGCGAAGATCCTGCGGCAGAAGATCGAGGTCGCGCTGGCCGAGAAGAACGTGTGGCTCGAGCGCGTGTACGAGACCGAAGGTTTCGAGCTCGAGGAGATCTGGTCGCATTACGCCGGCTACGCGGAGCGGCTCGCGCCGTTCGTCGGCGACACGTCGCTGCTCGTCGACGAGGCGCTGCGCGACGGCAAGCGCGTTTTGTTCGAAGGCGCGCAGGCGACGATGCTCGACCTCGACCACGGCACGTATCCGTTCGTCACGTCGTCGAACCCGATCGCGTCCGGCGCCGCGACCGGCGTGGGCATCGGGCCGACGCGCATCGACCGCGTGCTCGGCGTCGCGAAGGCCTACGTCACGCGTGTCGGCGAGGGGCCGTTCCCGTCGGAGATCGGCGACGAGCGGCAACAGCGCCTGCGCGAGCTCGGAGGCGAATACGGGACGGTGACGGGACGCGAGCGCCGCTGCGGCTGGCTCGACCTTGTCGCGCTGCGCTACGCGGTGCGCGTGAACGGCATCACGTCGCTCGCCGTGACGAAGCTCGACGTGCTCAGCGATTTCGACGAGCTGCCGGTGTGCGTGCGGTATCGCCTGCCCGACGGCAGCGAGACGCCGCACTTCCCCGCTCATCAGTCGGACTTCCATCACGCGCAACCGGTGTGGGAAACGCTCGCGGGCTGGGCCGAGCCGCTCACCGGCGCGGGCTCGATGTCCGATCTGCCCGACGCGGCGCGCACGTACGTCGAGTTCATCGCGCGCGAGCTCGACGTCCCCATCGAGCTGGTGGGCGTCGGCGCCGAGCGCGACCGTGTTCTTGCCTAATACGGTGCTCGCGTAGTGCTCGCGGTCACAGGCACCACCTGGCTCGAGGTGATCCTGCTCCTCTCCGCCGTCATTCCTCTCTCGGTTGTGGGCGTGCTGGCGTGGTTCTTCCTGAAGCGGACCGACCCGGACGAGGAACGCTGGAAGCGTCTCGCCGAACAGCGGCGGGATGCCGAATGAAGGTGATCGTTGTCGGCTCGGGCGCGCGAGAGCACGCGCTCGCCTGGCGGCTTGCACAGAGTTCCGCACTGACCGGCCTCCACGCCGCGCCCGGCAACCCGGGCATCGCCGCGCTGGGTGATTGTCATCCTGTTCGCGCCGGCGACGGCGACGGGCTGCTCGAGCTCGCGCGCACACTCGACGCGGATCTCGTCGTGTTCGGCCCCGAGGCGCCCCTCGTCGCCGGCGTCGCCGATGCGCTGCGACGCAACGGCGTCGCAGTCGTCGGCCCGAGTGCGGAGGCCGCTCGCATCGAAGGCTCGAAGACGTTCGCGAAGGACGTGATGCGCGCGGCGGGTGTGCCATTCGCGCAGGCATTGTCGGTCGCACGTGTGCCGTGCGTGGTCAAGGCGGACGGGCTCGCCTCCGGCAAGGGCGTGTTCGTCTGCCATACGAACGACGAACTCGACGAAGCGCTACGCGCGGTGCGCGCGTTCGGCGAGTCGGTGGTGATCGAGGAGCTGCTCGAAGGCCCGGAGGTCTCCGTCTTCGCGCTCAGCGACGGGCATCACGTCGTGCCGCTGCCGGCGGCACAGGACTTCAAGCGCATCGGCGACGGCGACACCGGCCCGAACACCGGCGGCATGGGCGCGTATTCGCCCGTCCCGTGGGTGGCTGACGTGGCGCAGCTGGTCGAGCGGATCCACAAGCCAGTCGTCGAGGAGCTCGCGCGTCGCGGCACGCCGTTCGTCGGCTGCCTTTTCGCGGGCTTGATGCTCACGGAGGACGGCCCGCGCGTCCTCGAGTTCAACGCGCGCTTCGGCGACCCGGAAACACAGGCGCTGATGCCGCGCCTCGCAGGCGACATGCTGGAGCTACTCGCGGCCACCGCGCGCGGCAATCTCGACGGCGCCCGAGCCGAGCAGTCCGAGGCGGCCGCGGTGACAGTTGTGCTGGCCGGCCCGGAATACCCCGCGCACAGCGACTACGCCGGCGCGGCGATCGACGGCATCGACCGGGCAGAGGCAGCAGGCGCCCTCGTCTTCCACGGCGGCACGGCGGCGCGCGACGGACGGCTGGTGACGAACGGTGGCCGCATCCTCTCGGTCACCGGAACCGGTGCGACGGTCGAAGACGCACGTTCCCGCGCCTACGACGCGGTCGATCTGATTTCGTTCGACGGCATGCAGTACCGCCACGACATCGCAGCGCATGGCTGAGCCGCTCGTCGGCATCGTCGTCGGCTCGGAGTCCGATCGCGAGCGCATGAAAGGCGCGATGGACGAGCTCGACGGCCGTGGCATCAGCTGGGAGTTCGAGGTGCGCTCGGCGCATCGCACGCCCGACGCCGTCGCGGAGTACGCGCGCAGTGCGCAGGGCCGCGGCATCAAGGTGCTGATCTGCGGCGCCGGCCTGGCCGCGGCGCTGCCGGGAGTCGTCGCGGCCCACACGGAGCTGCCTGTGATCGGCGTCCCGCTGCGTTCGTCGCTGTCGGTGCTCGACGGGCTCGACGCGCTGCTGTCGATCGTGCAGATGCCGCCCGGCGTGCCGGTGGCGACGGTCGGCGTCGACAACGCGAAGAACGCCGGCGCGCTCGCCGCGCGCATCCTCGCGCTGCTCCCGTAGCCGAGGCTGCAGTCCAAGACCCGCTCTACACTGTCGGGAGTGATCGCCCGCTATTCCCGTCCAGAGATGTCTCGCATCTGGTCGGAGGAGGGCAAGCTGGCGCGCTGGCTCGACGTGGAGCTGGCCGCGCTCGAAGGCTGGCGGCAGCTGGGCGCGATCCCGTCCGAGGATGTCGCAGCAATCGCCGCCGCCGCGATGCCGCCTTCCGCCGAGCGTGTCGCCGAAATCGAGGCGACCACCGACCACGACATGGCGGCGTTCGTGGATGCCGTCGCCGAGCAGCTCGGCCCCGAAGGGCGCTGGGTGCACTACGGGCTCACCTCGTCGGACGTCCTCGACACCGCTTTGGCGCTGCAGATTCGCGACGCGGGCGCGCTCGTCGTCGCCGGGCTCGAGCGCGCATTGCGCGCAGTCGCGGTGCGCGCGGAGGAGCACCGCGCCACGATCTGCATCGGCCGCTCGCACGGCATCCACGCCGAGCCGACGACATTCGGCTGGAAGCTCGCCGGCTGGGCGTTCGAGCTCGACCGCGCGCGCGAGCGCGTCGAGCGCGCGCTCGAGTCATGCCGCGTCGGTCAGTTCTCCGGAACGGTCGGCACGTACGCCGCGCTCGACCCCGAACTGGAGCGCATCGCGTGTGATCAGCTCGGTCTCGAGCCGGAGCCGGTGTCGACGCAGGTCATCCCGCGCGACCGCCACGCCGAGCTGCTGAACGCGCTTGCGGTCGCCGCGTCGTCGCTCGACCGCTTCGCAACGGAGATCCGCCACCTCGCACGCACCGAGGTGCGCGAAGTCGAGGAGCCGTTCCGCGCGGGCATGAAGGGCTCGTCTGCGATGCCGCACAAGCGCAACCCGAAGGTCGCCGAGCGCATCACCGGCCTCGCGCGCATCGTGCGCGCAGCCGCGCTCGTCGGACTCGAGAACGTGCCGCTCTGGCACGAGCGCGACATCTCGCACTCGTCCGCAGAGCGCGTCGTCGTGCCCGATGCGTTTCTCGCACTCGACTACATGCTCGACCGCTTCACGTGGATCGTGGAGGGCATGACCGTCGACGCAGAACGCATGCGCCGCAACCTCTGGGCATCGCACGGCCTCTTCTTCTCGCACCGCCTGCTGCTCGCGCTCGTCGGAGCCGGGCTCGACCGCGCGGATGCGTACGCGATCGTCCAGCGCATCGCCATGCAGGCATGGGACGCCGAGACCGACTTCACGCAGCTCGCGCGTGCCGACGCAGACGTCGTTGCACAGCTCAGTACCGCCCAGCTCGACGAGGTCTTCGACCTCGACGCAACCGTCGCGCATCTCGACGCGACATTCGATCGCCTGCATCGCATCGTCACCCAACGCAGCAAACTATTTCCCGGCAACCGGGGGGAGGAGCCAGTCCATGCCTGACGCCGCCGTTCATCTTGGTAGTGGCAAGGTCCGCGAGCTGTACGCGCTCGACGACGACCGCTTGCTGCTCGTCGCCAGCGACCGAATCTCGACCTTCGACGTCGTGCTTCCGACCGAGATCCCCGACAAGGGCCGCGTGCTCACCGGGCTCTCCGGGTTCTGGTTCGCGCGCACGCGCGACCTCGTCCCGAATCACCTGCTCGCGCTGCGCGACGACGGCCGCTCGACGGAGTGCAAGCAGCTCGAGATGCTGCCGATCGAGTGCGTCGTGCGCGGCTACCTCTCCGGGAGCGGGTGGAAGGACTACAAGGCAACCGGCGAGGTGTGCGGGCACACCCTGCCGGACGGGCTCGTCGAGTCTCAGCAGCTGCCGCAGCCGATCTTCACGCCCGCGACGAAGGCCGCCAGCGGCCATGACGAGAACATCGATCGCGAGACGGCCGCTGACATCGTCGGCGCGGAGCGCTTCGCTGAAGTCGAGCGGCTCGCCCTTGCGCTCTACGGCTTCGTCTCGGACTACGCAGCGGCGCGCGGGATCATCGTCGCGGACACGAAGATGGAGTTCGGGGTGAACGCCGACGGGCAGCTCGTGCTCGCCGACGAGGTGTTCACGCCCGACTCATCCCGCTTCTGGCCGGCCGACGAGTATCGGCCTGGCTCGACGCCGCCGTCGTTCGACAAGCAGTTCGTGCGCGACTACTGCGAGTCGCTGGGCTGGGACAAGACGGCGCCCGGACCGGAGTTGCCAGACGACGTCGTCGCGGGCACGCGCGCGCGTTACGTCGAAGCCTTCGAGCGCCTGACTGACATCGCGTTCGACGACTACCTCGCGAACCCGTCGGTGGTGCTCGGTTGAGGGCGACGGTTCTCGTCCGCCCGAAGCAGGGCATCCTCGACCCGCAGGGACAGGCGGTGTCGAGCTCGCTGCGACACCTCGGTTTCGACGTCGCGGAGGCGCGCGTCGGCCGCGTGATCGACGTCGAGCTCACGGCAGGCGACGAGGCCTCGGCGCGCGCCGAGCTGGAACGGATGTGCAAACAGCTGCTCGCCAATCCGCTGATCGAGAGCTACGAGATCGAGTTGCACGCGTGAGCGAACGCCCGCTGATCGCCGTAGCGGTGTTTCCCGGCTCGAACGACGACCGCGACGCCTGCCGCGCGCTCGCGCTGCTCGGTGCGCGCGCAACGCGCGTGTGGCACACGGAGACCGGGCTGCCGCCCGGAACGGCAGGGGTCGTCCTCCCCGGCGGGTTCTCATACGGCGATTACCTCCGCTGCGGCGCGATCGCGCGCTTCTCGCCGCTGATGAACGCGGTCGCGTCGTTCGCGCGCGAGGGCGGCCTCGTGCTCGGCATCTGCAACGGCTTCCAGATCCTCACGGAGGCAGGGCTGCTGCCGGGCGTGCTGCGCCCGAACGCATCGCTGTCGTTCGTGTGCCGTGACGTCGACGTCGGCGTCACGCGCACAGACACGTCGTTCACCTCGCGCTGCGGTGCGGCCCAGTCGCTGACGATCCCCGTGAAGCACGGCGAGGGCTGCTGGTTCGCAGACGACGAGCTGCTCGCGGCGCTCGAGGACAACGGCCAGCTCGTCCTGCGCTACGCCGACGGCATGAACCCGAACGGTGCGATCGCCGACGTTGCGGGGGTGATCAACGAAGACGGCAACGTCTTCGGGCTGATGCCGCACCCGGAGCACGCGGTCGATGCGCAGCTCGGCTCGACCGACGGCGCGCTGATCCTCGGCTCGCTGGTCGACTCGGCTCGGTTGTCGGCCGCCGCGCTCGTCTAGGCGCCGCCTCTGGAGACACGGTCTCCGAGCGCGAACAGCTCCCCAAGCGCGTCGCTGGCGCCGAGTGCCTGGCGCAGGCGGTCGAGGTCGCGCTCGCGCAACGTCACGGGGCCGCGCCGCACGACGCCGTCGGTGGTGTACGCGAGGCGAACCAGCCGTTCGCCTTTCTCGAGCTCGAGCAACTCGACGAGTGAGCTGAAGCGCTTGTCGCCGGCGCGCTGCTGCACCGCGACACGCTCGAGGACGTGTGCCTTCCCCCACGGCGTGGCGACCGCCGTCTTCTTCCTCGATTCCTTCGTTGCAGTTGTCATGCAGCGACCGTAAAGCGACAACTGCAACGCGTGTGAAACGCGTCTGTCACGAAAGTGTGAAAACGCATCCACCGAGGTTTGGGTAGGCGGCCTCGGGACCAACGATGAACAGAGGTGAGGGTCCGGGCAACCATCCTTGCGGTCGTCGTCGCATCACTTTGCGCTGCGTTCGCAACGAGCGCGCCAAGCGCGTCGGCGGCCAGCGGCGTGCGCTTCGGCCTGACCGACGACGCGTGGCTCGCGAACGGACCAGGCACGCTCGACCAGCGCATCGCAACGCTGAAGAGCATCGGCGTGCGCATCGTGCGCTTCACACTCGCGTGGAACCAGATCGCACCAGGGCCACCGACGGTGCCGACGGATCCAAACGACGAGGCATACGAATGGACGCAACCTGACCAGATCGTCGACGGCCTACACGCGGCCGGCATCGACGTGATGTTGCAGCTGCTCGATACGCCGCAGTGGGCGAACAACGGGCGCGGCACGAACTACGCGCCGACCTCGGGGGCGACTTTCGGCGCGTTCGCGAAAGCTGCAGCGCGTCACTACCCGTGGGTGAAGAAGTGGCTGATCTGGGACGAGCCGAATCAGGCGCGCTGGCTGCGTCCGACGTCGGCCGCGATCTACACGATTCGTCTGCTCAATCCCGCGTACATCGCGATCCACTCCGTGATCCGTGGCGCACAGGTGGGCGGGGGCGGCTCCGCACCGCGCGGGTCGACCGGCGGCGTCTCGCCCGTTGCGTGGCTCAAGGGCATGCACGCCGCGCACGCGCGACTCGATGCGTACGCGTACAACCCTTATCCGCTCAACCCGAAGGTCGAGTCACCGCTGCGCGGGGGCTGCAAGATCTGCGCGACGATCCCGATGTCGTCGATCAACCGGTTGTCGTCGCTCGTCGGCGCGGACTTCGGACGCCGCGCGCGCGTTTGGCTGACGGAGTACGGCTACCAGACGAACCCGCCCGACCGTCTCCTCGGCGTGTCGCAGTCACTGCAAGCGCGCTACATCGGCGAGAGCGCGTACCAGGCGTGGCACAGCGCGCGCGTCGACATGCTGATCCAGTACCTGTATCGCGACGAGCCGAACATTGCGCGCTTCCAGAGCGGCCTCGTCACGATCAACAACAGCCCCAAGCTTTCGTACGCCGCGTTCGAGCTGCCGCTCGCCGAAGTCGCGCGGCGCGGTTCGCAGGTCACGCTCTGGGGCGAGCTGCGCGCGCCTGCCGCTGCGTCGACCGTTCATGTGCAGAGGCTGATCGGCGGGCATTGGGCGGGCGTTGCGGTGAAGCGCGCAACGACGGCCGGCTACTGGACACTCAAAGCGCGGCTTGCGCCGTACTCGGTCGTGCGCGTCGTCAGCGGCCGGCTGATCGGCGCCAGCCTCCGCCTGCACTGACTCGGCGCCGTGCGGCGCTAGGCGTCGATCGGGATGTGGCCCGGCTCGGCCGCGACGCGCGCGAGCCAGCGCCCGATCGCCGGATACGCGCCGAGGTCGAAGCCTCCTTCGTCGGCGGCGTGCGTGTACGCGTACAGCGCGACGTCGGCGAGCGTCATCGAGTCGCCCACGAACCAGTCGCGTCCTTCGAGGTGCGACTCCATCATCGCGAGCGCCTTCACGCCGTCCTTCTGCTTGCGCGCGATCAACTCGCCGAGCTCGTCTGCGTGACCTGAGTAGGTGATCACGAAACGCGCGACCGCAATCGCCGGCTCGTGCTCGTACTGCTCGAAAAACAGCCACTGCAGGACCTGGGCGCGCTCGTACGGATCCGTCGGGATGAAGCGCGAGCCTTCGGCGAGATACCAGATGATCGCCCCCGACTCGGCGAGCGGACGCCCGTCGTCGAGGACGAGCGTCGGCACACGCCGAGCCGGATTGAGATCAGCGAGGAACGGGCGCGGATCCGTGCGGTCGATGACCTGCACCTCTCGCAGCTCGAGCGGGATACCAAGGTGCGCCGCGACGAGGCGCACCTTGTAACAGTTGCCCGAGATCGGGCTGTTGTAGAGGAGCACGCCTCAGTCTCTCACGACTCGTCGAATCTCCGAACCTCGATCGACCCGAACGTCGCGACCGGGTGTGCCTTCGCGATCTCGAGCGCTTCCTCGTCGCTGGCGCACTCGATGATGTCGAGGCCGGCGATGACTTCCTTCGTCTCTGCGAACGGGCCGTCCGTGACGAGCGGCTTGCCGCCGCGCAGCCGGACCGTCCAGCCCTCGGACGGATCGACAAGCGGGTTGCCGTACAAGCGCGCCGTTCCTACCTGCTCCAGCCACGCCTCGATCGCGCCTGCCGTCACCCTTGGCTCATCCGTCTGGGTCGGTTCGGCGCACACCAACATCAGGTACTTCACGACTGCCTCCTTGGTAATGGTCGAACCTCCGACGGACGCCATTCCCGTCAATCGACACTTTCCTAGAACTCGGGGCCGCTCATGCCGGGAAGCACGCCGACGGGCTGTGCGCGCGGCCGCGTCGTCGTGAGGCCTGCGTCTTTCCACGCCGCGAAACCGCCCAGGACGTCGCCGACCCGCGCAAAACCGAGCCCAGCGAGCGTCTCCGCCGCCAGCAGCGACGAATAGCCGTCGTCGCACAGCAGCACGATCTGCTCGTCGGGCCCACCGACGAATGGGCTGCGCCAGTCACTGTCGAGGGCAACGCGCCACTCGAGCACGGTTCGCGGGATGTGGAGCGATCCCGGGACGATGCCGTCGCGATCTCGCGCCGGCTGCGACCGAAGATCGACGAGCAGCGCGCCGTCAGCCATCGCCGTGTACGCCTCTTGCGGGGTGAAGCGCGTGACACGCGCCTCCGCCTCCGCGAGCAGTTCGGCAAGCGTGCGAACCATGACGCCTACGAGCGGCCGATGACTTCGATCCGGTAGCCGTCCGGATCGCGGACGAAGCAGAGAAACGACCCGCCTTCGCGCACCTGGTACGGCGGCTTCTCCGGCTCGATGCCCTGCTCCGCAAGAGCCGCGAGCGCTGCGTCGAGGTTGTCGACGCCGATCGCAATATGCCCGTAGCCGGTGCCGAGCTCGTACGCACGGCCGTCGTGGTTGAACGTCAGCTCGAGAACCGATTCGCTGTCACCCAACGAGAAGAAGTAGTTCGTCGCTTCCTTCTCGCCGTTACGCACGATGTCCATCTCGCGCTCGAAGCCAAAGCCCAGCGCCTCGTAGAACGCGCGCGAACGATCGGGGTCGGTGATGCGCACCATCGTGTGCAGGAATCTCGCCATACCTCGATGCTACTCGCCGAGATCCTCGCGGAGCAACGCGAACTGCACCGCATCCTGCCACTCGCCGTGCCGAAGGTATGCCCTGCGCTTCACGCCCTCGCGGATCCAGCCGGCACGCTCCGCGTGAACGAGCGACCGCTCGTTGAAGCCGTACACCGCCATCTCGATGCGGTGGTAATCGAGGTCGACGAGCAGGTAGCGCTGGAACTGCCGTGCCGCCTCGTCGGCGATCCGCCGCCCGCGGAACGCCGGGTGGACGGCGAGCCCGCCGCAATGCGCGATGCGGTTCGCCTCGTTCACCCGGTGAAACGCCATCGCGCCGGCGCGCTCACCGTCGCATTCGATGAGCACGACGCCGAACGCGTCAGGCTCCGCAGACGAACGTTCGATCTCGGCGAGCAGGCTGTCGCGGTCGCGCGCCTGGCGCGGGCCGAGGAACGGATCGACGTCGTCGTTGCCGTACAGCTCGACCAGCCAGTCGGCATCTTCGGGAGCTGCGCGGCGAAGGGTAACCAGGGTCGTCATCCTAGAGCGCCGATACCATGGCGCTCTGAGCTCGGTCGCCCAGCAGCCGTTGCATCAGGCCCTCGGTCTCACCGACCAGGAATTCGCCCGTATCCACGACCTGCTCGATCGCGCGCCGAACGATTTCGAGCTTGCGGTCTTCTCGCTGTTGTGGTCGGAGCACTGCGGTTACAAGCATTCGGCGCCGCTGCTCGGACGTTTGCCGTCGCACGGCGAGCGCGTGCTGCAAGGCCCCGGCGAGAACGCCGGCGTGATCGACGTCGGCGGCGGGCTCGCCGTCGCGTTCAAGGTCGAGTCGCACAACCACCCGTCCGCTGTCGAGCCGTTCCAAGGGGCAGCGACGGGCGTCGGCGGGATCCTCCGCGACGTCGTTGCGATGGGCGCACGGCCGATCGCGCTGCTCGACGGGCTCTGGTTCGGCGCACCCGACTGGCACTTCAAGCGCGCGGTAGCCGGCATCGGCCACTACGGCAATTGCGTCGGTGTGCCGACCGTCGGCGGCGCGACCGTCTTCGACTCCGCGTATCGCGACAACCCGCTGGTGAATGCGATGTGCGTGGGCGTGCTGCCGACCGAGCGCGTGCTCCGCGCACGCGCGCAAGGCGTGGGCAACGCCATCGTCCTCTTCGGAGCGTTCACCGGCCGCGACGGCATCGGCGGCGCGTCGGT